>NZ_JBSFIH010000002.1:0-439894 GCF_053597455.1 Streptomyces sp. NPDC001393
GCGGCGAGGCCCACCGAGGCGAAGAGTGCCAGCTGGGTGGTGAGCAGCAGGCCGACCCGCCCGCTGACGGCCCGCCAGCTCTGCCTGGCCAGCCGTGGCCACCACCACACCGTGCAGACGAACAGCAGCACGGCGAGGACGATCGCCAGCATCAGCACTTTGTTGCTCGTGAGTCCCATGGGCTGTTTCCTGCCTGCACTTTCCGCCCGGCGCCGCCCACGCTGCGTTGCGAAGGCTTGCCCGGGGCTTTCCTTGGCCTTTGACCCGACTTTCCGGTGGGGAGTGAACCTCTCCCCCCGAGACACCGTCCTAGAGGGCGCAATGTCGCCGGATGCCCGATCGGGCCCGGGTTCAAGGTCTCTCGCAGAACTACGGGATGCGATGTCTGTCAGGATAGATGGGGAAATGTCGGGCGAGGTTCCGAGCCGATCAGGCCGGGCGCGGCGCATACTGCGCGGCCCGCGCCCCGAGGCCGTCCCCGTTCTCGTCGGCAGGGCGGCCACCCTCGTGGGCGTCCTGGACATTGCGGCGGGCGTGTTCCCGCGCTTCCGTCACAGCCGTATGCACGCCATCGCGGAGGTGCTGCCGGGCTCGTTCGGACCCTTCGCGGCCGCCCTCTCGCTGAGCTCCGGCGTGCTGTTGCTGCTGCTCGCGCACGGGCTCAAACGGCGCAAGCGCCGGGCGTGGCGGGCCGCGGTCGCGCTGCTGCCGGCCGGCGCGGTGGCGCAGTTCGCGTACCGGCACTCGGTCGTCGGCGCGCTCATCGCGGTGGCCCTGCTCGTGCCGCTTCTGCTCCATCGTGACCAGTTCGCGGCCCTGCCGGACCCGCGCAGCAGGTGGCGGGCTCTTACCAACTTCGTACTCATGAGCGCCGGTTCCCTCGTCCTCGGACTCATCATCGTCAGCGTCCACCCGCACCGGACGATCGGCGATCCGAGCCTGGCCGACCGGCTGACGCACGTCGTCTACGGCCTGTTCGGCTTCGAGGGCCCGGTCGACTACCAGGGCAACACGTCCTGGACCGTCGCCTTCTCCCTCGGCGCCCTCGGCTGGATCACCGCCGCCACCACCATCTACCTGGCCTTCCGCCCCGAGCACCCGGCCGCCCGCCTCACCGAGGAGGACGAGTCCCGCCTGCGGGCCCTGCTGGAGAAGCATGGCGGACGCGACTCGCTCGGCCACTTCGCGCTGCGCCGCGACAAGGCGGTCGTCTTCTCGCCCAGCGGCAAGGCGGCGGTCACCTACCGCGTCGTCTCCGGCGTGATGCTCGCCAGCGGCGACCCGATCGGCGACGTCGAGGCCTGGCCGGGCGCCATCGAGCGCTTCATGGACGAGGCCACGGCGCACTCCTGGACACCCGCCGTCATGGGCTGCTCGGAGACGGGTGGCGAGGTGTGGACCCGTGAGACCGGCCTGGACGCCCTCGAGCTGGGCGACGAGGCGGTGGTGGACGTCGCGGATTTCTCGCTCGCCGGACGCGCGATGCGCAACGTACGCCAAATGGTCAAGCGCATCGAGCGAGCCGGCTACGAAACCCGAGTACGGCGCATCCGTGACCTCGGCGACGCCGAACTGGAGCGCATCCGCCGGGCGGCGGAGGACTGGCGCGGCACCGACACCGAGCGCGGCTTCTCCATGGCGCTCGGCCGCGTCGGCGACCCCGCCGACGGCGACTGCCTGATCGCCACCGCCCACAAGCAGGACGACGAGCCCGGCGAGTACGGCGACCTGAAGGCGGTTCTGCACTTCGTCCCCTGGGGCACGGACGGCGCCTCGCTGGACCTGATGCGCCGCGACCGCAGCGCGGACCCCGGCATGAACGAGCTGCTGATCGTCGCCGCCCTCCAGGCCGCCCCGAAGTTCGGCATCGCCCGCGTCTCGCTGAACTTCGCGATGTTCCGCTCCGCCCTCGCGCGCGGCGAGAAGATCGGTGCCGGCCCGGTGCTGCGCGCCTGGCGCGGGCTGCTGGTGTTCCTCTCGCGCTGGTTCCAGATCGAGTCGCTGTACAAGTTCAACGCCAAGTTCCAGCCGCGCTGGGAACCCCGCTTCGTGGTCTACCGCAACAGCGCCGACCTGCCCCGCATCGGCTTCGCCGCCATGCAGGCGGAGGGCTTCGTCAACCTCGCCCTGCCGCTCCCGCGCTTCCTGCGCCGGCGCAGGGCGGCCGCCGAGCGCCCCTGCGCGCACGCCATGGCGGAACGGGACGTCCGCGCGGCCTGAGCACCTGGCCTGAGCACCACGGGTCCGTGCGGCCCGAGCGCCGGACGTCCGTACGGCCCGCGCGCCACACGTCCGTACGGCCCGCGCGCCGCGGGACGGCGTGAGGGCCGCGGGACCGAGCGGTGCGGCCGAGGACGGGCCCGGGCGGGAGCCCCGCCCCCTCCAGCACGGGGCTCCCGCCCGGGCCGCCGCACCTGCCCGGCGTCCTCCGGGGCCTACGCTGAACGTATGAACAACCTCAGCGGGCGCGGCCGGGTCGCCGGCCTTCCGGTATGGGACCGGTGCGCGGTCATGGGTGTCGTCAACGTGACCCCCGATTCCTTCTCCGACGGCGGCCGCTGGTTCGACACGACCGCCGCCGTCAAGCACGGCCTGGACCTCGTCGCCGAGGGCGCGGACCTGGTCGACGTCGGCGGCGAGTCCACCCGCCCCGGCGCCACACGCGTGGACGAGGCCGAGGAACTGCGGCGGGTCATCCCGGTCGTCCGAGGCCTCGCCTCCGAAGGCGTCGTCGTCTCCGTCGACACCATGCGCGCCTCCGTCGCCGAACAGTCCCTCGCGGCCGGCGCCGCCCTCGTCAACGACGTCAGCGGCGGCCTCGCCGACCCCGCGATGATCCCGGTGGTCGCCGACGCGGGCGCCCCGTTCGTCGTCATGCACTGGCGCGGCTTCCTCCAGGGCGCCGGCGTCAGGGGCGTCTACGAGGACGTCGTGACCGAGGTCGTGGATGAACTGCACGCGCGCGTGGAGGCCGTTCTGGCCGGCGGCATCGCCCCCGACCGGATCGTCGTCGACCCCGGCCTCGGCTTCTCCAAGGAGGCCGAGCACGACCTCGTCCTCCTCGCCCACCTCGACCGCCTGCGCGCCCTCGGCCACCCGCTGCTCGTGGCCGCCTCCCGCAAGCGGTTCCTCGGCCGGGTCCTCGCGGGGCCGGAGGGCGCGCCCCCGCCGGCCCGGGAGCGCGACGCCGCCACGGCCGCCGTCTCCGCACTCGCGGCGCACTCCGGCGCGTGGGCGGTGCGCGTGCACGAGGTACGCGCCACCGCGGATGCGGTGCGGGTCGCACGGGCCGTGGAGGGGGCGCGTACGGCAGGCTCAGCGCCGGAGGCGGGAAGCGAACGTGGGGCGCGTGCGACGGTCGTGCCCGGCGCGGAGGGCGAGCACGCGGCGCGTGACGCGGACAACACGCCGAGCGCCGTGGGCGAGCCCGGGGCGTGCGGCAGTGGGCGCGCGGCCGGCGCCAGTGGCTGGCGAGGGGCGGAAGGAGCCCGGTGAGCGCCCCTCATACCGATGTCGAGCAGGTGGAGGCCGCCAACACCGCCTTCTACGAGGCGATGGAACGCGGTGACTTCGAGGAGCTGTCCTCCCTCTGGCTCACCCCCGCCGACCTGGGCGTGGACGAGGAGTACCACGACCCGGCGGACACCGGCGTGATCTCCTGCGTGCACCCCGGCTGGCCGGTGCTCACCGGCCGCGGCGAGGTCCTCAGGTCGTACGCCCTGATCATGGCCAACACCGACTACATCCAGTTCTTCCTCACCGACGTGCACGTCTCCGTCACCGGCGACACCGCACTCGTCACCTGCACCGAGAACATCCTCAGCGGCGGCCCCGCGCCCGAGGACGGCGCGGAACTGGGACCACTGGTCGGCCAGCTCGTCGTCGCCACGAACGTGTTCCGGCGCACACCGGCGGGCTGGAAGCTCTGGTCGCACCACGCCTCCCCCGTGCTGGCGGAGAGTGACGAGGAGGACGGCGAGCCCGGCGTCGACGGCGTGAATCCGGACGACGGACCCCTCGCGTGAGCGGGCGGACGCCTCCACCGGAGCAAGAAGTGGTTGGAATCACCTACCCCGGGGTAGGAGCCGCTACCACCCCATGACAGCGCCGGGTTTTCCCGGGGAAACGCGAGATGAACCCTCGTGGTACCGGCCCGGGGCCACGGCCCCGCAACCCGGCTTTGTCAGTGGCCGCAGGTAGATTCGTCAGTGGCCGGTGTGCCGCCCGCACGTGGTACGGACCGGTCCTTCCCGACGATTGCAGGAGTGATTCGCGTGGATCGTGTCGCGCTGCGCGGCCTCAAGGCCCGCGGGCACCACGGTGTGTTCCCCAAGGAGCGCGAGGAGGGCCAGACCTTCATCGTGGACCTCGTCCTGGGGCTGGACACCCGGCCGGCGGCGGCAGACGACGACCTGGCGAAGACCGTCCACTACGGCATCGTGGCCGAGGAGGTCGCGGCCGTGGTCGAGGGTGAGCCGGTGGATCTCATCGAGACCCTCGCCGAGCGGATCGCCCAGACCTGCCTGAAGCACGAAGGGGTCCAGGAGGTCGAGGTCTGCGTCCACAAGCCGGACGCACCGATCACCGTCCCCTTCGACGACGTGACCGTCACCATCACCCGGAGCCGAGTATGACCCGACCGTTCCTCCAGGGTCACAGCGACCCGACCGTCCAGCCGGTGCCCGCCTCCGTCGTCGAGAAGGTCGACGCCGCCGACACGACCCTGCAGAACCCCAAGTGGGCCGTCATCTCCATCGGCGCCAACCTCGGCAACCGCCTGGAGACCCTCCAGGGCGCCGTCGACGCGCTGGAGGACACCCCCGGCGTCCGCGTGAAGGCCGTCTCCCCGGTGTACGAGACCGAGCCCTGGGGCGTGGCACCCGGCAGCCAGCCGTCGTACTTCAACGCGGTCGTGCTCCTCAAGACGACCCTGCCCCCGGCCTCCCTCCTGGAGCGGGCCCACGCCATCGAGGAGGCGTACAAACGCGTCCGCGACGAGCACTGGGGCCCACGCACCCTGGACGTCGACATCGTCGCCTACGCCGACATCACCTCCGACGACCCCCAGCTCACCCTGCCCCACCCGCGCGCGCATGAGCGCGCCTTCGTGCTCGCGCCCTGGCACGACGTGGACCCGCAGGCCCAGCTGCCCGGCCGCGGCAGGGTGGCCGAACTGCTGTCGGCCGTCACCCGTACGGGCGTCGAACCCCGCGAGGACCTGGAACTCCGACTGCCCGAGTAGTCGTTAAGGTCAAGACGTCTCCACCGACAAGGCCGAGACGACCGCAGTCCGGACCGGTCCGGGGGAGCTGAAGGGACACCGTGAGAGAGCTGCGCATCAGGGTGCTGGCGGGCGTGTTCGTCGTGGCCGGGATCCTGTCCTGGGCGGGCGCCCGCCTCTGGAACTCGATCGGGACCCTCCCCAGCGTCCCCCTGGCCGCCCCCATCGTGCTCGCCCTGATCGCAGGAGTCCTGCTCGCCACGGCGCTCTCGCTGCGGGCCCGTCTCAAGGCCCAGCGCGAGCGCCGGCCCGGCGCGAAGGGCGTCGACCCCCTGATGGCCGCCCGCGCGGTGGTCTTCGGCCAGGCGAGCGCCCTGGTCGCCGCCCTCGTCGCCGGCATGTACGGCGGCACGGGCGTCTTTCTGCTGGAACTCCTCGACATCCCCGCCCGCCGCGACCAGGCCTTCTACGCCGGTTTCTCGGTCCTGGCCGGCATCGGTGTCATAGCGGCGGCCCTGTTCCTGGAGCGGGTGTGCAAGCTCCCGGAGGACGAGGACCAGAAGCCCCCGGGAGCAGAACCGGCGGCATGACCGCCGGTTTCAGTCACCGACGAGGCCGACGAGGTCACTTCGCCAGTATCAGACTCATCGCCTCGGCGCGGGTCGTGGCATCGCGGAGCTGACCGCGGACCGCCGACGTGGTGGTCTTGGCGCCGGGCTTGCGGATGCCCCGCACGGACATGCACATGTGCTCGGCCTCGATGACCACGATCGCGCCCCTCGCCTCGAGGATCCGCATGAGGGAATCCGCGATCTGGGTGGTGAGTCGTTCCTGCACCTGCGGGCGACGCGCGAAGACCTCGACCAGGCGCGCGAGCTTCGAAAGGCCGGTAATTTTGCCTGTTTCAGCCGGAATATAACCAACGTGAGCTACGCCATGAAATGGCAGCAAATGATGCTCGCAGAGCGACACGATCTCGATGTCCCTCACCAGGACCATCTCATCGTGCCCGAGATCGAACGTCGTCGTCAGAACGTCCTCGGGCTCCTGCCACAGCCCCGCCAGCAGTTCCCGGTACGCCCGCGCCACTCGAGCCGGCGTTTCCCTGAGCCCCTCCCGATCGGGGTCCTCACCGACCGCGATCAGGAGTTCGCGAACGGCGTTCTCGGCGCGCTTCTCGTCGAACTCGCCGATCAAGCCTTCACCGGCCAGCGTCACGGGGTCGGTCATCTGTTGCCTCGTTCCTCTACGTCCTGCCCGCGGGCATACGAAAATGCCGCGCCCCCCAGGCTAAAACCTGGGGGGCGCGGCATTCATTCCGGCCGGGTTGGCCGAAACCCGATCAGTTCTCCGGGCGGTCCTCCGGGGTCTGGTCCGTCACCGGGGTCGGCTCGGCGGCGGTGGACTTGGCCGTGCTGATCGCGGCCGTCGCGCCGTTCGCGCCGTTCGTCAGTGCGAGCTCCTTCGGGGAGAGCACCGGCGGGCGGGTGGACGGGGTGCGGCGGGAGGAGCCGGTCCAGGCGGGCCGCGGCGGGCGCTTGACGATCGGGGCGAAGATCTCGGCGATCTCCTCCTTGCCCAGGGTCTCCTTCTCCAGCAGGTGAAGGACGAGCTGATCGAGCACGTCGCGGTTCTCGACCAGGATCTCCCAGGCCTCGTTGTGCGCGGTCTCGATGAGCTTCTTGACCTCTTCGTCGACCAGCGCGGCGACCTCTTCCGAGTAGTCGCGCTGGTGAGCCATCTCACGTCCGAGGAAGGGCTCGCTGTTGTCGCCGCCGAACTTGATGGCGCCGAGCCGCTCGGTCATGCCGTACTGCGTGACCATCGCACGGGCCAGGTTGGTGGCCTTCTCGATGTCGTTCGCGGCGCCGGTGGTCGGGTCGTGGAAGACCAGTTCCTCGGCGGCGCGACCACCCAGCATGTAGGCAAGCTGGTCGAGCATCTCGTTGCGCGTGGTCGAGTACTTGTCCTCGTCGGGCAGGACCATCGTGTAGCCGAGGGCACGGCCGCGGGACAGGATCGTGATCTTGTGGACCGGGTCGGAGTTCGGCGAGGCCGCCGCGACCAGGGCGTGACCGCCCTCGTGGTACGCGGTGATCTTCTTCTCCTTGTCCGACATGATCCGGGTCCGCTTCTGCGGGCCCGCGACCACGCGGTCGATCGCCTCGTCCAGCGCCCTGTTGTCGATCAGCTTCTGGTCGCCGCGGGCGGTCAGCAGCGCCGCCTCGTTGAGGACGTTCGCCAGGTCGGCACCGGTCATGCCGGGAGTGCGGCGGGCGACGGCGGACAGGTCGACGTCGGGCGCGACCGGCTTGCCCTTCTGGTGGACCTTGAGGATCTCCAGACGGCCCTGCAGGTCCGGCGGGTCGACCGCGATCTGGCGGTCGAAGCGACCGGGGCGCAGCAGCGCCGGGTCGAGGATGTCCGGGCGGTTCGTGGCGGCGATGAGGATCACGCCGCCCTTGACGTCGAAGCCGTCCATCTCGACGAGCAGCTGGTTCAGGGTCTGCTCGCGCTCGTCGTGACCACCGCCGAGGCCGGCGCCGCGGTGACGGCCGACCGCGTCGATCTCGTCGACGAAGACGATCGCCGGAGCGTTCGCCTTGGCCTGCTCGAACAGGTCACGGACTCGGGAGGCGCCGACACCGACGAACATCTCGACGAAGTCGGAGCCGGAGATCGAGTAGAAGGGCACCCCTGCCTCGCCCGCGACGGCACGCGCGAGCAGGGTCTTACCGGTACCCGGACGGCCGTAGAGCAGCACGCCCTTGGGGATCTTGGCGCCGACGGCCTGGAACTTGGCCGGCTCCTGCAGGAACTCCTTGATCTCGTGGAGCTCCTCGACGGCCTCGTCGCAGCCGGCGACGTCGGCGAAGGTCGTCTTCGGGGTGTCCTTGGTGATGAGCTTGGCCTTGGACTTGCCGAAGTTCATCACCCGGGAGCCGCCGCCCTGCATCTGGTTCATCAGGAACAGGAACACGACCACGATGAGAACGAAGGGAAGCAGGGAGAGCAGGACGCCGACGAACGGGTTCTGCTTGGACGGCGAGACCGTGTAGCCGTCCGGGATCCGCTTCTGCTCGTACTTGGTCTGCAGCGAGCTGGCGATGGTCACGCCCTGGTCGCCGATGTAGCTCGCCTGGATCTTCGAGCTGCCGTCGACCTTCTGGCCGTCCTTGAGGGTGACCTTGATGGTCTGCTCGTCGCCGGTGGTGAGCTTGGCCGACTGGACCCTGTTGTCATTGATCGCCGCGACGACCTGGCCGGTGTCCACCGTCTTGTAGCCGCCGGACGAGCCGACGACCTGCATCAACACGACCACGGCAAGGACGGCCAGCACGATCCACATGACCGGCCCACGGAAGTATCGCTTCACGTCCATCCATACGGAGCGGTGCCGCCCCGTCCCTCCTGCCATAGTGAGTTTGATAAGACAGTTCTTCTGACGGTACCCCAGCGCGGTGGTCCGAAGCCGCACGAAGCCTGCTTCGAGGGGCTGGGAAACCCGTCTTTGCATGCTTCAACGGCGCGGAACCCGCCGGGGTTCCCGATCGTCCTACAAGGCTTGGGCCGAGTGGCTCACACCACCTCGGTCCGGCTCAGCCGCCGTAGACGTGGGGCGCGAGCGTACCGACGAACGGCAGGTTCCGGTACTTCTCGGCGTAGTCGAGGCCGTAGCCGACGACGAACTCGTTCGGGATGTCGAAGCCGACCCACTCGACGTCGATGGCGACCTTCGCGGCGTCCGGCTTGCGCAGCAGCGTGCACACCTTCAGGGACGCGGGCTCGCGGGAGCCGAGGTTGTTGATCAGCCAGGACAGGGTCAGGCCGGAGTCGATGATGTCCTCGACGATCAGGACGTGCTTGCCCTTGATGTCGGTGTCGAGGTCCTTGAGGATCCGCACGACACCGGAGGACTGGGTGCCCGCGCCGTAGGAGGACACGGCCATCCAGTCCATGGTGACGGGGGTGGACAGCGCCCGGGCGAGGTCCGCCATGACCATCACGGCACCCTTGAGGACGCCCACGATGAGCAGGTCCTTGCCCGCGTACTCCGCGTCGATCTTCGCGGCCAGCTCGGCCAGCTTCGCGTCGATCTCTTCCTTGGTGATGAGCACCTGCTGGAGGTCGGCACCCATGTCTTTCGCGTCCACCCGCATCACTTTCGGTCGTCCCACCGGCCGCTCACCCCTCGTGGGGGTGAGGATTCAGCCTTGCCGAATCACCAGTCTGCCACCCTGCCGCTGGGCGACGACTTTGCCCGGGAGATTGATGGCTCCCTGACCGCGCCAGCCGGTGATCAGGCGGTCGACTTCCTCGATGTGACGGGCGAACAGCGAACCGGCCGGGGCGCCGGCCTCGATGGCGGCGCGGCGCAGGATGCGGCGGCGGACGGCGGGCGGGAGGACGCAGAGCTTGGTGCACTCCAGCTGACCTGCGGCATCGCGCACAGAGGCCTCGGCCTGGCTGGCCCAGGCGTCGAGGGCGTCGGCGTCGTCGCGGGAGAGCTGGGCGGTGCGGGCGAGCGCCTCCACGACTCCTTTGCCGAGGGCCTTCTCCAGGGCGGGCAAGCCCTCGTGCCGCAGCCGGGAGCGGGTGTAGGCGGGGTCGGCGTTGTGAGGATCGTCCCAGACGGGGAGGGACTGGACCATGCAGGCCTTGCGGGCGGTCTGCCGGTCGAGTGCCAGGAAGGGGCGGCGGTAACGGCCGCCGGCCCCCGAGACCGCGGCCATGCCGGACAGGGAGCGGATGCCGGAGCCGCGGGCGAGGCCGAGCAGGACGGTTTCGGCCTGGTCGTCGCGGGTGTGGCCGAGCAGGACCGCGGTGGCGCCGTGGCGTTCGGCGAGGGCGTCGAGGGCGGCGTAGCGGGCGTCGCGGGCGGCGGCTTCGGGTCCGCCGTCGCGGCCGACACTCACGGCGACGGACTCGACCGGGTCGAGGCCGAGTTCGCGCAGGCGCAGGACGACCTCGTCGGCGCGGAGGTCGGAGCCGGGCTGGAGGCCGTGGTCGACGGTGACGCCTCCGGCGCGGATGCCGAGCTTGGGCGCTTCGAAGGCGAGGGCGGAGGCGAGGGCCATGGAGTCGGCGCCGCCGGAGCACGCGACGAGCACGAGCGGGGAGGGGAGCCGCTCGGCCGTCCGGTCCGGGTGCGCGCCGAAGGCCTGCCGGCCGGGCTCGCCCGAGGCCTGTCGGCCGGGGCCGCTGGAGGCGCGGTGGTCGTTGAGGATGTCGTTCAGGACGCGGCGGACCGCCAGGCGTATCGCCGCGACCGCAGGATGGGGACCCATGTCCGGTTCCCTTCATGAAGTTTTCGGGGGGTGAGCCCGAGCCGGTCACTCAGAGTGTGTAGATGGTGACAGAAGCGGGCGGTTCCCCGAGCATTGCACGCCTACGCATGACCCACGGTCCCTCGGACGGGTGATTGGAGGGGCGTTCGCCTGCCGTCGGCCGGATTCGATTCACGACGTGTCCATGCCGTTCACGACTCGGCCTTGCGGTGCACCCGCGCGACCCAGTCCGCCGGTTTGGCGATCTCCGCCTTGGTGGGCAGGGTGTTGGGCGAGGTCCACACGCGGTTGAAGCCGTCGGTGCCGACCTGCTCGACGACGGCCCGTACGAACCGTTCGCCGTCCCGGTACTGCCTCAGTTTGGCATCCAGACCCAGCAGCTTGCGCAGTGCGAGGTCGAGGCGGGAGGCGCCCTTGGCGCGGCGCTGCTGGAACTTCTCGCGGATCTCCGCCACGGTCGGTACGACGCTGGGGCCGACGCCGTCCATGACGTAGTCGGCGTGGCCCTCCAGCAGGGACATCACGGCGGTGAGGCGGGCCAGGATCTCGCGCTGGGCGGGGGTCTGCACCAGCTCCACGAAGGAGCGGCCGCCGTCCTCCTCCTCACCCTCGGGGCGGCCTCCGGCGAGGGACTGGGCGGCTTCCCTGATGCGCTCCAGGAAGGTCATCGGGTCGACGTCGGTCTCGGCCAAGAACGACTGGATTTCGCCCTCCAGATGGTCGCGCAGCCAGGGCACGGCCGTGAACTGGGTGCGGTGGGTCTCCTCGTGCAGGCACACCCACAGGCGGAAGTCGTGCGGCTCGACGTCGAGTTCGCGCTCGACGTGGACGATGTTCGGCGCGACGAGCAGGAGCCGACCGCCGCCGTTCTCCCCGGCGGGCAGGTCACGGGTGGCCGGGGCGAAGGTCTCGTACTGGCCGAGGACACGGGAGGACAAAAACGACAGCAGCATGCCGAGTTCCACGCCTGTGACCTTGCCGCCGACGGTGCCGAGGACCGCGCTGCCCGGGCTGCCGGCGCGCCGTTCCTGCATCTTCTCCAGGAGCGGCCGGAGGATCTCCCGGAAACCGGCGACGTTGGCCCGTACCCAGCCGGGGCGGTCGACCACCAGGACGGGGGTGCCGTGGAGGTCGTCGGTGCCCATACGAGTGAAGCCCCGGACGTGTTCCTCCGAGGCTTTCGCGTGCCGGCGCAGCTCCGCGACGACGGCGCGTGCCTCGTCGCGGCTGACGTCGGGGCCCGGCCGTACGAGCCGTGTCGCGGTCGCCACCGCGAGGTTCCAGTCGACCATCCCGGGAGATGTGGTGCCACCGAAGCCAGTCATGTCGTCAACCGTACGGGACCGCTCCCGCTCGGGGCAGGCCATGAGGATCGGGAGGGGCCGGGGCGTCGGGTGGGCACCCGGTGCCGTCGGCCGTGCCCGCCGCCTGCGCCCTGTGGGGCGCAGGCGCGCGGCGGTTCAGCTGCAGCCGCACCCCGCCAGCGCCGTGGCCGTCTTGTCCAGAGCCGACTCGGCCTGAAGAGGGTCCGTCGTGCCGGAGGCCATGAAGGCGAAGGCCAGGAGACGGCCGTCGGCGTCGACGACCGTGCCGGCGAGGGTGTTCACACCGGTCAGGGTTCCGGTCTTGGCGCGTACGACGCCTGCCGCGCTGTCGGTGTAGCGGTCGGCCAGGGTGCCGGTGAAGCCGGCCACGGGCAGGCCGGTGAGGACGGGGCGCAGGCCGGGGCGGCCGGGGTCGCCGGCCGTGACCAGGAGGGCGGTGAGGAGGTCCGGGGTGAGCCGGTCGTCGCGGTCGAGGCCGCTGCCGTCGTGGAAGGAGGCTCCGGACATCGGCAGGCCCAGCTTGGTCAGCCGGGCGGAGATCGCCTGGGCACCGCCGTCGAAGCTGCCGGGTTCGCCGCTGGTGAGGGCCGTCTGGCGGGCCAGGGCCTCGGCGATGTCGTTGTCGCTGTTGGTCAGCATGCGCTCGACCACGTCGGACAACGGAGGCGAGGAGACCGTGGCGAGGGTCTGCGCGCGCGTGCTGGCCTTGGAGGGGCCGGGCGGTGTGCTGGTGATGCCCGCGTCCTTCAGGAAGCCCGCGAACTTGGTCGCCGCGTCCTTCGCGGGGTCGCTCACGCGGGGCGCCGGACCGCTGCTGGAGCCGTCGGTGCGGCCCTCGTCGGCGATCAGGGCGCTGACCGGCGCGAGGTTGTCGTTGACGCCGATGGGGTGCAGGGCGGGGCCGGAGTACAGGGTCGTGTCGTAGGAGAGCGTGACCTTGCGGATGCCGCGCTTGTGGAGCGCCTGCGCGGTGTTCGCCGCCAGGTCCCGCAGGCCTGCCCAGCCGTCGGTGTTCCTGCGGGCGGTGAGGGTGGGGTCGCCGCCGCCGACCAGGACGAGTTCGCCGGTGTCGGGTTCGAGGGCGGCGCGGGTGGTGAAGCGGTGGTCGGGGCCCAGGGCGGACAGCGCGGCGACGGCGGTGGCGATCTTGGTGGTGGAGGCGGGGGTGAGGGCCTTGCCGGCGTCGGTGCCGTACAGGCGCTTGCCGCTGGCCACGTCGACGACGGCGGCCGCGTGGGTGCCACCCAGCGCGGAGACGCCCAGGAGGGGCGCCAGGACGTCGGAGAGGGGCTTGCCGCGCGGTGGGGCCTCCTTGGTGCCGACGGCGCCCGTCCGGCCGTCCAGGCCCACCAGGACCGGTCCGGCGCTCGGCGCGGGCCGGGGCTCGCCCGCGGTCGCGGACCGGCCGTGATCTGCGCCACCTGTCCGCTCCAGGGCGGCGGCCCGGTCCCGCTCGGCCGTACGCTGGCCGTCGGCGTCCCAGGGACCGGCGGCGGTCACCACACCGGCGGCCAGCGCCAGTCCGGCGGTGGCGGCGCCCGCGGTGTACTGCCAGGTCTTCACGGCCCGTGGCCGCGGCAGGTGCAGGGCCCGCGTCAACCGCGCGATCCGCGGCCTCGCGGCCGCCCCGGCCCGCGCCAGACGCGGTCGTACGGCGTTCGCGATCCGCTCCACCCGCGGTCTCGCGGCCCGCCAAGGCCTCAGCTCTGGCACGACCACCAGCCCCTTTCGCGATCACACACCTGCGTGAGGGACACTTAATCACCAGAACTATGTGCTGATCATGGAGGAGCCACCGGTGGAGTTCGACGTCACGATCGAGATCCCGAAGGGTTCGCGCAACAAGTACGAGGTGGACCACGAGACCGGTCGGATCCGCCTGGACCGTCGCCTCTTCACCTCGACCGCCTACCCGACCGACTACGGCTTCGTCGAGAACACCCTCGGCGAGGACGGCGACCCGCTGGACGCGCTGGTCATCCTGGACGAGCCGACCTTCCCGGGCTGCCTGATCAAGTGCCGTGCGATCGGCATGTTCCGCATGACGGACGAGGCGGGCGGCGACGACAAGCTGCTGTGCGTTCCGGCCACCGACCCGCGCGTGGAGCACCTGCGCGACATCCACCACGTGTCGGAGTTCGACCGCCTGGAGATCCAGCACTTCTTCGAGGTGTACAAGGACCTGGAGCCCGGCAAGTCGGTCGAGGGCGCCAACTGGGTGGGCCGCACCGACGCCGAGGCGGAGATCGAGCGGTCGTACAAGCGCTTCGAGGAGCAGGGCGGCCACTGAGCGCCTCTCTTTGCGCCTAAACCGGCGCCGCTCTCGCGGACCTGGTTGCTCACCGTCGTGGTTGCGCAATTGATGGTTGCGGTGCGTGCGCCGAAAGTGATCGGCCGCGCGGTCTCATATAGGAGACCGGGCGGCCGTTCGCGTGTTTGTGCGCATACTGAGGCCAGCGAAAGGTGACGTTCAGGGAGCGGTGCGAGGTGACGGAGGCGGAGGACCGCAAGCCCCGGTCGGACGAGGCGCGGTACGACCCGGAGATCACGTCCGAGTTCGCCATTCCCGCGGGCATCGAGGTCCCCGAGGGCGGTGGTGAGCCGGAGACCACCTCGGAGTTCGCCCTGCCGGAGGGTCTCCAGACGCCTCAGCCGCCGAGTGCCGAGCCGGAGGGGTCGGCGTTCAGCCCGCCGCGCACCTACAGTGCCAAGGACGCCCCGACGGCCTTCACCCCGGCCGCCGGCGTTCCGCTGGTCAGCCTGGTCAAGGACGCGCCCTGGCAGGACCGGATGCGCACGATGCTGCGCATGCCGGTCGCCGAGCGGCCCGCGCCGGAGCCGGTGCAGCGGGTGGAGGAGGAGGGCCCGGCCGTCCCGCGCGTGCTCGACCTGACCCTGCGTATCGGGGAGCTGCTGCTGGCCGGCGGTGAGGGCGCCGAGGACGTGGAGGCCGCGATGTTCGCGGTGTGCCGCTCCTACGGACTGGACCGCTGCGAGCCGAACGTCACCTTCACGCTGCTGTCGATCTCGCACCAGCCGTCGCTGGTGGAGGACCCGGTGACGGCCTCGCGGACGGTACGGCGGCGGGGCACCGACTACACCCGGCTCGCGGCGGTGTTCCGGCTGGTGGACGACCTGACCGACCCGGAGACCCATGTCTCCCTGGAGGAGGCCTACCGCCGGCTGGCGGAGATCCGCCGCAACCGGCACCCCTACCCCGGCTGGGCGCTGACCCTGGCCAGCGGGCTGCTGGCGGGTGCGGCCTCCACCCTGGTCGGCGGCGACCTGATCGTGTTCGTCGCGGCCGCGCTGGGCGCGATGCTCGGCGACCGGCTGGCCTGGCTGTGCGCGGGGCGCGGACTGCCGGAGTTCTACCAGTTCACGGTCGCCGCGATGCCGCCCGCGGCGATCGGGGTGGCGTTCGCGCTGGCGCACGTCGATGTGAAGGCCTCCGCCGTCGTCACCGGTGGACTGTTCGCGCTGCTGCCCGGGCGGGCACTGGTGGCGGGCGTGCAGGACGGCCTGACCGGCTTCTACATCACCGCGTCGGCCCGTCTGCTGGAGGTCCTGTACTTCTTCGTGGGCATCGTCACCGGCGTGCTGGTCGTCCTGTACTTCGGGGTGAAGGTGGGCGGCAAGCTCAACCCGGACGCGGCGCTCGTCATCAACGAGCGGCCGCTGATCCAGATCGCGGCCTCCATGGTGCTGTCGCTGACCTTCGCGGTGCTGCTCCAGCAGGAGCGGTCGACCGTGCTGTGGGTGACCCTCAACGGGGGCGTGGCCTGGACGGTGTACGGCGCGATGCACAACGTCGGCGCCATCTCGCCGGTGGCGTCCACCGCCGTGGCCGCGGGGCTGGTCGGTCTGTTCGGGCAGCTGCTGTCGCGGTACCGGTTCGCGTCGGCGCTGCCCTACACGACGGCGGCGATCGGGCCGCTGCTGCCCGGCTCCGCCACGTATTTCGGGCTGCTGAACATGGCCCAGAACCAGGTGGACAAGGGGCTGGTGTCGCTGGCCAACGCGGCGTCGCTGGCCATGGCCATCGCGATCGGGGTCAACCTGGGGTCGGAGGTCTTCCGGCTGTTCCTGAGGGTCGGGTCTGCGGGGAAGCGCCGAGCCGCCAAGCGAACGCGAGGTTTCTAGCGCCGCCCGGCTCGGGAGTTCCCCGCCCCCTACGGGGCGCGGTAACCGCCCTGTTCGTAGTCGTACGGGTACGGGTTCTGGTCGTACTGGTGGTGGCCGTACTGCTGCTGCGGGAACGGCTGCTGCGGGAACGGCTGCTGCGGGAACGGCTGCTGGTGGTGCTGGTGGTCGTAGTACTGCTGCTGGTCGTACCCCTGGTTCCAGTACTGCTGGTCCTGCTCCTCGTACGGCTGGTCCGGCTCGATGCGGCGCAGTTGGGTGGTCGCGGTGTCCATGACCGGGGTCTGCTGGTGCCGGGGCTGAGGTGCCGGGGCGGACCGTGCTGCCTTCTTCTCCTTGCTCCGTGCCCGGAGGAACTCGATCGCGATCGGGATCACGGAGACGAGGACGATCAGGATGAGGATCGCCTCGATGTTGTTCTTGACGAAGCCGATGTTGCCGAGCCAGGAGCCGAGCAGGGTGACGCCCGCACCCCACAGGGCGCCGCCTATGACGTTGAAGGTCAGGAACGAGCGGTACTTCATGCCGCTGACACCGGCGATGATCGGCGTGAACGTGCGCACCACGGGCACGAAGCGGGCCAGGACCAGGGACTTCGGGCCGTACTTCTCGAAGAACTCGTGCGCCTTGGTGACGTTCTCCTGCTTGAACAGGCGGGAGTCCGGGCGGTTGAACAGGGAAGGGCCGACCTTCTTGCCGAACATGTAGCCCGCCTGGTCGCCGAGGATCGCGGCGAGGCAGATCAGGCCGATCGCACCCCACAGCGGGAAGTGCATCTGGTGGGAGGTGATCAGCAGGCCGCAGGTGAACAGCAGCGAGTCACCCGGCAGGAAGAAGCCGATGAGCAGGCCGGACTCGGCGAAGACCACGAGGAGCAGGCCCCAGATCCCGAACGAGTTGAGGAGGTGGTTCGGATCCAGCCAGCTCGGGCCGAGGGCGAGTGTCATCACGGGTCCGGGCTCCTGAGGGGTGAAGGCGACTACGGCGGCTGGTCTTCGACGAAGGGCCGCACAAAGCTATCAACGTGATGTGACCGCCCCAGGTTCCACCGGTGTCTCCAGGATGCACTGTGGGATGAGGATGCACTGTGGGATGACTGGGAGAAAGCTGTGACTCATGGGACTCGATGACTACGGCGGCGGCCAGGGGCCCCAGCCGGACGTGCTGGTCGTGACGACGAACGACGTGCCCGGACACCGGGTGCAGCAGGTGATCGGCGAGGTCTTCGGGCTCACCGTGCGGTCACGGCACCTCGGCAGCCAGATCGGCGCCGGCCTGAAGTCGATGATCGGCGGCGAGCTGAAGGGGCTGACCAAGACCCTCGTGCAGACCCGCAACCAGGCCATGGAGCGCCTGGTGGAGCAGGCACGCGCGCGTGGCGCGAACGGGGTGCTGGCGTTCCGGTTCGACGTGACGGAGGCCGCCGACGTGGGCACCGAGGTGTGCGCCTACGGCACGGCGGTGGTCCTGGCCCGGGAGTGACCCCCGTGCGCACCCGGGCCAGGACCGGTCAGGAGGTGTGGCGGTCGGCGTTGGCGAGGATCGCGTCGCGCAGGTGCTCGGCGAGCTGGGGGTGCATGGCGTCGTAGAACGCCTTGAAGCGCTCGTCGGAGACGTACATCTGCGCGAAGCACCGGTGCAGCTCGTACGGGACCTCGAAGTAGTACCTGCTGATGTGCTGCCGGTGTTCCTCGGCCAGGTCCATGGCCGCCTCGCCGGTCGGCCGCTCGCCGGCGGCGACCAGGGCGGCGTACCGCTGGCCCCAGTCGTCGACCTCGGCCTGGATGCGCTTCCAGTCCTCCTTGGTGTAGGTGGCGGCGCGGCGCTGGGACTCGGCCCAGGCCTCGGTGTTGCCCCAGCGCTGCTCCGCCTCCTCGGCGTACTGCTCGGGGTCCTTGTCCCCGAACACCTCGAACCGCTCTTCCGGGGTGAGGTTGATACCCATCGTGCGTGCCTCCATGGCGTGCTCCACGGCCGCGGCCATCTTCTGGAGCTTGTCGATCCGGGCGGTCAGCAGTTCGTGCTGGCGGCGCAGGTGCGCGCGCGGGTCCGCGTCCGGGTCGTCGAGCAGGACCGCGACCTCCTCGAGCGGGAAGCCGAGCTCCCGGTAGAACAGGATCTGCTGGAGCCGGTCGAGGTCGGCGTCGGTGTAGCGCCGGTGCCCGGCGTGGGTGCGCTCGCCGGGCACGAGCAGGCCGATCTCGTCGTAGTGGTGCAGGGTGCGCACCGTGACCCCGGCGAACCCGGCGACCTCTCCCACGGAGTAGACCCGTTCCACGGAGTAGCTCACTTTCCGCTCCTTCGGTCGGTACGTCCTCCACGCTGAGGCCTCACGTCACGTGAGGTGCAAGCCGGTTTCCCTTCGGGATGTTCGGGCGTGATGTTCGGGATGTTGCGGGCATTTTGTCCGCTTATGGTGAGCCCGTGGCCCAGGAAACCGACGCGCCGCAGGCGCTCCCCACCGCACCTACGGCTCCGGCACGGGCCCTGCTGCCGTTCATCCTGCCCGCCGTGTCCGTCGGCGTGCTCGCGAGCCTGGTCTACCTCGGGATCAGCACTGCGGCGGAGCAGCTCCTGCACGTGCTGTGGGGGCCGCTGCCGGACGCGCTCGGGGTGGGCCGCTACTCGGTGGCGTGGATGTTCGTGATGCTGACCGCCACGGGCCTCGGGGTCGGGCTGGTGGTGTGGAAGGTGCCCGGGCACGCCGGGCCCGACCCGGCCACCCTCGGCCTGACCGCCCCGGTGATGCCGCCGGTCGTGCTGCCGGGGCTGGTGCTGGCGACCGGGCTGATGCTGGCCGGCGGCCCGAGCCTCGGCCCGGAGAACCCGGTCATCGCGGTGAACGTGGGCCTCGCGGTCTGGCTCGGCGTGCGCCTGATGCCCCGGGCGCCGGGCACGCTGTGGCCGGTGCTGGCGGAGTCGGCGACGATCGGCGCGCTGTTCGGCACGCCGGTCGCGGCGGCGCTGGTCATCTCCGAGGCGCTGGCCGGGCGCCCGATGCGCGGCCGGCTGTGGGACAACCTGTTCGCGCCGCTGACCGCCGGCGCGTGTGGGGCCATCACCACCACCCTGGTGGCGCATCCGACCTTCGACCTGGGGCTGCCGCCCATGGGTCACCCGCATCCGAGGGACGTCCTGGCCGCCCTCGTGATCGCCCCGGCGGCCGCGCTGCTCGGCATGGGCGCCGTGTACGCCTTCCCGCTCGTCCACGCGGCCTTCCGGCGGCTGCGGCACCCGATGCTGACGCTTCCGGCCGGCGGGGTCGTACTGGGCGCTCTGGGAGCCCTCGGCGGCCATCTGACGCTCTTCAAGGGACTGTCGGAGGTCGGCGAGCTGGCCCGGCACCCGGACGGCTGGTCGGCGGGGCAGTTCGCCGGGATGGCGGTGGTGAAGCTGGCCGCGCTGCTCGTCGCCGCGTCCTGCGGCTTCCGTGGCGGGCGTATCTTCCCGTCCGTCTTCGTCGGCTCGGCCCTGGGGCTGTCCGCGCACGCGCTCGTTCCGGCCGTGCCTGCGGCGCTGGGCGTGGCCACGGGCGTCCTGGGCATGCTCCTGGCCATCACCCGGCAGGGCTGGGTGAGCCTGTTCACCGCCGCCGTGCTGGTCGCCTCGCCCGCCATCATCGCCGTGCTGTGCATCGCGTCGCTGCCGGCCTGGCTGCTGGTGACGGGGCGCCCTCAGATGCAGTTGAACAGGGACGGCACCCCGATCCACTGAAAACCTTTCCCCGGCAACCCTGGCAACCCTGGAGGCACGTTCATGGCCCTGCACAAAGGTCCCGAGAAACACGAAGAGCGGACGATTGCCGTCAACCCGTTCTACGGGGAGGCCAATCCGGTCGGCGGCATGACCGAGGCCCCGCCCACGCACCGGCTCCCGGACGCGCCGCTCGCCCCGTCCACGGCGTACCAGCTGGTGCACGACGAGCTGATGCTGGACGGCAACTCCCGGCTGAACCTCGCCACGTTCGTCACCACCTGGATGGAGCCGCAGGCCGGGGTGCTGATGGCGGAGTGCCGGGACAAGAACATGATCGACAAGGACGAGTACCCGCGCACGGCCGAGCTGGAGCGGCGCTGTGTGGCGATGCTCGCCGACCTGTGGAACGCGCCGGATCCGGCGGCGGCGGTGGGCTGTTCGACGACCGGGTCGAGCGAGGCGTGCATGCTCGCCGGGATGGCCCTCAAGCGGCGGTGGGCCACGCGCAACGCCGACCGTTACCCGGGCGCCCGCCCCAACCTGGTCATGGGCATCAACGTCCAGGTCTGCTGGGAGAAGTTCTGCAACTTCTGGGAGGTGGAGGCCCGGCTGGTGCCCATGGAGGGCGACCGCTTCCACCTGGATCCGCAGGCGGCGGCCGAGCTGTGCGACGAGAACACCATCGGGGTCGTCGGCATCCTCGGCTCGACCTTCGACGGCTCCTACGAGCCGATCGCCGACCTGTGCGCCGCCCTGGACGCCCTCCAGGAGCGCACCGGGCTGGACGTCCCGGTACACGTGGACGGCGCGTCCGGCGGCATGGTGGCGCCCTTCCTGGACCCGGACCTCGTGTGGGACTTCCGGCTGCCGCGCGTGGCCTCCATCAACACCTCGGGGCACAAGTACGGGCTGGTGTATCCGGGCGTCGGCTGGGCGCTGTGGCGGGACAAGGAAGCGCTGCCCGAGGAGCTGGTCTTCCGGGTCAACTACCTGGGCGGCGACATGCCGACCTTCGCGCTCAACTTCTCCCGGCCCGGCGCCCAGGTGGTCGCGCAGTACTACAGCTTCCTGCGCCTCGGCCGCGCGGGATACCGCGCGGTGCAGCAGTCGACGCGGGACGTGGCGACCTCGCTCGCCCGACGGATCGCGGAGCTGGGCGACTTCCGGCTGCTGACGCACGGGGACGAGCTGCCCGTGTTCGCGTTCACCACGACCCCCGACGTGACGTCGTACGACGTCTTCGACGTCTCCCGGCGGCTGCGCGAGAGCGGCTGGCTGGTGCCCGCGTACACCTTCCCGGCGAACCGGGAGGACCTCTCCGTGCTGCGGGTCGTGTGCCGCAACGGCTTCTCCCACGACCTGGCCGACCTGTTCCTGGCCGACCTGACCCGCCTGCTGCCCGAACTGCGCCGGCAGCCGCATCCGCTGACCCGGGACAAGGAGGCGGCGACCGGCTTCCACCACTGACACTGAGCCGGCGGGTCCCTCCTCGGTCCTGTCGTCACATTCCCGACATTCCCGTCGTCCGTCCGGAGGGCGTGCACGGTGCCGCGCGTGACCTGCAGGTCGAGTCCGTCCAAGGCGTGTGTGGTGCCGTAGGTCTTGCGTGCGTCCTCGACGGTGATCACGCGATGATCAGCGGTCGTCCTCCGGGTGCCGCTCCCCCGTCGCGTACGGGTTCTCCTCGTCCTCGGCGAGCACGCCGACGAACGGGTCCCCCTCGCCCGCGAACGTGTCGGCCCCGCTCTCCAGGCGCCCCACGAGGCCATGGGTCCACTCGGCCTCGGAGTCGGCCGTGTGGACCCACATGTTCATGATCTCGCCCATGTGCCCGAGCTGCCCGGCCCCCTCCTCCGGCACATAGTGCTCGGTGACCGAGGAGCGCCACGCCTCGATGCGGCGCGTGCGCTCCTTCAGCAGCGCCACCGCCTCGGCCCTCGGCAGGTCGACCATGAAACCGATGGCCGCCGTCTTCACGTCGACGCGCTGGTCGTAGGTGACCAGCGCGTCGCGCAGCAGGGCGAAGTACTCCTCGGTGCCCTTCGCGGTCAGCTCGTACTCGGTGCGCGGCGGGCCGCCTGCCGTCGACGGCGCGATCTCGTGCGCGTGCAGCAGCCCCTGCTTGGCCATCTGCTTCAGGGCGTGGTAGATCGAGCCCGGCTTGGCGTTGGACCACTCGTGCGCGCCCCAGTACTCCAGGTCGCCCCGCACCTGGTAGCCGTGGGCCCGCCCGTGCCGGCGGACCGCGCCCAGCACGAGGAGACGGATCGCTGACATGCGGTCCAGGCTATTGCCGTACGGCCGCCCGCCCCTCGGTCACCCCCAGGAGCCGCCCTGCTCCTGGGCCACCAGCTCGAAGGCCGTCTTCCCGTCCAGGGACTCGCGGATGATGTCGGCGTGGCCGGCGTGCCGGGCCGTCTCGCGGATCAGGTGCAGACACAGCCAGCGCAGCGAGACCCGGCCCTGCGGCGGGAACCAGGGGTCCGGCGGCAGCGGGAAGGTGTCGTCCAGACTCGGCGCGGAGCGGATGAACTTCTCCGTCTCGGCGGCGACCTGCTCCCAGTACGCCAGCTGCGAGGCGACCGTCTCCTCGCCGACCAGTTGGAAGCTCTCGTGCCAGTTGGACTCGTCGCGCCTGACCGCCGGCGGCTCCTGCCTGGCCCGGGCGATCCAGATCTGCTCGACCTCGGCGACGTGCTTGAGCAGGCCGCCGAGCGACAGCTCGCTGGCGCTGGGGCGGGAGCGGGCCTGCTCCTCGGTCAGTCCGAGCAGGGCCCGGCGGATCCCGCCGCGCTGCTCCTCGATGAAGGCGAGCAGCGCCCCGCGCTCGTCGCCCTGTGCCTCCGCTGGTACGTGCTTGACCATGGCCGGCCGCCTTTCCGTCCGCCTTCGCCGGGGCCTGTGCCCCCTGACACCGACGACGCTACGGGCCATTGAGGTCAGATTCTGTCCGCAATGGCCCGCGACTTTTGGGCCGACGACTTTCTGGCCCGCGACTTTCTGGGCAGCGGTCAGAACGGGAACCCGCTGCGGCCGTGCTGGACCGAGATCCACTTGACGGTGGTGAAGGCCTCCAGCGTCGTCTCGCCGTTCAGGCGGCCGATGCCGGAGTGCTTCTCGCCGCCGAACGGCACGATCGGCTCGTCGTGGACGGTGCCGTCGTTCACATGGAACATGCCGGTGTCGATCTGCTTGGCGAAGGCGACGCCCCGCTCGATGTCACTCGTGTGCACGGCGCCGCTGAGGCCGTACGGCGTGTCGTTGACGAGGCGCAGCGCCTCCTCCTCCCCCTCGAAGGGGATGAGGAACACGACCGGGCCGAACACCTCCTGCCGGAGCAACGCGGAGTCGGCGGGTACGCCGGTGAGCACGCTGGGCGCCACCAGGTTGCCCTCCGTGGCACCCCGGACGAGGGCCGTGGCGCCCTCGGCGACAGCCTGCTCGACGGTGCCGGAGACGGCGTTCGCCTGCTGGGAGTTGATCACCGGGCCGATGACGGTCTGCGGGTCGCGCGGGTCGCCCACCTTCAGCGACTTCACCTTGGCGACGAACTTCTCGGTGAACTCCTCGGCGACGGACGCGTCCACGAGGACGCGGTTGGCGGCCATGCAGACCTGGCCCTGGTGGACGAACCGGCTGAAGACCGCCGCGTCCACGGCGTAGTCGATGTCGGCGTCGTCCAGGACCACCAGCGCGCTGTTGCCGCCCAGTTCGAGCACCGAGCGCTTGAAGTTCGCGGCGCAGACGGTGGCCACGTGCCGGCCGACCTTGTCGGAACCGGTGAAGGAGATGACCTTCGGGACCGGGTGCTCGAGGAACGCGTCGCCGATCTCGGCGATGTCGGTGACGACGACGTTGAGCAGGCCGCCGGGCAGCCCGGCCTCCTCGAAGAGCTTCGCGATCAGGGTACCGCCGGCGATCGGGGTGTTCTGGTGCGGCTTGAGGACGACGGCGTTGCCGAGCGCGAGGGCCGGGGCGACCGACTTGATCGACAGCAGGAAGGGGAAGTTGAAGGGGCTGATCACGCCCACCACGCCGACCGGCACCCGGTAGACCCGGTTCTCCTTGCCGTCGACCGGGGAGGGCAGGATCCTGCCCTCGGGGCGCAGCGCCAGGTGGATCGACTCGCGCAGGAACTCCTTGGCGAGGTGCAGCTCGAAACCGGCCTTCACGCGCGTGCCGCCCAGTTCCGCGATGATCAGGTCGGCTATCTCCTGCTCACGGTCCTCTATGAGACGCAGCGCCCGCTCGAACACCGCGCGGCGGGCGTAGGGGTTGGTCTCGGCCCACTTCTTCTGGGCACGGGCGGCCGCCCTGTAGGCCTGGTCCACCTCGTCGACCGTGGCCACGGTGATCGAGGCCAGCTTCTCGTCGTCGTAGGGGTTGAAGTCGATGACGTCCCAGGAGCCGGTGCCCGGTCGCCATTCTCCGTCGATGTACTGCTGGGCCAGGTCGCTGAAGTAGGACGACATGTGATCCCTCAATCACTAGCGGAGACAGATCCTGGTCGCGGTCTGATCGCACGTCATCGTACTTGTGTTTAAAGCGAGTTGGAGGGAGTCCTCAGGACAGCTGCAGGAGCCCCCGGAGGAGGTCCCGGCTCTCGTCGGGACCCGGGCTGTCCTGCTGGAGCTCCTTCAGGGCCTGCTCGTACTGGGCGACGTCCTCGCGCTTGTCCAGGTAGAGGGCGCTGGTCAGCTGTTCCATGTAGACGACGTCGGACAGGTCGGCGTCGGGGAAGCTGAGGATGGTGAAGGCGCCGCTCTCGCCGGAGTGTCCGCCGAAGCCGAACGGCATGATCTGCAGCCGTACGTTGGGCCGCTCGGAGACGTCGATGAGGTGCTGGAGCTGGCCGCGCATCACCTCGCGATCGCCGTAGGGGCGGCGCAGGGCGGCCTCGTCGAGGACGAAGTGGAACTCGGGGGCGCTGTGCGCGAACAGGTGCTTCTGCCGCTCCAGGCGCAGGGCGACCCGGCGTTCGACGTCGGCCGCGCTCGCGCCCTTCATGCCGCGCCGGACCACCGCGCGGGCGTAGTCCTCCGTCTGCAGCAGGCCGTGCACGAACTGCACCTCGTAGACGCGGATCAGGGACGCGGCGCCCTCCAGGCCCACATAGGTGGGGAACCAGCTGGGCAGGACGTCGGTGTAACTGTGCCACCAACCGGCCACGTTGGCCTCCCGGGCGAGGGACAGCAGCGACTCGCGCTCCGTGTCGTCCGTGATGCCGTACAGCGTCAGCAGGTCCTCTACATCCCTGGTCTTGAAGCTCACCCGGCCCAGCTCCATCCGGCTGATCTTCGACTCGGAGGCGCGGATGGAGTACCCCGCCGCCTCGCGCGTGATCCCCCGCGCCTCACGCAGTCGCCTCAGTTGCGAGCCGAGCAGCATCCGCCGCACCACCGATCCGGGCTCTCCCGCGCTCACGTTCGCCAGCCTCCCCAACCGTCTTCAGGGCCCGCAGTCTGCCACCAAAACACTCCGAGCAGTACTCGTCCGGTTACGGAAACGGAAAGAGGTGAGCCGTTTCTGCCTGCGCGTTGTCGGGAAGAGGTCAGGACCTCTGGCGGCAACCGCGGAGAAGATGGCGGAAAAAATGGCCAAGAAGCGGTACGGGCGGTGCCATTTCGGTCGCGTGCACGTGCATCTGCCCTTGCATCTGCTCCGCGCATCCGAAACCATGGTGCCGCGCCACCGCTGCATCGCAACGACCGCGAATTCCCGGGAGTGCCTCGCATGGGAACGAATGGATCGACCATGCTCAAGCCGTTACGGCAGGGCCTTCCGCCGCTGGATCCCGCGGCCGTGTCCGATGCCGCCTCCTGTGCCCTGCCCGCCCGCTACGAAGCGGTGCGCGAGGCCCGGCGCTTCACCCGCGGCACCCTCGACCAGTGGGACGTCGGCGACCGCTTCGACGACATATGTCTCGTCGTCTCCGAACTCGTCACCAACGCCCTGCGTCACGCGCTGCCCTCCGACACGGTGTGCCTTGAGCACCAACCCTCGGTACGCCTGCACCTGATGCGCTGGACCGAGCGGCTGGTGTGCGCGGTGCGCGACCCGAGCCACGAGACGCCGGCGCCGCGCGACTCGGACGACTTCTCCGCCGAGTCCGGCCGCGGGCTGTTCCTGGTCGACTCCTTCGCCGACAGCTGGGGCTGGCACCCGCTCGCGGGCACCCTCGACGGCAAGGTGGTCTGGGCCATGTTCCGGCTCCAGTCGGCCGACTGACGCGGTACGGCACCTACGGACGCCCGAGTTCTACGCGCGTACACCCCGACATCGTTGCCACGCACGGGCGCAGGGGCGGGCCACAGGCGTCAGCTCACTATCAGGTGGTCGAACTCGCCGTCCTTGATGCCGAGAAGCATGGCCTCGATCTCCGCACGCGTGTAGACGAGCGCCGGGCCGTCCGGGAAACGCGAGTTGCGTACGGCGACGTCGCCGCCGGGCAGTCGCGCGAACTCTACGCAGGAACCCTGCGAGTTGCTGTGCCTGCTCTTCTGCCAGGCCACTCCGACCAGCTGCGCGGCAGCCATGCCGTTGTACACGTCGTACCCCCCGTACACGCCGTCAACGTCGCGGTCCACAGGTCGCTCCCCAGTGGTGCACTGGCTGGTGTGGCCATAGATGCTGTGGTCAACTGACCCGGATCATAACCTTGTTCACGTGCAGATGCATGAGCAAATGCACGTGCACGTGCGGTGCTCCCACGGTTACAGCTTTGACGTCCGCTTTACCGTCCGGGAGACCCCTGCGTCAGCGAAGCTGCTCCAGCGTCTGCCCCAGAGCGGGCAGGACATGCCCCCGCCACCCCCCGTCCATGATCTTCCGCGCCATCAGCTGAGCCGGGTCGTCCGGATCGAAACCTTCGTGCACCAGGAAAAGACGCGTACCGCGCCCTTCCTGTTCCAGGGTCCAGGTGATGGTCCAGTCCGCGGGGTTGGCCGGATCGGCGTCGGCCCAGCGGACGGACAGCATCCGCTCGATGTCGTAGGCCAGCACCCGCACCTCCACGACCCCGGAGAAACGGGCGTTCGGACGCGGGACGGAGGTCATCCGGTACCGGTGGCCGACCTCCAGCCGGAAGTCCTCGGCACCGGGCATCTGCCACTGGGTGAGCAGCGCGGGGTCGGTCAGGGCGCGCCAGACCTTGGCGGGCGGGTGCGGGAAGAACTGGTCGACGCGGATGGTGGTCAGGTCGTCATCGGGTTGTGGGTTCATGGCTGGTCATCGTCGGGCAGACGGTCGAGCAGGTCGCCGAGGCCCTTCAGCCGGTCGCGCCAGAACCGCTCGTACGGGTGGAGCCAGTCCTGCACCTCGGCGAGGGGGGCGGCCTCGAGGCGGTAGATGCGCTGCCGTCCGGAGCGCTGTTCGGAGACGAGGCCGGCCTCCCGGAGCACCTTGAGGTGTTCCGAGAGGCTCGGGCGGCGCATGTCGAAGTGGTCGGCGAGGGCCTGGACGGGCTGCGGTCCGCGCTCGCGCAGCAGCCGCAGCACCTCGCGACGGGTGGCGTTGGCGAGCGCGGCGAAGACGCGGTCCTCGGCGGCAGCCGTCCCGGCCCCAGTAGTCATGGCGGGTTCAGAAGCCTTCCTTCTCCGTCAGCAGCATCAGACCGTTGCCGTCGGGGTCCGTGAAGGAGGCCATGCGCCCCCACGGGTACTCCTCCGGGCCCTGCACCTCGGTGCCCGCCTCGGCGAGCCGCGCGCAGTCGGCGTCGACATCGGTCGTCACCAACATGATCCCCCGTGCGGAGCCGGGCTCGAAACCGCCCATGTCCGGCCCGGAGAGCGTGAAGACGGTCTGCGCGCCCTTCGGCGCGACCTGGAGCCAGCGCCCGGGCGGCATCTGCAGATCGGCGGTGACCTGGAAGCCGAGCACGTCCCGGTAGAAGCGCAGGGCGCGGTCCTGGTCGGCGACGGGGAGGGTGACGAAGGAGGCGTGGGTGATGTTCATGGGCGCGCTCATGGGGTTCATGGGCACGAGAATAGGTAGGGGATTCCCTACTGGTCAAGCGTAGGGATTTTCCTACGCGTGGGGTGGGCAGCTTCCCGACCTGGAGGCGGTGGGTGGCTTCTCAACGGATTCCTGCCCGGCATCCGATAGTCCTCCTGGTCGCTGCTGGTAGCTTGCTGCGGGCCGTCCGGCCGAGGACGGCCGGCCGCTACAGCTTGGGAGCTTTCCGGTGACTACTGCGACTGGTGCGACTGCTGCGACTGCCAGGGTGCGGACCGCGACCGTGGCAGCAGGCCTGGTCGGCGCGCTCGCCGCGCTGACCGCGTGCAGCGGGGGCGGGGGTGGCGGGGGCGCGAAGACCACCGCCCCGACGACGCCGAGCGCGACCGCGTCGGCCTCCGCCTCGCGCTCGGCCTCGGGAGCGGTGGCCGGGGCCTCCGGCAAGCTCCAGGGCAGCTGGATCACCACGAGCGGCGGCAAGATCGTGGCCCTGGTGATCACCGGCAAGAAGGCCGGGCTCTTCGTGACGGGCCGGAAGGCCTGGTGCCAGGGCACCGCGCGCGAGGAGTCCGGGATGCAGATGATCCACCTGTCCTGCCCAGACGGCAACAAGGACCGGGCCACCGGCATGGTGGACTCGGTGAACACCAAGGGCATGACGGTGAGTTGGTCGGGCAAGACCGGCAAGGAGACGTACACCAAGGCGGAGGGCGGCACGCTGCCTTCGGCGCTGCCGACCAAGGTGAAGAAGTGAGTTGAAGCCGCGGCACGGGTGGATCCGGTGTGGATCCGGTGCGGAGTGACGCCACCTGAAGTGGTGATTCCGCCGGGGGTGGGCGCACCGGCCCGGCGCGCAGGCGCCATGATGCAGGGGCACCGTCACGACCTCGATGGGACTGCTCATGCGCGCCATTCCGCTCACCGTCACGGCCCTCGCCGCCGCCCTGCTGCTCACCGCCTGCGACGACGGCGGGAGCAAGAGCGGCAGCAAGAACGGCTCGGCCTGCGAGATCGGCGGGGTCTCCGTGCAGATCGGGTCCGCGAGCGTGGCCCCGAAGGCCGGTGACACGGGTGAGATTCCGGTCAGCATCACCAACCAGAGCAAGCCCTGCACCCTGGACCACTTCGCGGACGTCGTCCTGAGCGCCGGCAACACCGAGGCCAAGGTGCCGGCGCTCAAGGGCGCCAAGGCCCAGAAGCTGAAGCTCGCCAAGGGCGACTCGGCGTCCTTCACCATCGCCTACGTGCGCGGCAAGGCGGGCGACAAGGCCGCGCTGGACGCCAAGACCGTGAAGATCACCCTGCCGGGCACCACCGCGTCCCGAAGCTTCCCCTGGTCGTACGGCACCGTCGCCACCCAGACCGGCGGCACCGGCCCGAACGCCTCCGTGACCGCCTTCCAGCAGGTCGGCGACTGACCACCCCGGCAGCCCGCGCACGCTGACACCGACTTCGGGCGGGCGGCTCCAGCCTGGGCGGGGTCACTTCAGCTGGGGGCTGACGTCGGATTGGGACGGGATCGCTCCGGCCCGGCTGAGCTGACGCCGGATTCGGGCGGGGCCACACCGGCCCGGAGTGCGCTGAGTACAGCCGGGCGCGGGCCGACTCCAGCTCCGTACGGGTCGCCGCCGGATTCGGGCGGGCTGGTTCGGGCCGGGCGGGGTCCCTCCGGGCTGAGGGCTGACGCCGGATTGAGACGGGATCGCTCCGGCCCGGCTGAGCTGACGCCGGATTCGGGCGGGGCCACACCGGCCCGGAGTGCGCTGAGTACAGCCGGGCGCGGACCGACTCCAGCTCCGTGCGCGTCGCCGCGGGATTCGGGCGGGGCCACTCCCGCCTGGACTGGGCTGAGTACAGCCAGGCGCGGACCGACTCCAGCTCCGTACGGGTCACCGCCGGATTAGGGCGGGCCGACTTCGGGCCTGGAGTGGACTGAGTTCAACCGGGCGCGGGCCGACTCCAACTCCGTGCGCGTCGCCGCCGGACTCGGGCGGGTCGGCTCGGGCCGGGCGCGCTGAGAGCGGCTTCGGGTGCTCTGCCTTCTGCCCGGGCTGGGCTCGCTCCAGGTTCCGGGCGCTGGCCGCGGCACCTATGCGCCGGCCACCCGGGCTCACTTCAGGTCCCCGCGGACCGACAGCTGCTCGAGGTGGGTTCAGCGCAGTCCGCGGCGGGCTCTGACCTGTGCCTGGTCCGCCGCGCGGGCGCCCTCCGTCCAGCCTGCCGCGTCGGTCACCCCACGCAGCCGGGTGGTGGTGGTCTCGGGGAACATGCGCTCCAGCCGGTCGGTGACGGCCATCTCCCTGGTGGCGAGGACCGGCAGCAGGTCCTGGCTGACCTGGGCCTCGACGGCGGCCGTGAGCCGGTCGCCGACCCGGTGGGCGTAGGCGGCCAGGAAGGACTGCCGGAAGGTCTTGGTCCGCTTCCGTCCGCCGGCTCTCTGAGCGGCCTCCGCCCTGGTCATCGCGTGCGTCGCCTGCACCAGCAGCGAGGTGTAGAGCAACTCGACCGCCTCCAGGTCCGCCTCGAAACCGACGACCGTGGAGAAGCCGAACGGTTCGTGCCACACCGCGCGGCAGTTGTTCGCGCCGGCCACGGCGTCGAGCAGGACCGCCTTGACCTGTTCGTACGGCGGCTCGACCCCGATCCGGCAGGCCCCGGGCGCGTCCGGCGCGGGCGCCCCGGCGGCGAGCAGCGCCTCATCGACACTGTGCCGCGCCATCAGCTCCTGCGCCTTGGCGCTGAGCGCCTCCGCCTCCTCCGGATACCCGGTCGCCTCGGCCTTGGCGAGCAGCGCGCGAATCCGGGCGAGCATGCGGGAGGCGGCCGGGCCGGGGGTGTGCCGGGGCTCCTCCAGTGGCTCCAGGGCGGGCAGGCGCAGCAGCAGGCGGTACAGCTCCAGCACGGCCGTGGCCTGCGAGAAGCGGTCCGCCTCGCGGGCGGGATCCGCCGGCAGCTCCGCCAGCTGGGCGGCCCAGCGGCGCCCGCGGGGGCGGTCCTGACCAGCCTGGGCGCGGATCAGCGCGGCGGCTCGGCGCACATGCACATCCTCCAGCTCGCGCCGCACCAGCCGTACGACATCGGCGGGCTGCCAGCCGCGCCGCCAGGCCGTCTCCATGAACTCCTCGCCCCGCCGGGCGAGTTCGGCATCCGCGGCGGGGTCGGCGGCGAGCAGGGAGGCGCCGGTGTCGAGGCCGGTGTCGGTGTCGTCGTAGAGGGCGACCCTGAAGGCCCTCTCGACCGTGCTGGCAGTGCTGGTCACACCGTCGATCGTGCCACGCCCCACCGACAGCGGACCGAACTTTGTCCACAGGCTGTGGATGAAGGAGCGGGGTGGGGGCGGGGGCGGGGAGTACACCCCGGGGCACGGGCACGGGTTCGGGGCGGGATCGAGGTCGGGGTCGGGATCGGCCGAGGTCGCCGGATGAGCCGGGGGAGGTGCGGAGCTGCGGAGCTGCGGTGGTCGAGACCAACGTAGTGGCCATCGGTTCGCCCTCAACACCGCCACCCAGTGGACTGCTTGGCCCTGACGGGTGTGGCGGCCGCCCTCGGAGTCGCCTGCGCCATGCTCGTGCACACGGTCGCCGCGGCGCTCGGCCTGTCGGCGCTGTTCCTGCCCCTGCCGACGCTCTACGAGGCGCTGCACTGGGCGGGCGCGGCCTATCTGCTGTTCCTCGCAGTCAGGGCGTTCCGGGGCGACGGCGGACCGGTCGAGACCGAGTTGGCGCCGGGCAACGGGCGCCGACGGGCGTTCTGGCGGGGCGCCGTCACCAACCTCCTCAACCCGAAGGTGATCCTCTTCAACGTCTCCTTCCTGCCGCAGTTCGTGGACCCCGCCCTGGGGCACGTGCGTGAGCAGTTCCTCGTGCCGGGATTCACGATCACGGCGATGGGCGTGGTGGTGGACGGCCCGGTCGGCCTGCTCACCGGGAAGCTCGCCGCACTGCTGCGGCGCAGTCGGCGCCTCGCGCGGGGCCTGGACTACTTCAGCGGGACGGTGTTCGCCGGGCTCGCGGTGCGTCTGGCGGTCGTACCGAGTGACCGGCACGCCACACCGAAGAGACTGTCAACTATCGGTTGACAGTCACTGAGAGTGCAACCTACGGTTGACACATGGCGACCAACCCGAACATCACGGCATCCGTACGCCTCGACGACCTCATCGTGGCCATCAAGAAGGCCCACAACGAGCCCCTCGAACAACTCCAGGACGCGGTGATCGCCGCCGATCACCTCGGTGATGTGGCGGACCATCTGATCGGCCACTTCGTCGATCAGGCCCGGCGCTCGGGTGCGTCCTGGACGGAGATCGGCCGGAGCATGGGCGTCACCCGGCAGGCGGCGCAGAAGCGGTTCGTACCGAAGGAGTCCGCCGACCTCGACGCCGGCGACTTCAGCCGCTACACCCCGCGCGCGCGGAACGTGGTCATCGCCGCGCACAACGAGGCGGTGGCCGCCCGCACCCCGGAGGGCCGACCCGAGCACCTGGTCCTCGGACTGCTGGCCGAGCCCGAGGGCATCGGGGCGAAGGCGATCACCGAGCAGGGCGTCCTCCTGGACACCGTACGGCAGGCCGCGACCGCCGCGCTGCCGCCCGCCGCGGACGAGGTCCCGGACCTCATCCCTTACGGCCCCGACGCCAAGAAGGCCCTGGAACTCACCTTCCGCGAGGCCCTCCGGCTCGGCCACAACTACATCGGCACCGAGCACATCCTGCTCGCACTCCTGGAGCAGGAGAACGGCCGGGGTGTCCTCAGCGACCTCGGCATCACCAAGGCCGCGACCGAGGCGTACATCGCCAAGGTGCTGTCGCTGCTGACGGAGCAGACGAAGGCGGCGGCCGCGGAGGCAGCCGGCGCGAAAGCGGCCGACCCCCGCCCGAGCGAGGACTGAAACCGCAGGTCAGAGCGATTGTCAGAGCCGGCTGCCACACTCGCAGTCATGACCGACCGGTGGGCGCTCGCACCGGCCGAGGACTCCGGCGTGGACGTCGCCCCCCTCGGCCCGGACGGCCTGCCCGCCGGGCCGGTGCGGCGGGAGAGCGATCTCGCCCAGGCGGTGCGGAGCCGCCCGGAGGTGACGCGCTGGGTGTGGCGGTCCACCCCCGAGGTCTACCCGCGTCTGCTCGCCACGGGGGTGCGAGTGGAGCGGTGCTACGACATCGAGGACGCCGAGACACTCCTGCTGGGCCACGAGGGCCGGTACGGCGAGCCACGCTCGGCCGCCGCCGCCCTGGCCCGCCTCCGGGGCGGCCCCGTACCGCCCGACCCGCCCCAGCGCTCGGCCGCACCGGGCGCCCAGTCCCCGCTGTTCGAGGCCACCGGCACCCGCCTGCCCCTGACCGACCTCCTCGCGGTCTACGCCGAGCAGCTGCGGCGGCACGAGCGGACCGCCCACCCCGACCGGATGCGGCTCCTGACGGCCGCCGAGTCGGCCGGCATGCTGGTGGCCGCCGAGATGAACCACGCGGGCCTGCCGTGGAGCGCCGAGGTCCACCGCCGCCTGCTGCACGACCTGCTGGGCGAGCGGTACGCGGGCGGCGGCGAGCCGCGCCGCCTCGCCGAGCTGGCCGACGAGATCTCCGCCGCCTTCGGCCGCCGGGTCCGCCCCGATCTTCCCGCCGACGTGATCAAGGCCTTCGCCCAGGCCGGGATCAAGGTGAAGTCCACCCGCCGCTGGGAGATCCGGTCCGTCGACCACCCGGCCGTCGAGCCCCTGCTGGAGTACAAGAAGCTGTACCGCATCTGGGTGGCCCACGGCTGGTCCTGGCTGCAGGACTGGGTGCGCGACGGCCGCTTCCGCCCCGAGTTCCTCGCCGGCGGCACGGTGACCGGACGCTGGGTGACCAACGGCGGGGGTGCACTGCAGATCCCCAAGGTGATCCGCCGGGCCGTGGTCGCCGACCCCGGCTGGCGGCTGGTCGTGGCCGACGCCGACCAGATGGAGCCGCGCGTGCTCGCCGCGATCTCCCGCGACCCCGGGCTGATGGAGGTGGCCGGCCGCGCGAGCGACCTCTACCAGTCCGTGTCCGACCGCGCCTTCTCCGGCGACCGTGACCAGGCCAAGGTCGCTGTGCTCGGCGCGATCTACGGCCAGACCTCGGGCGACGGCCTGAAGAACCTGGCCGCGCTGCGCCGCCGCTTCCCGAAGGCCGTCGCCTACGTCGACGAGGCGGCCCGCGCGGGCGAGGAGGGCCGGCTGGTGCGCACCTGGCTGGGCCGCACCTGCCCGCCGGCCGCCGGAGCAGGCGAGGACACGGCGGGAGAGGCGGGCATCCCGATCGCCGACGACGACACCGAGACGCAGGCCGACGGCCAAACCGCCTGGGTCCCCGGCTACGCCTCCACCAACTCCCGGGCGCGGGGCCGCTTCGCGCGGAACTTCGTCGTCCAGGGCAGCGCCGCCGACTGGGCCCTGCTGATGCTCGCCGGGCTCCGCCGGGCCTGCGCGGACCTCAAGGCGGAACTGGTCTTCTTCCAGCACGACGAGGTGATCGTGCACTGCCCAGCCGAGGAGGCCGACACGGTCGTCCACGCCATCCACGCCTCCGCCGACCTCGCCGGCCGGCTGACCTTCGGCGAGACCCCGGTGCGGTTCCCGTTCACGGCAGCGGTGGTGGAGTGCTATGCCGACGCCAAGTGAGCGCTGCCCCAGCGCATTTCCGCCGCTCCACGCAAGCCGTTCGCACGCCCCGCGGTCACTCTTCGAGAACCGCACACAAGCACCCCGACCACACTGCACGCGCTACTCGCCAACCCGTTGGCCACTCCACGAGGCCGGCCCGCAGACCCGTCGCTCACTCCACGCATCCCGCCCCAAAAACCTCGCTCACCCCACGCGCCGCAACAGCTCGGCGCTCGTCCCACGCAGCCGCCCGCACATCCGTCGGCCACACCGCGCGAGCCACTCGCAAAGCCGACGCTCATCCCCCGCGACCCGCCCGCGCATCCACCGGCCGCGCCACGCGCCCCACCCCAAAACCCGCGCTCATCCCCCGCGCCCGCCCGCAAAGCCGGCGCTCGTCACACACATCCCGCTCGCACATCTGTCGGCCACGCCGCGAGGTCTGACCGCAAGCGCTTCGGGTATTCGGCGCGAGGTGTCCCGAAGCGTCTGGGTCACTGCGCGAGAAGTTCCCGCAGCTCTGTCACGACCGCCTGCTCGTCGGTGCCGTCCAGTGCCGCGAGTGCCGCGCGCCAGGCGTCGTACGCCTCCGTCCGCCGCCCCCGCGCGCTCAGCAGCAGCCCGTGCTGGTGCCGGGCCAGGGCCCCCATGTAGCGGTCGGCGCGGGCGTCGGCCCGGCGCAGCAACTCGGCGCACTCACGGCCCGCCCGTTCGGTGTCGCCCAGCTGCCGCAGCGCGCGGACCAGGCCGAGCCGGGTCTGGGACTCGCCGTGCCAGTCGCCGTGGCCGCCGAGGATGCGCAGGCTCTCCTCGAAGTGCCCGGCAGCGGCGGCCGGTTCGCCGAGGGTGAGATGGGCGTAGCCGATGTTGCAGTGCGCCGAGTGCTGCACGATGACCGCGCCGATCGCGTCCCCGATCGCCAGCGAGCGCCGGTGCTGCTCGATCGCGGCACGCGGGTCGGTGTGCTCGTAGAGGTTGCCGAGATGGCTGCGGGTGACGGCCTCGCCGTAGGGGTCGTTCAACTGGCGCGAGTACGCGAGGCTCTGCCGCAGCGCCTCCCCGGACTCCGCGAACCGCCCGAGCCCCTCCAGCAGCAGGCCGCGGTTGTTCAGACAGCGCCGGATCCTGGAGACGACACCGAGCCGCCGCCAGATCTCCAGGGCCTCGTCGGTGAGCGCGAGGGCGTCCTTCTGGCGGCCGGTCAGGAAGTGCAGGCCCGCCAGGTCACCGAGGGCGTACGCCTCGGCCGGCGCGTCCCCGAGCAGCCGCGCCGCCCCGAGCGCGGCCCGCCCCAGCACCTCCATCTCGGCGACCCGGCCACCACGCTGGACGTAGGGGAAGAGCAGCCGCGCGAGCGTCGAGAGGTGCGCGGCCCGGCACGGGTCGGACGTGTCCGCGTTGCGTGACACCAGGGCGACGACGTTCTCCAGCTCCACCTCTCCCCAGCCGAAGGCCTGCTCGGCGGACTCGAAGGACGCCAGCGCGGCCACGTCGGCCCCGTGCTCCGGCGGCTGCGCGGAGGTCGGCCGACGCCGGTCCTCCTGATCGATCCCGGGCTCCACGACCGCCTCCAGCAGCCGTTCGGCCACGGCGGCGTACCAGCGCAGGGCGATCAGATCGGGGGCGGGCGCGGCGGCGGGGTCGGTCCGGTGGCCTGCCTCCCCCTGCACGCCCGGGCTCTGCTCGCCGTCCGGAAGGGCGCTCGGCGCGTGCGTGCCGGTGCCCTTCCCCGTGTCCGCCAGTTCGCGGGCGAAGTCGCGGACCAGGTCGTGCGGGGCGTAACGGCCGTAGGCGGTCTCCTCCAGGAGGGCGACGTCGACCAGACGGTCCAGGGCCGCCTCGGCACGCCGCGCGTCGGTGCCGGTGAGGCGGGCGATCAGCGGGGCGCCGTAGGTCGGCAGGTCCAGTGCGCCGATGCGGCGCAGCGCGAGCGCCGCGTCCCGGTCCGCCTCGCGCCCGGCTGCGGCGAGCGCGTCATGGGCGACGGCCAGGGAACGCCGGACGCTCAGGTCGTCGTACTCGAGATGACGCAATCTGCCACCGGTCTGGGCGAGTTGACTCGCCAGCACATCCGGGGTGAGGGCGCGGCGGGCGGCGAGCCGGGCGGCCACGACGCGCAGCGCCAGCGGGAGCCGGCCGGTCAGCTCGACCAGCGGGTGACCGGCGTCCAGCCGCTCCCGTCCGCTCACCGCGCGCAGCAGTGCCGCGCTGTCCTCGCCGGTCAGCGGGGCGAGCGGGAAGCGCCGGGCGCCGTCGAGGGCGGTCAGGGGCGAGCGGCTGGTGACGATCACCGCGCAACCGGGTCCGGCCGGCAGCAGGGGCCGTACCTGGGCCGCGTTCGCCGCGTCGTCGAGTACCAGCAGGATGCGGGCCGGGGCGAGCAGCGAACGGAGCAACGCGGCTGCCGCGTCCGGGTGTTCGGGGATGCTGCGGGGCTCGGCGCCCAGGTCCCGCAGCAGCGCGGCGAGCGCCTGGGCGGAGCCGAGCGGGGTCATGCCGGGGGTGGCGCCGTGCAGGTTGACGTACAGCTGCCCATCGGGGAAACGTTCCCGCAGCTCATGTGCGACAGCCAGGGCGAGGGCGCTCTTGCCGACGCCCGCCATACCGCTGAGCACGGCGATGGCCGGAGCCGGTACGGGCGGCTCGGTGAGCGCGCGCCGCAGTTCACGCCGGACATCGACGCGACCGGTGAAGTGTGCCGGGGGCGGCGGGAGTTGTGCCGGTCGTGGGGCCTGACGTGCATCGGCTGGGACACCGCCCGCGCGCGAAGCCGGAGTTTCGGCCTCCCCCTCGGCAGCACCGTCCACATGGCCAGTGGACCCGGACGGTTGCCGACGGCCACCCTCGGCACCCCGCCGACCGCCGTCGCGCTCCCCCTCGCCCCCCTGCCGTTCCTCGCCGCTCCCCCGCAGCACCTCGACATGGGCCTCGCGCACGGCCGGGCCGGGTTCGATGCCGAGTTCCTCGACCAGGCGGGCGCGCAGATCACGGTGGACGGCCAGCGCCTCGGCCTGACGGCCGGTGCGGTGCAGGGCCAGCATGAGCTGACGGTGATACGCCTCGCGCAGCGGATACTCGGCGACCAGCGCCGCGAGCTCCGGGACGATTCCGGCCAATCGTGCCCCGCCCAGGGCGAGTTCGGCGTCGTAGCGCCACTCCAGCAGGAGCAGCCGGGCCTCCTCCAGGCGCTGCACCAGGGCGTAACCGCCGAGGTCGGCGGGGAGCCCGCTGAGCGGGGTGCCGCGCCAGAGCGCGAGCGCGGCCGTACAGGCCCGTACGACGCCCGGCCAGTCCCGCCGGGCATGCGCGGCCCGTGCCTCGGCGACCCGGGTGTCGAAGACGTGCACGTCCAACTCGCCGTGGTCGACGCGCAGTACGTATCCCGGCGGTACGGCCCTGAGCCGGTCGGGGCCGTCCAAAAGCCGGCGCAGCCGGGTGACGTGGTTGTGCAGGGACGCCTGCGCCGAGACGGGCGGAGCCCCGCCCCACAGGGCGTCCTTCAGCGCCTCCACCGAGACGACCCGGCCCGGCTCCAGCAGCAGCGCGGCCAGCAGTGCACGCACCTTGGGGCTGCCGATGGCGCGGACGCCGCCGTCGAGGGATTCGTCCGAGATCCTGAACGCCTGTCGGTCGTACAGGACGGGTGGTCCCAGCAGTCCGAACCGCAGCCCGCACCGCCGCATCACGCCGCTCCACGTCTTCCTGCACGGTCGGGTAGACCGCGCTCCGCGACGAGCCTGTGCCCGCCGTTGTCTGGCGGAATTCCGCCCCGTCCTGGACGGTTTCCCGCCACCGTCCGCCGGCCGCACGGGCCCCGGATCGGCCCGACCGAGGGCCCGTTCGGGATTCCGTCGGCGAATTCCGGCCAACGGGTCCGCCATCGGCCGACGAACCGTTGGCCACATGTTAGCGATCCGTTGGTGAATCCTGATGTGATCATTCCATCGGATCTGGCCCGACGGCGCGCGCGTATGTCGCGTAACTCGGGGGAGTGTCGCCGTAGGCCGGGTCCGGGGACGCAAGGGGCCCCGGTCGGCGGAGGTGAACGCCCGGGGCCCCGTCCCGTTCCGTTCTCAACGCCCCGTTTCGCGCCGGTCGGGCGATCGGCGATTGGCTCCGTGTGCGCCGGTCGGACGATCGGCGATCCGACCTGTGCGCGCCGGTCGGGCGACCGGCGGAGCATCCGCGCCCCGGATCGGCACCGGCACCGGCACCGGCATCACGGACGGAAGCCCGGCGGCCGAGACCTCCCGCCCCAAGTCACCGGCGAAAACCGAGCCCGGCCAACCCACAGACACCCTGCAGACGCCCGCCGCCTCGGCCCACCGGAAGATGCCCCACGCCCCCGCACCCCGGCAGGCACCCCGGCCTCCCGTCCCCGTCGCCGCCCCCGCAGCCGCCCCGCGTCTCAGATCACCGGTGGGCGTCCCAGTCGGGTGAGCCTCCACGCCGTCCGCCAGCGCATGGGCCGGCGCTCGCCGGCAGGCTTCCGCAGGCCTTCCACGAACCCGCCGAACCACGCCTTCAGCCCCGCCGGGGAGCGCGTGCGGGCGAGGGTGAGCAGCGTCCACACCCCGAGGTGCACGGGGATGAGCGGCAACGGCAGCCGGCGCCGGACGAGCCAGACACGGTTGCGGGCGTTGACGCGGTAGTAGATGGCGTGCCGGGCCGGCGAGGTCTTGGGGTGCTGGAGCAGCAGCTCGGGGGCGTAGAGGATCTTCCAGCCGGCGTCGGCGGCGCGCCAGGCGAGGTCGGTCTCCTCGTGCGCGAAGAAGAACTCGGCCGGCCAGTCCCCGATCTCGGCCAGCATCGCCATGCGCAGGGCGTGCCCGCCGCCGAGGAAGCCGGTGACATAGCCCCCGCGCATCGGATCCGACCTGCCCACGCGCGGCACATGCCGTTGCTGGGTCTCGCCGTGCTCGTCGGCGATGCGGAAACCGACGATGCCGAGGCGCGGGTCGGCGGCGTACAGGTCCCGTACGCGCCGCAGCACATCGGCGTCGACCAGCAGGCCGTCGTCGTCCAGTTCCACGACGACGTCGACGTCGTCGTACTCCCGCAGGCGGGCGAGGGCGACGTTCCGGCCGCCCGGGCAGCCGAGGTTCTCCTCCACGTCGATGGTGGTGACCTCGCCGGGCAGGGAGAGCCGGTGGGCGAACTCGGGCAGCCGGCAGCCGTTGCCGACGATCACGATGCGGGTGGGGGCGAGGTCCTGCTTGGCCACGGACTCCAGCAGGGCGTCGACCTCGGCGGGCCGGTTGCCCATGGTCACCACGGCTACGGCGATCCTCGGCTCCACCACGTCCCTCACCCCATCCGGCCGACGGCGGCACCGCACCCTGACCGCGCGGCGCCCATCGTTCACCAAGATGTTGCCTCAGATCCGCGGGTTCACCGGACCCTGATTCACTTTGCGGGCCCTTTGCCGGACTTGGTCCGGGCAGGCGTTGCCGTCGTCGCCGGCTGAAGCCTCGACCGGCACACCGGTCTCGTCGTCCGTCGAACACAAGAAAACCCCAGGCCAGCGAATACCTGACCCGGGGTCCCAGTGGAGCCGCCTTCGGGATTCGAACCCGAGACCTACGCATTACGAGTGCGTTGCTCTGGCCATCTGAGCTAAGGCGGCGCGCCGTCCGCACTATGGTGCGATCGGCAACGTCGGTAAGTCTACACAGTTTCTGAGGGTGCTCCGACCACGCCCCGGGAGGGAGGAGGCCGGGGCGGGCGGCAGGGGCGTGGCAGGGCTATGAGCAGCGTTTTCCTGTGGTGGGTGGGGTGCCGCTGAGCAGGTAGGTGTTGATCGCCGTGTCGATGCAGGTGCTGCCACGGCCGTAGGCGGTGTGGCCGTCGCCGACGTACGTCAGGAGGCGGCCCGAGGCGAGCTGGTGGGCCAGGGCCTGGGCCCAGTGGTAGGGGGTCGCGGGGTCGCGGGTGGTGCCGACCACCACGATCGGCGCCGCGCCCTTCGCCTCGATACGGTGCGGCACACCGGTGGCCTTCACCGGCCAGTACGCACAGTTCAGCGAGGCCCAGGCCAGGCCCTCGCCGAAGACCGGGGACGCCTTCTCGAAGTCGGGCAGCGCCTTCTCGACCTGCTCGGGGCCGGTGAAGGCCGATGGCAGGTCCAGGCAGTTCACGGCCGCGTTGGCCATCATCAGGTTGCTGTAGTGACCGCCGGAGTCTCGTTCGTAGTAGGTGTCGGAGAGTGCGAGCAGACCCGCGCCGTCGTTCTCCTTCATCGCCGAGGTCAGCGCCTCGCGCAGTTGCTCCCAGGTGCCCTGGTCGTACATCGCCGCGATCACCCCGGTCGTGGCTAGCGCCTCGCCCAGCTTGCGGCCGGCCGCGTCGCCCGTCGGGATGGGGCGGGCGTCCAGCTTCCGGAAGAACGCCTTGAGGTGGTCGCCGACCTGGGCCGGCGTCGTGCCCCTGCTGCCGAGCGAGCAGTCGGAGTGCCGCACGCAGTCCTTCGCGAACGCCTGGAACGCCGTCTCGAAGCCGGCCGTCTGGTCCAGGTTCATCTGCCGCGCGTCCAGAGCCGGGTCCATCGCGCCGTCCAGGACCATCCGGCCGACCCGGTCGGGGAACAGGCCCGCGTACGTCGCCCCGAGGAACGTGCCGTACGACGCCCCCACGTAGTTCAGTTTCGGATCACCCAGCGCCGCCCGCAGGATGTCCATGTCGCGCGCCGCCTCGACGGTGGAGACGTGCCGCAGCAGCCGCGCCGAGTGCGCTCCGCAGCTCTCCGCGAACCCCTTGTCCGCCGTGACCAGCGCGTTCTCCTCCCGCTGGTCGTCGGGCGTCAGGTCCGTCTGTGTGTACGCGTCCATCTGGCGGCCGTCGAGGCACTCCACGGGCTCGCTGCGGCCCACACCCCGCGGGTCCACCGCGACCATGTCGTAGCGGGCGCGGACGTCGGCCGGGTAGCCGATGCCCGCGTAACTCTGGAGGTAGCCCACCGCCGAGCCGCCGGGGCCGCCCGGGTTGACCAGCAGCGAGCCGAGCGGCCTTCCCTTGCCGGTGGCGAGCTTGCGGGCGACGGCCAGCCGGACGTCGCCCGCGCCGGGCTCGGCGTAGTCCAGCGGGGCCTTCATCGTCGCGCACTGGAAACCGGGGACACCGCAGCTGCGCCAGCGCAGCTTCTGGGAGTAGTACGACGACAACACCGACGGCGTCGCACGCGGCAGCGCGGCCAGCACCGTGTCCGCACCGCCCGCCGACGTGGTCGAGCTCCCGGAGGAACAAGCGGACACGAGGAGGGCGGCGGCCGTGAACAGGGCGGCCGTGAGGCGAGCCGTCGTCCGGGGGCGGACGCCCCGGGTCCGGCGGAGGGATGGCCTGGTGTGCATCTGGCGAGCGTAACGCTGTGCGATGCTCCCGATGCGGTGCGTGCGGATTGTGGCCTCGTACGAGGGACAACGCCGGCGGTTTCTCACCCGTGACATCGTCGGTCGGCCTCCCGGCTTCGCTGCTCAGCCCGCGCGCAACCCTTCAGCCCGCCCGCAGCGCCATCGTCATCGCCTCCACCGCCAGCAGCGGGGCCACATTGCGGTCGAGGGCCTCGCGGCACGCCGCGATCGCCTCGATGCGGCGGAGTGTGGATTCCGGGGTGCTGCCGCGCGCCAGCCGCTGCAGGGCGTCCTCGGCGTCGCCGTTGGCGATCGCCACGCGGGAGCCGAGCTGGAGGGCGAGGACATCGCGGTAGAAGGCCGTGAGGTCGCCGAGGGCGATGTCGAGGCTGTCGCGCTGCGTGCGGGTTCTGCGGCGCTTCTGCATGTCCTCGAGGTCCTTCATCACGCCCGCCGTGCCCCGCGGCAGCCGGCCGCCCTGGGCCGCGCCCAGCGCCGCCTTCAGCTCCTCGGCCTCCTTGCCGTCCATCTCCTCGGCGAGCTGCTTGGCGTCCTCGGCGGCCGCGTCGACCAGCTCCTGGGCGGCCTTGAGGCAGGCGCCGACCTCGTCGAGGCGCAGCGGCAGTTTGAGGACGGCCGCGCGGCGGTCGCGGGCCGCCGGGTCGGTGGCCAGGCGCCGGGCGCGGTCGACGTGCCCCTGCGTGGCGCGGGCGGCGGCCGCCGCGACCTCGGGTTCGATGCCGTCGCGCCGTACGAGCATGTCGGCGACCGCGTCCACGGACGGCGTGCGCAGGTTCAGGTGGCGGCAGCGGGAGCGGATCGTCGGCAGGACGTCCTCGATGGAGGGGGCGCACAGCAGCCAGACCGTGCGGGGGGCGGGCTCCTCCACGGCCTTGAGGACGGCGTTGGCCGACTTCTCGTTCAGCCGCTCGGCGTCCTCGACCAGGATGATCTGCCAGCGGCCGTTCGCCGGGGCGGTGAACGACTTGCGGACCGTGTCCCGCATGTCCTTCACCAGGATCTCCGAGCCCACGGCGGCCACCGTGGTGACGTCCGCGTGGGTGCCGAGCAGCGCGGTGTGGCAGCCGTCGCAGAAGCCGCAGCCGGGGGCTCCGCCGAGGGCGCGGTCGGGGCTGACGCACTGCAGGGCCGCGGCGAAGGCCCTGGCCGCCTGGTTCCGGCCTGCTCCGGGGGGGCCCGTGAACAGCCATGCGTGCGTCATCTTCGACGCCTCGGGCAGCGGCTCGTCGGCCGCGGCGGCCGTGACGAGGGCGTCGGCGTCCCGCGCGGCCGCGTCGAGCACCGCGCTCACCTTCTCCTGCCCGACGAGGTCGTCCCACACGGTCATGGGTCACGCCGCCTTTCGTCACACTCCGCGTTCCTGCCCTCCATTGTGCGGGCGGGCACTGACAACGCGGTCCGGCGGACGCTGCGGTGAGCGTGGTGAAACGTTGCGGTGCGGGTGGTGAGAGCGAGGGCGGCGCCGATCGATGGCCCGATCGGCGCCGCCCTGTGCCCGCCTGTGCCCTGTGCCCGCAGGCTGTCGTCAGCCGCGCCGGCCCCGGCCCCTGCGGCCGGGCTCCTCGTCGTGGTCGCCGTACTCCCGCTCGTCGTGCGATCCCAGCAGCTCGTCCGCCAGCGACGGCAGGTCGTCCAGCGGGGTCTCCTCGGCCCAGTCGGGACGCGGCCGACGACGAGGGGTGCCGTCGGCGTCGATCTGCGGCATCTCGCGCGTACGGTCCTCGGAGCCGTCGGGGCCCGCGGCGGGCCGCTCGTCCCGGAAGAAGCCGGGCGGCACCCGGTTCGCCGGGTCGTCACCCCGTACGGGCGGCAGTACGGCCGTCTCGTCGGCCGCCCCCGGAACCGGCGGCAGCACCGCCGTCTCGTCCGACGCATCCGGAACCGGCGGCAATACCGCCGTCTCGTCCGACGCGCCGTTGACCGGCGGCTGCGGCAGCTCGGCGGTCACCTCGGCGTCGGAGCCGGGCTCGGTGGCCGCGGTCGTCTGCGGCTCCTCGCCGGCCCGGCCACGGTCGTGCTGTTCGTCGCGCACTGGACGCAGCACCGTCGTCTCGTCGGTGCCCGGCTCTCCCCGCCCCGGCGGGGCCACCGGGGTCGGGACCGTCTCCTCGGGGCCGCGCGCGTCCGGCGCCACCACCGGGGTGGGAACCGTCGCCGCGTCCGGGGCCGGGCCCGGCGCGGCCGGCAGGGGCGTGCCGGACCGGCGGGCCGCCGTGTCGGCCGCCGCCGCTGCCTCGGCCGCCTGCCGACGGGCCTCCTCGGCGCGCAGCAGCGCCTCCTCGGCCTTGCGCTGCTTCTCCAGGCGGCGCGCTTCTTCTTCCGCGCGCAGTCGGGCCTCCTCCTCGGCCTGCCTGCGACGCCGCTCCTCCTCGGCCCTGCGGCGGGCCTCCTCCTCGGCGCGGGCCTTCTCCTCGGCGAGCAGCCGCTGCCGCTCCTCCTCCGCGCGCCGGGCCGCTTCCGCCGCCCGCTGCCGGGCCTCCTCCGCCTGCCGTTCGGCCTCGCGGCGCTGCGCCTCCTCCAGCTCGCGGCGCTTGCGCTCCTCCTCCTCGGCGCGCAGCCGGGCCAGCTCCTCCTGGCGCTCGCGCTCCAGGCGCTCCTCCTCTGCCTTGCGCGCGGCCTCTTCCTCGGCCTTGCGGCGGGCCTCCTCCTCGGCCTTCTTCCGGGCCTCCTCCTGGGCCTTGATCTCGGCCTCGGACAGCGGCAGCACGGTGTCGAGCCGGTGCCGGATCACCGTGGTGACGGCCTCGGGCTCCTGACCGGCGTCCACCACCAGGTAGCGGCCGGGGTCGGCGGCGGCCAGCGTGAGGAAACCGGCCCGCACGCGCGCGTGGAACTCCGCGGGCTCCGACTCCAGCCGGTCCGGCGCCTCGGTGAACCGCTCGCGGGCGGTCTCCGGGGAGACGTCCAGCAGGACGGTCAGGTGCGGGACGAGCCCGTTGGTCGCCCAGCGGTTGATGCGGGCGATCTCGGTCGGGGACAGATCGCGGCCGGCGCCCTGGTAGGCGACCGACGAGTCGATGTAGCGGTCGGAGATCACGACCGCGCCGCGCTCCAGGGCGGGCCGTACGACGGTGTCGACGTGCTCGGCGCGGTCGGCGGCGTACAGCAGCGCCTCCGCGCGGTGCGACAGACCCGCCGAGGACACGTCGAGCAGGATCGAGCGCAGCCGCTTGCCGACGGGGGTGGCGCCCGGCTCGCGGGTGAGCACAACCTCGTGGCCCTTGGCGCGGATCCACTCCGCGAGGGCCTCGGCCTGGGTCGACTTGCCGGCGCCGTCGCCACCCTCCAGGGCGATGAAGAAGCCGTTCGTCGCCGGTGCCTCGACCGGGTCGTCGCCGCCGAGCAGCGCGTCCTTGAGGTCCTGGCGCAGCGGGATGCCGGAACGGTCGTCGACCTTGGCGAGCACCAGGGCGGCCACCGGCAGCAGCAGCGCGCCGACCAGCATCAGCGTGAAGGAGGCGCCGCCGTGTGCGAAGACGAACTTGCCGTTCTCCAGCCGGTGCCGGCCGATGAGCCCGGCGACCACGGGCGCGGTCAGGGCGCCGAGCGCTATGAAGACCCGGACGACCGCGTGCAGGTGCTCGGTGACGCGCGCCCGGCGGTAGTCCTCGGTCTCCTGGTCGAGCAGGGCGTGCCCGGTGTTCGCGGCCACGCCGGCGGTGACACCGGCGAGGGTGACGATCAGCAGCACCGTGGTGACGTCCGGGACGAGCCCGGCGGCCAGCAGGGCGATACCGGTGAAGGCGATCGCGAGGGCGAGCAGCCGGCGGCGCGAGAGCGAGGGCAGCAGCGAGGGCGCCGTACGGATGCCGACGGCGACACCGCCGGTCAGGCCCAGCACCAGCAGGCCGTACAGAACCGGGCCGCCGCCCAGGTCGGTGGCGTGCAGCACGCACACCGAGACGGCCGCCGCGATGGACCCGGCCACCGCGGCACAGGCCGGGACGAGCAGCGGGATCGCGCCCGTACGGCCCTTGTCGACGCCGGTGCCGGTACGCGGGCGGCGCAGGCCCTCCAGCGGGGACCGCGGGCGCGGAGTGCGGGTGTCGGGCAGCTCCAGGAAGGTCAGCACGGATAGGGAGGCGGCGAACAGGCCGGCCGCCACATACGACGCGAGGGCCGCATGGTGCTGGTCGAACCAGGCCACGCCGGTACCCAGCAGGTTGTTCAGCAGACCGGCGACGACCAGCGCGGCGGCAGCCAGCGGGACGGCGAGGAAGCTCGTGCGCAGCGAGAGGCGGCGCAGGGCGTCCATGTGGTCCGGCAGCGGCCGCACGGTGGCGCCCTCCGGGGGCGGGCCGGGCAGCAGGGCCGGGGCCGCACTCTCCCGGCACACCGTCCACAGGCGCTCGGCGACGCCGGTGACGAAGGCGGTGACCAGCAGGACGGCCAGCGCGTTGTCCGGGGTCCAGTCGATCCACAGGGGCGCGACGATCAGCAGCGCGGTGCGCACGCCGTCGGCGCCGACCATGGTCCAGCGGCGGTCGAGGGGGCCTTCCTGGGCGGTGAGCGTGGTCAGCGGGCCGAGGAGGACCGCGCCGAACAGCAGGGCGGCGAGGACGCGCGTCGCGAAGACCGTCGCCACTGCGAACGCGACCCCTCGGTATCCACCGCCGAACGCGCCCTGGGCGATCGCCGCCTGGAGGGCGAGGACAACCAGGACGAGGAGTGCGAGGGTGTCGCCGACACCGCTCACCAGCTGTGCGCTCCACAGGCGCCGCAACTCGGGTCGGCGCAGCAGGGAACGGACGGCGCGCTCGCGGGAGTCCGCGACCAGGGCGTCGTCCGGGGCTGTGGTGGGGGCCGTTGGCTGCTCGGCTCGCGTCATGCGTTCAGCCTATCCGCAGCCACCGACACCACACCCCGCCTCTCCTGGCATGGGCACGCCCCGACATCAAAGTGATGCCGGGGCGTACCGAAGTGATACAGAGGCGAAGCCTTCGCGAAGTCGAACAGCAGTGCGGAGGCTGATCAGTCCTCGGCGCTCGGTCTCCGCACTCAGTCCTCGGCGGTCAGTCCTCCACGCCCGAAGCCGTCGCCTTGGAAGCCGTGGCCTTCTTGGTGGTCGTCTTCTTCGCCGTGGTCTTCTTCGCGGCCGCGGTCGTCTTCTTCGCCACCGTCTTCTTGGCGGCGGTCTTCTTCGCCGGGGCCTTCTTCGCGGTCTTCTTGGCGGGCGCCTTCGCGCGCTTCTCGGCGAGCAGTTCGAAGCCGCGCTCCGGGGTGATCGCCTCGACGCTGTCGCCGGAGCGCAGGGTCGCGTTGGTCTCGCCGTCGGTGACGTACGGCCCGAAGCGGCCGTCCTTGACCACGACCGGCTTGCCGGAGACCGGGTCCTCGCCCAGCTCCTTCAGCGGCGGCTTGGCGGCGGCCCGGCCACGCTGCTTCGGCTGGGCATAGATCGCCTGCGCCTCTTCCAGCGTGATCGTGAAGAGCTGGTCCTCGGACTGCAGGGAGCGCGAGTCCGTGCCCTTCTTCAGGTACGGGCCGTAGCGGCCGTTCTGCGCGGTGATCTCCTGGCCGTCGGCGTCCGTGCCGACGATCCGCGGCAGCGACATCAGCTTCAGGGCGTCGTCGAGCGTCACCGTGTCGAGCGACATCGACTTGAACAGCGAGGCCGTGCGCGGCTTGACCGCGTTCTTGCCGGTCTTCGGGGTGCCTTCAGGGAGGACCTCAGTGACGTACGGGCCGTAGCGGCCGGCCTTGGCGACGATCTGGTGGCCGGTCGCCGGGTCGGTGCCCAGCTCGACATCGCCGCTGGGCTTGGCCAGCAGCTCCTCGGCCAGCTCGACACTCAGCTCGTCCGGCGCCAGGTCGTCCGGGATGTCGGCGCGCTGGTGCTGCTCGGTGTCCTTCTCGCCGCGCTCGATGTACGGGCCGTAGCGGCCGACGCGGAGCACGATGTCGTTGCCCACCGGGAACGACGACACCTCGCGCGCGTCGATCGCGCCCAGGTCGGTCACCAGCTCCTTGAGGCCGCCGAGGTGGTCCCCGTCGCCGTTGCCCGCCTCGGCCGCGCCACCGTGGCCGGTGCCCTCACCGAAGTAGAAACGCTTCAGCCACGGCACGGCCTTGGCCTCACCGGCCGCGATGCGGTCGAGGTCGTCCTCCATCTTGGCGGTGAAGTCGTAGTCGACGAGCCGGCCGAAGTGCTTCTCCAGCAGGTTGACGACGGCGAAGGAGAGGAAGGACGGGACGAGGGCCGTGCCCTTCTTGAAGACATAGCCGCGGTCGAGGATCGTGCCGATGATCGACGCGTACGTCGACGGGCGGCCGATCTCGCGCTCTTCCAGCTCCTTGACCAGGGAGGCCTCGGTGTAGCGGGCCGGGGGCTTGGTGGCGTGGCCGTCGACCGTGATCTCCTCGGCGGACAGCGCGTCGCCCTCGGCGACCTGCGGCAGCCGGCGCTCACGGTCGTCCAGCTCGGCGTTCGGGTCGTCGGCACCCTCGACGTAGGCCTTCAGGAAGCCGTGGAAGGTGATCGTCTTGCCGGAGGCGCTGAACTCCACGTCCCGGCCGTCGGCGGCGGCACCGCCGATCTTCACGGTCACGCTGTTCCCGGTCGCGTCCTTCATCTGGGAGGCGACGGTCCGCTTCCAGATCAGCTCGTAGAGCTTGAACTGGTCGCCGGTCAGGCCGGTCTCGGCAGGAGTGCGGAAACGATCACCCGAGGGGCGGATCGCCTCGTGGGCCTCCTGCGCGTTCTTGACCTTGGCGGCGTACGTACGCGGCTGCGGCGGCAGGTAGTCGGCGCCGTACAGCTGCGTGACCTGGGCGCGGGCTGCCGTGATCGCCGTGTCGCTCAGCGTCGTGGAGTCCGTACGCATGTACGTGATGTAGCCGTTCTCGTACAGCTTCTGGGCGATCTGCATGGTCGCCTTGGCGCCGAAGCCGAGCTTACGGCTGGCCTCCTGCTGCAGCGTCGTCGTACGGAACGGGGCGTACGGCGAGCGGCGGTACGGCTTGGACTCGACGGAGCGCACGGAGAAGCGGGTGTTCTCCAGGGCGGCGGCGAGGGCGCGGGCGGTCGCCTCGTCGAGGTGGAGGGTGTTCTCGCTCTTGAGCTGTCCCAGGGAGTCGAAGTCGCGGCCCTGCGCGATCCGCCTGCCGTCGACGGTCTGCAGGCGGGCGACCAGCGACGACGGGTCCGACGGATCCCCCGCACGGCCGGTCGCGAAGGTGCCCGTCAGGTCCCAGTACTCGGCAGAACGAAACGCGATGCGGTCGCGTTCCCGCTCCACCACGAGCCGCGTGGCGACGGACTGGACACGGCCGGCCGACAGGCGCGGCATGACCTTCTTCCACAGGACCGGCGAGACCTCGTAGCCGTAGAGGCGGTCGAGGATGCGGCGGGTCTCCTGGGCGTCGACCAGCTTCTGGTTGAGCTGGCGCGGGTTGGCGACGGCCTCGCGGATCGCGTCCTTGGTGATCTCGTGGAAGACCATCCGCTTGACCGGGATCTTCGGCTTGAGGACCTCCTGGAGGTGCCAGGCGATCGCCTCGCCCTCCCGGTCCTCATCGGTGGCGAGGAAGAGCTCGTCGGAATCCTTCAGCAGGTCCTTGAGCTTCTTGACCTGCGCCTTCTTGTCAGCGTTGATCACATAGATCGGCTGGAAGTCATGGTCTACGTCCACACCGAGGCGGCGGACCTCACCGGTGTACTTCTCGGGCACCTCCGCGGCGCCGTTGGGGAGGTCGCGGATGTGCCCGACGCTCGCTTCGACGACGTAGCCGGGGCCGAGATAGCCCTTGATCGTCTTCGCCTTGGCAGGCGACTCGACGATGACGAGTCGGCGGCCGCCCTGTGCGGTCTCGCTGGTCGGGGACAACTTCGCTCTTCTCTCCGGTCGACGCTGGGGCCTCCCCAGGGCTTCCTCCCGGGGTCGCGGCGTGCTGGCACGTGTGACGCTGCGGAGTGTGACGGTACATCCCGCCCCCGTGTCAAACGGGAAAAGCCCACAACGGCCACTCGAACGGTAACCCGACTACCGCCATTCCTGCCGCCCGGACTACCGGGTACCCACCTGAGGCATGTCCGGAGCGTGACGCTCCCCTTGCACTGACGGCATGCTCCCCGCCGGGCCCCCGCCGATGTCAGAGGCGGGTCAGGCAGTAAACGCCGAGGGCCAGCGCGACCGTCCCGGCCACGCTCGCGAGGGCCGCCGATGCGACCTGGTTCACACCGTGGGCCACCGGCTCGCGACACCTGAGGCGGGTGCCGGTCCAGGCCAGAAGGGCGCCCCCGAACAGCGCGAACACCACTCCCGCGAAGATCGCCGGCCCGCTCTCCATCCCCCGCCCACCCCTTCCGTGCCGTCCGGCTCTGCCCGCGCCGGGAGACTGGCACCCGCGGGAGACGGGCGGGGGGCGGGAGGGCGACATCGAGGTGAACGAGGGGCCGACGTGACATCGAACACAAAATCGAATAACGCCAGGATGATCACGGCAGCCATATTTTTCCGGCCGTTTTCCCGGCATCGGCGCGTCACTGCGGCCGCCACCGCTCCATGCCTGCCCGTGCCTGCCCGCGCCCCCGGCATACGACGATGATCCGGACGCGGCCACCCAGGCATCGGGGCACGGCTACGACCGCACCGGTACCCGGCCTACCGCACCCGACCCAAGCCGCCGTAGCCCCGCCCTGCCGCCCCGCCCGGCCCGCTCAGCCCGCTCAGCGCGGCCCGCTCAGCGCGCCGGTTCGAGGAAGCCCTGTTCCACCAGCACACGGATCTGCGCGGGCGTCCGGTCCCGGAGCACCACCGGGTCCTCGTCCATGAGCTGGGCGATGGCGTCGAGGATGCGGCCCGCGCTCAGCGTGCCGTCGCAGACGCCCGCGAACCCGGCGCCGACCGTGTCCACCTTCGTGGCCCGGCGCATCCCGCGGTGCTGGCGCAGCACCACATGCTCCGGGTCCTCGGCGCCGGGCAGCCCGACCTGTTCCTGGACCACCTCGGCGGCGAGCTTGAAGTGACTGTGGAGCAGCGCCGCGTCGTCGTGCTCGCGGAGATAGTCGAGACGCTCGAAGTGCGCCCGGATCGTGTCTCCCAGGGGCTGCTCGACCGGGTGCGGCCACTCCTCCACCGTGACGACGGGCTCGGCGGAACCCGTCCGGCGCAGGGTGATCCAGCCGAAACCGACCGCCTTGACCTTGCGCGCCTCGAACTCGTCGAGCCAGGCGTCGTAGCGAGCCTGGTACTCCGCCGGATCCCCGCGGTGGTCACCGGCGTCCCTCAGCCACAGCTCGGCGTACTGCGTGATGTCCTGTACCTCGCGCTGCACGATCCAGGCATCGCACCCGCGCGGCACCCACGACCTGAGTCTGTCCTGCCAGTCCTCCCCCGCTACGTGCTGCCAGTTGGCGAGGAACTGCGCGAACCCGCCCTCGTTCAGCCGTTCCCCCGCCTGCTGAACGAGCGAGCGGCACAGATCGTCCCCGCCCATGCCGCCGTCCCGGTACGTGAGGCGAGCGCCGGGCGAGATGACGAAGGGCGGGTTGGAGACGATGAGGTCGAAGGTCTCGTCGGCCCGGACCGGCTCGAACAGCGAACCCTCGCGCAGGTCGGCGGCGGGCGCGCCGGAGAGCGCGAGAGTGAGCGCGGTGATGTGCAGGGCGCGCGGGTTGAGGTCGGTCGCCGTCACGCGCGTGGCGTGCTGGACGGCGTGCAGCGCCTGGATGCCGGAGCCCGTGCCGAGGTCCAGGGCGGACGCGACCGGCGTACGGACGGTGATGCCGGCGAGGGTGGTGGAGGCGCCGCCGACACCGAGTACGACGCCCTCGTCGCGCTGTCCGATACCACCCGCACCGCCGACCGCGCAGCCCAGGTCGGAGACGATGAACCAGTCCTCGCCGCCGGGGCCGCCGTAGGGCCGTACGTCCACGGTGGCGGCCACCTCGTCGCCGCCCACGCGCGTGAGCCACCCGGCCTCCAGCGCCTCCTCGGCCGGCAGAACGGCCGCCACGCGCGCGTGCGGCACCGGCTGCTGGAGCAGGAACAGCCGGACGAGTGTCTCCAGCGGCGTGTCGCCACGGGTCGCCCGCAGGGCGGGCACGGTCTCGCTGCGGGCCAGCGCCGCGTACGCGGGGGCGCCGAGCAGCTCCAGCAGTCCGTCGGCGGTGAAGGATGCGGCCAGCAGCGCGTCACGCAGACGCGCGGCGATGTCGGGCCGGTCGGAAGCGGGCAGGGAAGCGAGTCCGGAGTCAGTCACGCCCCCATTGTGGCCCGCGGCACGTGCCACACGCGGCCTCAGCACGCCTCACCGATGCCGCTCGGCACACGTCACCGACGTGGGTTGCCGGCGGTGCGTCGCGGCCCCGAGGGCCGTACGTGAGCCGTCGGCCGACAGTCGGGAGCGTCCCGTCAGCCCGCCGACGGCGACGACGAGGAGGAGGAGGCCGTGGCCGCGACCTTCTTGCAGCTGGCCTGCTGGGCGATGGCGTTCTTGACGTCACCCTGCTGCAGCTTCTCCAGCGCGTCGGTACCGCTCTTGTGCTGCTTCTCCAGGTCCGTCATCTGCACCGCGATGTCGTGCAGGCCCGAGGCGAACTTGGCCTGGTCCTTGGTGTTCAGCGCGTCGACCTGCTTCTTCAGGCCGGCGTAGGAGGCGGAGAGACCGTCGAAACTCTTCACGACGTCCTGGAGCCGCTGGGCGCCGTCCTGGACACCGGGAGGCGCGCCCGCGTTGCTGACGGCGGCCGCGATCGCCTTGTAGCCGTCGGCCATGTCCTGGAAGGCCTGTGAGTCCGTCTTCTGGAGGGTCTCGGGCTTGGCGGTGTCGGCGGCCGTCGTGCTGATGGCCGCGTTCGCCGCCTTGATCTTCGCGTCCTGCGCGGGCACCGCGTCGCACACCGACTTGGCCCAGGCGACCAGCTTGGGGTCGGGTCCCTTGTCGCCGCCGCTGCTGCTGCATCCAGACAGCGCCACCACCAGTACCGCACCGCCGGACAGTGCGGCCGCGAGCTTCTTGTTCACCGGATTGGTCCCTTCCATGGCTCTCGGCCCACGGACCCTACACGGCGGACCCACACCCTCCACTCCCCGAACGCCCCCTAAGGCACCCTTTGCAACCCTTTGCACCATGAGAGAGAAGGCTCACCACGTGGGCGAGCCCACAGACGCGTCCATAGACGCGCCCACAGAGCGCCCCCAGACGGAAGCGGGCGGGCGGCACGCCAACACGCGCCGCCCGCCCACCCGTTGAGCAGGGCCTCTCGAACAGACCGAAAGTGCCGCTACGAAACCACCGCCGTGTTGGCCGAGTTGGCGACCCGCTCGGTGCTCTCCTCGTCGCCGACGGCGATACCGCGCCGCTTGGAGACGTACACGGCGACGACGATCACCACAAGCGCGAGGATCGCGACGCCGATCCGCACGCCCAGGTTCTTGTCGCTGCCGTAGGAGAACTTGATCACCGCGGGCGCGATGAGCAGCGAGACCAGGTTCATGACCTTCAGCAGCGGGTTGATCGCCGGTCCGGCGGTGTCCTTGAAGGGGTCGCCGACGGTGTCGCCGATCACCGTGGCCGCATGGGCCTCGCTGCCCTTGCCGCCGTGGTGGCCGTCCTCCACCAGCTTCTTGGCGTTGTCCCAGGCGCCGCCGGAGTTGGCGAGGAACACCGCCATAAGCGTGCCCGCACCGATCGCACCGGCCAGGTAGGAGCCGAGCGAGCCGACGCCGAGCGTGAACCCGACGAAGATCGGCGCCATGACGGCGAGCAGACCCGGCGTGGCCAGCTCCCGCAGGGCGTCCTTGGTGCAGATGTCGACGACCTTGCCATACTCGGGTTTCTCGGTGAAGTCCATGATCCCGGGCTTCTCGCGGAACTGCCGCCGCACCTCGAACACCACCGAACCCGCCGAACGCGACACGGCGTTGATGGCCAGTCCGGAGAAGAGGAAGACGACCGCCGCGCCCGCGATGAGGCCGACGAGGTTGCTGGGCTGGGAGATGTCCAGGGACAGGCTCAACGGCGCGCCCGGCCCGGTGAGTTTCGCCCCGACCTCCTGCACGTTGGTGGTGATCGCGTCGCGGTACGACCCGAACAGCGCCGACGCGGCGAGGACGGCGGTGGCGATGGCGATGCCCTTGGTGATGGCCTTGGTGGTGTTGCCGACCGCGTCCAGGTTGGTGAGCACCTGTGCGCCCGCGCCCTCGACGTCGCCGGACATCTCGGCGATGCCCTGCGCGTTGTCGGAGACCGGCCCGAAGGTGTCCATGGCGACGATCACGCCGACCGTGGTCAACAGGCCGGTGCCGGCCAGCGCGACCGCGAACAGCGCGAGCATGATCGACGTACCGCCGAGCAGGAACGCGCCGTACACGCCGAGCCCGATGAGCAGCGCGGTGTAGACGGCGGACTCCAGGCCGACCGAGATGCCGGACAGGACGACGGTGGCCGGTCCGGTGAGGGAGGTCTTGCCGATGTCCCTGACCGGGCGGCGGTTGGTCTCGGTGAAGTAGCCGGTCAGCTGCTGGATGACGGCGGCCAGCAGGATGCCGATCGCCACCGCGACCAGGGCGAGGATCCGCGGGTCGCCGTCCTTGCCCCTGATCGCCGCGTCCGTCACGCCGTGCAGAGCGGAGTACTTCGAGGGCAGGTAGACGAAGACCGCGACGCCGACCAGCACGAGGGAGATCACCGCGGAGATGAAGAAACCGCGGTTGATCGCCGTCATGCCGCTGCGGTCGGCGCGCCGCGGGGCGACCGCGAAGATGCCGATCATCGCGGTGATGACGCCGATCGCGGGCACGAGCAGCGGGAAGGCGAGTCCCGAGTTGCCGAAGGCGACCTTGCCGAGGATCAGGGCGGCCACCAGGGTCACGGCGTACGACTCGAAGAGGTCGGCCGCCATGCCCGCGCAGTCGCCGACGTTGTCGCCCACGTTGTCGGCGATGGTCGCGGCATTGCGCGGATCGTCCTCCGGAATGCCCTGCTCGACCTTGCCGACCAGGTCGGCGCCGACGTCGGCGGCCTTGGTGAAGATGCCGCCGCCCACACGCATGAACATGGCGATCAGGGCGGCGCCGAGGCCGAAGCCCTCCAGCACCTTCGGAGCGTCGGCCGCGTACACCAGCACCACGCAGGAGGCGCCCAGCAGGCCGAGCCCCACCGTGAACATGCCGACGACGCCGCCCGTGCGAAATGCGATCTTCATCGCGGTGTGCGAGACGGTGGTGAGATCCTTTTGCGGTTCGCCCGGTCCGGGGGTGGCTTCCCGGGCCGCCGCGGCGACCCGCACATTGCTGCGCACGGCAAGCCACATGCCGATATAGCCGGTGGCCGCCGAGAACGCCGCTCCGATCAGGAAGAACACCGATCGTCCGGCACGCTGATTCCAGTCGTCCGCGGGCAGCAGCATGAGCAGGAAGAAGACGACGACGGCGAATACGCCGAGCGTGCGCAACTGCCGGGCGAGATACGCCTTCGCGCCTTCCTGGACCGCCTCGGCGATCCGCTTCATGCTGTCGGTGCCCTCGCCCGCGGCCAGCACCTGGCGCACCAGGATCCCCGCGACCACCAGTGCGGCGAGGGCGACTGCCGCGATGACGGCCACGATGATCCGGTTGTCGCCGGTCAGGACTGCGGCTGCAAGGGATGTGGGATGACCCGATTGAGGGGTAGAAAGCCCCGCCATTCGTCCTCCTTGACGCTTGGGCTGAGCTCAAGATGTGGGGATTCTAGGTACCTCAGTGTGATCTAAACAGGGCGCGGTAAACGGAATTCGCCTCCACCGACCCATCAGCAAATGATCGAGATCCCACCCGACCACCCGAATGGAGTAACGCCCCCAGGGCATTTTTAATGATCGTGAATTTCTTCACGAATTCGGGTGAGCGCACGTTTGTGCTGGAAAAACACCAAGGGCCCTGCTCGGCAGGGCCCTCGTGACGTGGGGTGGGGCGACGCTCAGACCAGCGCCGTGGCCGGCGGTGTGGTCGGCCAGGTCATGCGGATCAGGCCGCCGTCGTGCCCTGTGGTGACCTGGACGTCGTCGACGAGGCCGCTGATGACCGCGAGGCCCATCTCGTCCTCCTCGACCTCCGCCTCGCCGTCCTGCGCGGCGCCGGGCGTGTCGCCCGGGACGGCGTGCGGCGCCTCGTCGCCGACCTCGATGGAGAACTGTTTCTCCTCTTCGATCAGCGCCACCTTCACGGGCGCGCTGATGCCGCTGCTCTGGTGCAGTCCGACGGCACGGGAGCAGGCCTCGCCGACGGCGAGCCGGACCTCGTCGAGGACGGCCTCGTCCACTCCGGCCCTGCGTGCCACCGCGGCCGCCACCAGTCGGGCGGTCCGGACGTGCTCGGGCAGCGCGCTGAAGCGGAGTTCGACGGTGGCCATGCATCCCCCTCGCGACTAACGGGCGTGCGGTCGGGGGCGGGGCCGCCGAGCGCCCGCACCCCCTGCTGTGCTTCTGTGCCCCGGGCCACTTCCGGGCCTGGGGAAAGAACCGGTCGACCCACCGGCCCGGAACACGGCAGGCCGGACCCGACCGGCCGGCGTCCGGGCTCAGAGGAGAGCCCGGCGCCGGTGACCGGTCCGGAGTCAGTCGGTGGCCGCCACCGCTTCCTCGACCGAGGTGTGGATCGGGAACACCTTGGTGAGGCCGGTGATACGGAAGATCTTGAGAATGCGCTCCTGGTTGCACACCAGGCGCAGCGAGCCCTCGTGGGCACGCACCCGCTTCAGGCCGCCGACCAGCACGCCGAGCCCGGTGGAGTCGAGGAAATCCACGCCCTCCATGTCGACGACGAGGTGGAAATTCCCGTCGTTCACCAGCTCGACCAGCTGCTCGCGCAGCTTGGGCGCGGTGTATACATCGATTTCGCCACCGACCTCGACGACCGTACGATCGCCGACGGTACGGGTCGACAGGGACAGGTCCACGGATCCTCCAGCACCTTGCTATCGAGCGGTCGCCCCAAAAGGACACCTCGGCTTGCGGCCCCCGGGACGCATCGCCAGCCGCGATGGCATTCAATCACTTACCGGCAGGCGTGCACGACGCCTTGGCTCCATTGTCCGTCACGCCAGTGACACACTCGGTGCCGATGGCCAAGAATCACCGATCCGATCGATCCCCGGCGAACCCGGCATCCCGCCCGTCTCCGGGCGCGGTCCTGGACCGGCTCGCCTCCGGGCCGAGCCGGTCTGCGCGCATCACTCATACGGAGCACTTGCCCCCGCGCGCGGGCCGCCATGCCGTCTGGCCTGACCGAATCCGCTCCGAGGTGATCGCGGCCGTCCAGGCGTGCGGCATCGAACACCCCTGGGCACACCAGGCGCTGGCCGCCGAGCACGCCCTGGACGGCGATTCGGTGGTCGTCGCCACCGGCACCGCCTCCGGCAAGTCCCTCGCGTATCTGGTGCCCGTACTGTCCACCCTTATGGACGGCGCCGAGGCTCCGAACGGCCGAGGGGCCACCGCCCTCTACCTCGCGCCCACCAAGGCGCTCGCGGCGGATCAGTGCCGGTCGGTGAAGGAACTTTCACAACCGCTCGGCACCTCGGTGCGCCCTGCCGTGTACGACGGCGACACCCCGTTCGAGGAACGGGAGTGGATCCGCCAGTACGCCAACTACGTCCTCACCAACCCCGACATGCTGCACCGCGGGATACTCCCCTCCCACCCCCGCTGGTCCTCCTTCCTGAAGTCCCTCAAGTACGTCGTCATCGACGAGTGCCACACCTACCGTGGCGTCTTCGGCTCGCACGTCGCCCAGGTACTGCGCCGGTTGCGCCGCCTGTGCGCCCGCTACGGCGCCTCGCCCGTCTTCCTGCTGGCCTCGGCGACCGCCGCCGAGCCGGCCGTCGCCGCCCGCCGGCTGACCGGCCTGCCGGTGACCGAGGTCGCCGACGACGCCTCCCCGCGCGGGGAGCTGGTCTTCGCCCTGTGGGAGCCCCCGCTCACCGAGCTGCACGGCGAGCGGGGTGCCCCCGTACGGCGGACGGCCACCGCCGAGACCGCTGACCTGCTGACCGACCTGACCGTGCAGGGCGTGCGCTCGGTCGCCTTCGTACGGTCCCGGCGCGGCGCCGAGCTGATCTCGGTGATCGCCCAGGAGAAGCTGGCCGAGGTCGACCGCGGCCTGGTCCGGCGTGTCGCGGCCTACCGCGGCGGCTACCTCCCCGAGGAGCGCCGCGCCCTGGAACGCGCCCTGCACTCCGGCGAACTCCTCGGCCTCGCCGCCACGACGGCCCTGGAGCTGGGCGTGGACGTCTCCGGCCTGGACGCGGTGGTGATCGCCGGATATCCGGGCACGCGCGCCTCCCTGTGGCAGCAGGCGGGCCGCGCGGGCCGATCCGGCCAGGGCGCCCTCGCGGTCCTCGTCGCCCGCGACGACCCGCTGGACACCTTCCTGGTCCACCACCCCGAGGCCCTGTTCAACCAACCGGTCGAATCCACCGTCCTGGACCCCGACAACCCCTACGTCCTCGCCCCGCACCTGTGCGCCGCCGCCGCGGAACTCCCGCTGACCGAGGAGGACCTGGACCTCTTCGGCCCCGCCTGCCCGGACGTGCTGCCGCAGCTGGAGGCCGCGAAGCTGCTCCGCCGGCGGACGAAGGCCTGGCACTGGACGCGCCGCGAGCGGGCCGCCGACCTGACCGACATCCGCGGCGCGGGCGGGCGTCCGGTGCAGGTCGTCGAGTCCGGCACCGGGCGCCTGCTCGGCACGGTCGACGCGGGTGCCGCGCACTCCACGGTCCACGAGGGCGCGGTCCACCTCCATCAGGGCCGTACCTACCTGGTCCGTCACCTGGACCTGGAGGACTCGGTCGCCCTGGTCGAGCAGGCCGACCCGCCGTACTCCACGGTCGCCCGCGACACCACCTCCATCGCCATCCTGGAGACCGACACCGAGATCCCCTGGGGCGCCGGCCGCCTCTGCTACGGCTCGGTCGAGGTCACCAACCAGGTCGTCTCCTACCTCCGCAGACGCCTCATCACCGGTGAAGTGCTCGGTGAGACCAAGCTCGACCTCCCTCCTCGTACGCTGCGCACCCGCGCGGTGTGGTGGACGGTCACCGACGACCAGCTCGACGAGGCCCGGATCACCCCGGAGATCCTCGGCGGCTCCCTGCACGCCGCCGAACACGCCTCCATCGGCCTGCTCCCGCTCTTCGCGACCTGCGACCGCTGGGACATCGGGGGCGTCTCGGTCCCGCTGCACCCGGACACCCTGCTGCCGACGGTCTTCGTGTACGACGGCCACCCCGGCGGCGCGGGCTTCGCCGAGCGTGCCTTCCACACCGCCCGCACCTGGCTCGCCGCCACCCGCGAGGCCATCGCCTCCTGCGAGTGCGACGCCGGCTGCCCGTCCTGCATCCAGTCCCCCAAGTGCGGCAACGGCAACGACCCGCTCCACAAGAGGGGCGCGGTACGGCTCCTCACAGTGCTGCTGCGCGGGGCGCCGGAGGTAAAGCCGGAGGAGAAGCCAGGGCAGGAGCCGGGGGACGAGCCGCTGGAGGAGCCGACCCCGGTGGAATGGCCGGCCGAGGACCCGGCCCCGGTGCAACGGCCGACCGAAGACCCGGCCCCGGACCAGGCACCGCGCGCTTGATCGTGCGCGGCACGGCGCTTCCGGCACGGGGGCTTGCGGCATGGGGTCGGCGCAGGGGCTACGGCGCTGAGGCTCCGGGGATGGTCCCCCCGGCACGGGGGCATCCCGAACTGGTCCGCGCGGCACAGGGGCGGCCTCCCACGCGTCCTCCCGGCGCGGGGGCATCCGGCGCCGACGCCCCCGGCACGGATGCGCCCGGCACGGATCCATTCGCGACCGGTCCCGCCGGCCCCGCTCTGGCCCTGGCCTCCGCCGCGAACAGCCCCCTTCCCGAGGCTGCCGTCACGTCCGAGGTCTCGCCGACGATCACGCACCGCACCAGCCGTACGCCCTGCGCCGCCGCCACCCGCTCGGCCCGCGCGCAGGCCGCCGCGCCGCCCTCTTCCCAGTGGGCCGCCGCCGCGAGCGCCGCCAGGTCCGCGCCGCCGGCCGCCCGGTGCCGGACGACGACGGCCTGCCCCAGTGCGAGCACGGTGCCGAACACCGCGCACAGCACGGCCATCGCCCCCAGGCTCCACACGGTGGCGGATCCCCGGTCGGACCGCCGCCGACGCCACACGGCACCAGACCCCGGATCCGAGCGCCACCGACGCCGCACAGCACCAGACCCCCGGACCGAGCGCCACCAGCGCCTCGCCCCGCCTCGCCTCACGGCTCCGCCTCCCCGGTCGCAGCGGTCTCCCCGGTCGCCGCGGTCTCCCCGGCCGGTGTGGTCTCCTCGGAAGGCGCGACGGCCTGTTCCCGCACCTCGAACGGCAGTCCGCTCAGCACCGGCGGTCTGGCCACCACCGTCACCCGGACCTGGTCGCCCTCGCGCCCGACCGTCACCCGGGCGCCGCGCGGCGCGGCCTCCCGGGTCACCGTCACCACAGCGTCGACCGGGTCCTCACGGGCGGCGGCCCGGGCGCCGATGCGGGCGGCGTCCACGCACCGGATCTGTGCGGCCACCACCAGCAGCCCCCAGACCAGCGCCATCGTGAACGCCACCAGCACGCACAGCACCACGGCCGCCTCCGCGGTCACGAATCCACGGTCCGCCCCTCGCTCACATCCGCGCACTGAGGGCCTTCTTCACGATGTCCTGCAGCTCCGCCCGGACCTGGCCGCTGGTGACGACCTCGTAGAGCAGCAGGGCGAACCCGACGGCCGCGATGATCCCCATCGCGTACTCGGACGTCACCATTCCGGCGTCCCTGGCGCTCATCCTCCGCAGCCGTACCAACGCCGCCGCTTCCTTGATCTTCCTGTGCATTCCAACCCCCGTGGGATTCATGGTTTTTGTGTTTCTCCGCGACTGCTCAGCTCGTCGATCGCCTGGGCCCGTTCGCTCTCGTTCGCTCTCGTTCGGCCTCGTACGCCTCACCTGCCTCCCATCACGCCGCCCGCGAGTCCGATCACCACGGGCAGCACACCGACCGCGATGAAGGCGGGCAGAAAGCACAGGCCCACGGGTGCGGAGATCAGTACGGCCGCGCGCCGCGCCCGGGCTGTCGCGGCACGGGCCCACTGCGCGCGTGCGTCGGCGGCGAGGCGGGCGGCCGGGCCGGCGGCCGGAAGCCCGGACTCGTCGGCCCGCTCCAGCAGCCGCGCCAGCGGTGCGGCGCCGGGCAGCCCGGCCAACCGCCGCCAGGCGTCCGTTGGTTCACCGCCGAGGCGCACCTCGGCCGCACCCCGCGCCAGCGCCTGTCCGACCGGCCCGTCGAGCGCCTCCCCGACCGCCTGTGCGGCGATCACCGGTCCGGCGCCGGCCGCGACGCAGGCGGCCAGCAGGTCGGCGGCCAGCGGGAGTTGGCGTGTGGCGGCGGCCGCGTCGACCGGTTCCGCCCGGCTCGCGGCCAACTCCCGGCCCCGCCACCACCGCAGCACGGCCCCGGCCCCCAGCCCCAGCACGACCCCGGTCGCCCCACCGACCAGGATCCAGGCGCCGCACACCGCGCCGGCCAACGGCAGCCACCGCCGTACCGCGCCCGCCGACGCGAACCGCCGCCTGGACACCGGAACTTCCGGACCGAGCAGCTCGGCCACCCGTCGCCGTGCCCGACGTCGCCTCCGGGCCAGGTCCAACCGCCGAACAGCCCAGCCGAGGACCAGCACAACGCCTCCGGCCGTCCCCAGACTGTGGACAACTTCCCCGCTCACACCGCCCCCGCTCCCCGCACGATCCGCACGGCCCACCACATCCCGGCCGCTTCGAAGGCGGATCCGATCGCCAGGCAGCCGAGCCCTGCGCCCGTGTGGAGCAGAACGTGGAGCGGGGCCGCGCCCATGGCCGCGCCGAGGAGCAGGCCGAGGGCGGGGAGCACGGCGAGCAGCACGGTGGTCGCCCGGGCGCCCGCCAACTGGGCGCGCAGGTCGGCGCGCTGGTCCCGCTCGGCGCGCAGGGCCGCGTCCAGCCGGTCCAGGCCCGCCGCGAGCCCGGCCCCCTGGTCCACGGCCACCCGCCAGCACGCGGCCAGCCCGAGCAGGCCCTCGGCGCCCGGCTGCCGGGCCGCCACGGTCAGCGCCCCCGGCACGTCGCCACCGAACCGCGCCGCCGCGACCACGGCGGCCTGAGCCTCGCCGAGCCCGCCGGAGTCCCGCGCCGCCCGCAGCAGCGCCTCGCCCGGCTGTCGTCCCGCGCGCACCTCCCCGGCGAGAGCCCCGCACAGGGCGATCACCGCGTCCGCCCGCCGCTCCCGGGCCCGCCGGGCCTGCCCGGCCTGCCGCACGCGTCGCAGCACCGGCACCCCGGCCGCCCCCGCGACGACCGGGATCACCGAGGTCCCCAGCAGTCCGAGGAGCAGGCCGGCCCCGAGTGCCCACCACTCGGCCCCCAACCGGCCACGGAGCCGACGAAGTTCGGCGAGTGCCTGGTCCCAGGAGTGCGGCCCCGTCGCCACCACTCCACCGCCCGCCAGCAGCAGCCGCGCCCGCCGCATCCCGTAGTGCCGCTCGCTCAGCAGCCAGACCAGCGCGCCGAGACAGATCAGCGCCGCGCCCATGGACGTCTCACCGATCACTTCCCGCAACCCCTTTCCCTCGGTTCCCAGTCCGCTCCGGTGTCCAGGAGCCGCTCCAGCCGCTCCCAGCCGCGCTCCCGTACGAAGGCCCTCTCGCCCCGGCGCAGGGCCGGTACCGTCCGGACCAGCCCCGTGGCGTCCCGTTCCAACACGTGCACCTCGGCGATCCGGCGCCGCCCGGACCGGTCCCGTACGAGGTGCAGGACCACGGAGAGCGCGGCGGCGAGCTGGCTGTGCAGCGCGGCCCGGTCCAGTCCGGCGGCGGTGGCCAGCGCCTCCAGGCGGGCCGGGACGTCTGCGGCGGCGTTGGCGTGGATCGTGCACGAGCCGCCCTCATGGCCCGTGTTGAGGGCGGCGAGCAGATGCACGACCTCGGGTCCGCGCACCTCTCCGACGACCAGCCGGTCGGGCCGCATCCGCAGCGCCTGCCGGACGAGGTCCTCGAGGGTGACCAGGCCCGCGCCTTCCTGGTTGGCAGGCCGGGTTTCCAGCCGGACGACGTGCGGGTGGTCCGGGCGCAGTTCGGCCGAGTCCTCGGCGAGCACGATCCGCTCACCCGCCCCGACCAGCCCCAGCAGGGCGCTCAGCAGGGTCGTCTTGCCGCTTCCGGTGCCGCCGCTGACGAGGAAGGACAGCCGGGCAGCGAGCAGAGCCCGCAGGATCCGGTCGCCGCCGGGCGGCACCGTGCCGGCCTCGACCAGTTCCTCCAGCGTGAACGCCCGGGGCCGTACGACCCTGAGGGCCAGGCAGGTGCAGCCGACGGCGACCGGGGGCAGCACGGCGTGCAGCCGGGTGCCGTCGGGAAGCCGGGCGTCCGCCCACGGCCGGGCGTCGTCCAGCCGGCGTCCGGCCACGGCGGCCAGCCGCTGCGCGAGGCGTCGTACGGCCGCCGCGTCGGGGAAGGTCACGGGGGTCAGCTCCAGGCCGCCGCCGCGGTCCACCCACACCCGGTCGGGGGCGGACACCAGGACGTCGGTGACGTCCGGGTCGGCGAGGAGCGGCTCCAGGGGCCCGGTGCCGACGAGTTCGGACCTGAGCTGCCGGGCGGCGCCGAGGACTTCGGCATCGCCGAGCACCCGGCCCTGTTCGCGCAGGGCCTGGGCCACGCGCGCGGGGGTGGGTTCGGCGCCGCTCTCGGCCAGCCGGCGCCGGACGCCGTCGAGCAGCGCGGCGCCGTCCGCGCGGTCGAGTCCGGGGAGGGTCATCGGGTGCCTCCGGCCTCGACCAGCGCGCGCTCCCAGAACGTCACGCAGAAACGGGCGAGCGGGCCGCGACCGGTGGCGCCGGGCGGTTTCGCGCCACCCGGCGAGCGCAGCAGCGGCGGGTCGACCGGCACCTCGCCGGCCAGCGGCAGGCCGAGCAACCGGGCCACCTCCTGGTCGTCCAGGCCGGGTGCGTACGGCCCGCGTACCGCCACGCGCAGGTCGCGCACGACCATGCCGACGGCGGAGGCGACCCGCCCGGCGGCGGCAACCGCGCGCAGTTCGGCGGGGACGACGAGCAGCGCCAGGTCGAGCTGGGCGAGGACTTCGGCGACCCCGTCGTCGAGACGGCGGGGCAGGTCCACCACGACCGTGCCGCCGCGTCGGCGGGCCGCGGCGAGCACCGCGCGCACCGCCTGCGGCGGGACGGCGACGCAGTCCCCGCGGTCCCAGCTGAGCACCCGCAGGGAGTGCAGTTCGGGCAGCGACTCCTCCAGGGCGCCGCCGCCGACCCGGCCACGCGAGGCGGCGAAGGCGGGCCAGCGCAGTCCGTCGGCGCTCTCGCCGCCGAGGAGTACGTCGAGTCCGCCGCCGAGCGGATCGGCGTCCACGAGGAGGGTACGCAGTCCCTCGCGCGCGGAGGTGACGGCGAGCGCGCACGCGAGCGTGGAGGCGCCGGCCCCGCCCCGGCCGCCGATCACCCCGACGGTGAGGGCCGGGCGGCCGACTCCCTCGGCGACGTCGGCGATGCGGTCGACCAGCCACTGCTCGCCGTCGGGGAGCATAAGGACGTGGTCGGCGCCGATCTCGACTGCGCGTTGCCACACCCCCGGGTCGTCCTGGTCACGGCCGACCAGCACCACTCCGCGCCGGCGCGTGGCGCCGCCGACCCGGCGGGCGGCGTCGTCGCCGACCAGCACCAGCGGGGCCGCCTCCCAGCCGTCGCCGTGTTCGGGGACGCCGTGGTGGACCTCGGGTGTGGCGCCGGCGGCCGCGCACAGGCGCAGCAGGTCGTCCAGGAGTTCGGCGTCCTCGGTGACGATGAGCGGCCTGCCCGGCCGGTCCGGGGAGCCGGGCGGCGGGTCGTGGGTGACGGCTGCGGTCACGGGTGTACCCCCTTCGCTGCGTGGGCCGCGCAGCCCCTGCGGCCACGCGATTCCCAAAGGTGTGAAGAACCGTCAAGCGGCCCCCCATATGAACGGCCGACAGAAACCGGCCATAGGCGCTGCGGCAATCGGAACCGGCCATGAACTCGCCGCGGCCGAGCGCGCTGGAATCACGGTGCAGCGATCCGCGAAATCATGTGGATCTTGGTCGAAAACTGTGGACAACTTCCGGACTGTGAATATCACCGTCACCCATACCAGTGACCCCCGTACCGACCCCTGTGCGACTTCCACAGAGCAGCGCGATGATTACCGTGAGTAACGGATCGTGGGCACGCCGAAGCGGCGGCCGCGGCGGCGGCGCGCCTGCCTCGCGGTCGCGTGCAAAAAGGGAAGGAGGGAGAAAACCCGTCCGGACATGCGACGACCCCCGCCGGGGGGGAGAGCGGGGGTCGTCCCCACGGCCGACTCGGGGGGGGGAGGAGTCGGACCGGGTTAGCACGGTCGCGAACGATCCGTGACTTCCATGGTGTACCCGAGAGCCCTCTCAGGCAAACCCACGCGCCCCACCTTACGCCGAATGGTGGGCGCCTATGCTCTGGGGCGTGGAAAACCACTCCTTGCCCCGCGCAGCAGCCTTCTTTGATCTGGACAAGACGGTCATTGCGAAGTCGAGCACGCTCACCTTCAGCAAGTCCTTCTACCAAGGCGGGCTGATCAACCGCAGGGCCGCGCTGCGCACCGCATATGCCCAGTTCGTCTTCCTCGTCGGCGGCCTGGATCACGACCAGATGGAGCGCATGCGCGAGTACCTGTCCACTCTGTGCCGCGGCTGGAACGTGCAGCAGGTGCGGGAGATCGTGGCCGAGACGCTGCACGATCTGATCGATCCGATCATCTACGACGAGGCCGCCTCCCTCATCGAGGAGCATCACAGGGCCGGCCGGGACGTGGTGATCGTGTCGACCTCGGGCGCCGAGGTGGTCGAGCCCGTCGGTGAACTGCTCGGCGCGGACCGGGTGGTGGCCACGCGCATGGTGGTCGGCGAGGACGGCTGCTTCACCGGGGAGGTGGAGTACTACGCCTACGGCCCGACCAAGGCGGAGGCGATCCGGGAGCTGGCCGCGTCCGAGGGCTACGACCTTGAGCGTTGCTTCGCCTACAGCGACTCGGCGACGGATCTTCCCATGCTCCAGGCGGTCGGGCACCCGCACGCGGTGAACCCGGACCGCGCCCTGCGCCGCGAGGCCCTCGCGCGCGGATGGCCCGTCCTGGAGTTCCGCCGGCCGGTGCCGCTGAAGAAGAGACTGCCCACGTTCCCCGTCCCGCCCCGTCCCGCACTGGTCGCGGCGGCGGCCGTGGGAGCGGCGGCCGCGACCGCCGGCCTCGTCTGGTACGCCAGCCGGCGCCGCAGCACCGCCTGAGGCCCCCATCGACGCCGGAACACCGTGCGATCGGCGCCCGTTTCGACCTCGTTTGAACCTAAAAGTAAAGAACCGGAGGCAGGGGTTTCGCTTCCTCCGGCCTCGCGGTACAAAGACCTTAGGCCCGCGAGACCAAAGGACATCCGAGAGGATCCCCTACCACTACGCAGTTGGCCCCACGGACCACGCATGGACAACGGGCACCCACGCGACGTCGACCCGTCGATTACGGGCCAGCCGCACCAGGTGACGGGCAAAGTCCCCGACCTGATGGGCAGATATCGAGGACGCTTGGTAACCCGGTGGACATGCCAGCGGCGGTACGAAGACTCGTACCGCCGCATTCATGTCCGGGGCAGCCCCCGGGACGCCTTCTCAAGCCGCGCCGCGCTGCAGCGCCTCGCACACCGCCGTCGACTCCCGCGCGCCCAGTTCGATCGCCCTGCCGCAGTGCGCGATCCAGGCCGCCACGCCCTCGGGGGTGCCGGAGACGTATCCCTCCAGCGCCGCCAGATAGGAGGCCCGGCCCAGCTCGGCGTGACCGACCTCGGCCGGACAGATCGACTTCGGGTCCAGGCCGCTGCCGATCAGCACGATCCGCTCGGCCGCGCGCGCGACGAGACCGTTGTAGGACACGAAGGGCCGTAGCGCGAGCAGCTCGCCGTGCACGACGGCGGCCGTGACCAGCGCGGATGCGGACGTCCCGGCGATGATCAGGTCCGCGAGCCCCTCCAGCCGGCCGGAGACCTCCGCCGCGTCCGGCAGCGGCAGCTCGATCAACGGCTCGTCCACCGTCTCGCCGGCCTGGCGTGGCCTGCCGACCTCGTCGCCGTTGCTCGCCGCGGCCACCAGGTGCAGCCGGGCCAGCACCCTGAGGGGCGACTGCCGCCAGATGGACAGCAGCTGCCCTGCCTCGGCCGACAACCTCAGGGCCGCGCCCATGACACGCGCCTCGGCGTCGCCGCCGAAGTCGGTGCGCCGCCGCACCTCCTCCAGGGCCCAGTCGGCCCCGGACAGTGCCGCGGAGCCGCGGGCGCCGCGCAGGGCCGCCTCGGAGGTGATCTCGGTGCTGCGGCGCCGCATGATCCGGTGTCCGTAGACCCGGTCCACGGCCTTGCGCACGGATTCCACGGAGTCGGCGACGCCGGGCAGCGAGCCCAGGGCCGCGAGCGGGTCGGCGTTCGCGCCTGTCGTACTCATGAGTACGACCCTACGCACCCCCTGGGCCGACCCCTCGAAGGAGTGGTCTTCTTCACTCCGGCGTGACACACACAGCTATCAACCGACTACCGTTGGTGAACATGAAAATTGCTTTCGTCGGGAAGGGCGGGAGTGGCAAGACCACCCTCTCCTCCCTCTTCGTCCGCCATCTCGTGGCCGCCGGTGCCCCGGTGGTCGCCATCGACGCGGACATCAACCAGCACCTCGGGCCCGCGCTCGGACTCGACGAGGCGGAGGCCGCCGCGCTCCCCGCCATGGGGGAACAGCTACCGCTGATCAAGGACTACCTGCGCGGCAGCAACCCGCGCATCGCCTCCGCCGCCACGATGATCAAAACGACCCCGCCCGGCGAGGGCTCACGGCTGGTCCGGGTGCGGGAGCCGAATCCGGTCTACGACGCCTGTGCGCGGCCGGTGGAACTCGATGGCGGCGCTGTCCGTTTGATGGTCACCGGCCCCTTCACGGACGCCGACCTGGGGGTCGCCTGCTACCACTCCAAGACGGGAGCGGTGGAGCTGTTCCTGAACCACCTCGTCGACGGCCCCGACGAGTACGTGGTGGTCGACATGACCGCGGGTTCGGACTCCTTCGCCTCCGGCATGTTCACCCGCTTCGACATGACGTTCCTCGTCGCCGAGCCGACCCGGAAGGGGGTCTCCGTCTATCGCCAGTACAAGGAGTACGCCCGCGACTTCGGCGTCGCCCTGAAGGTCGTCGGCAACAAGATCCAGGAGCAGGACGACATCGACTTCCTGCGCTCGGAGGTCGGCGACGACCTGCTGGTGACCGTCGGGCGCTCGGACTGGGTGCGTGCCATGGAGAAGGGCCGACCGCCCCGGTTCGATCTGCTGGAAGAGGCCAGCGCCCGCGCCCTGCACACCCTGCGGGCCGCCGCGGACGCCACCTACGAGCTGCGGGACTGGGAGCGCTACACCCGCCAGATGGTGCACTTCCACCTGAAGAACGCGGAGGCGTGGGGCAACGAGCGCACCGGGGCCGACCTGGCGGCGCAGGTCGACCCGGCCTTCATGCTCGGCGAAAGCCTCGGCGCGGAGACCCCAACCGCCGTGTGACACCTACGGCTTCGGGCGGCACCGACGGCCTGCGCGTGACGCCTACTGCTTGACCGCCGGGGCCCCGGGCACGCCCTTGGGCGCCGGGGCCGGGCGGCCGGAGAGGAAGGACGCCCAGCCCTGCCGGGGTGCCTCGCCCACCTGAAGGGTGCGCAGCTTCTCCAGGGTCTTCGGGTCCTGGGCGTCCAGCCAGTCGACCAGCTGATGGAAGGAGACACAGCGCACGTCGGGCTTGTTGCACACCTCCCTCACCGTGTCCTCGACCGCGCGCATGTAGGTGCCGCCGTTCCAGGACTCGAAGTGGTTGCCGATGATCAGCGGGGCGCGGTTGCCGTCGTAGGCCCGGTAGAAGCCCTTGATCAGGCCGTCGCGCATCTGGTCGCCCCAGTAGTCGAACTTGTCCGGGTCGCCCTGGGTCTTGGTGCCGGACTGGTTGACCATGAAGTTGTAGTCCATGGTCAGCTGCTCATAGGTGTGGCCGGGGAAGGGCACCAACTGCATCGACAGGTCCCACAGGCCCTGCTTCTTCTTGGGCCAGACCTGGTTGTCGACCCCGCTGGAGTCATAGCGGAAGCCCAACTCGCGGGCCGCCTTCATGAAGTTCTTCTGGCCCTCCAGGCAGGGAGTGCGGGCGCCGATCAGCTCCTTGTCGTAGTCAAAGGGCAGCGGGGCCGACTTCTTCATGCCGCTGTTGGTCTTCCAGGTCTTCACGAACTGCTTGGCCTGGGCGATCTCGCTCTTCCACTCGTCCACGGACCAGGTGCCGACGCCGCCGTCGGGCCCGCAGAAGTGGCCGTTGAAGTGCGTGCCGATCTCATTGCCTTCCAGCCAGGCCAGCCGTGCCTGTTTGACGGTGTCGGCGATGCCCTTCTCGTCGTTGAAACCGATGTCGGAGCTGCCCGGCTCGTGCTGGGGCGGCTTGTACAGCTCGCGCTTGTCCTTCGGCAGCATGTACACGCCGCTGAGAAAGTAGGTCATGGTCGCGTGGTTCTCCTTGGCGACCTTGCGGAAGTGCGAGAACAGCTTCTGGCTGTCCTCGCCCGCCCCGTCCCAGGAGAACACCACGAACTGCGGGGGCTTCTGACCGGGCTTCAGCCGCTCGGGCCTGGGCAGATGCGGCTGCGAGCCGGTGTACGCGGTGGATCCGTCACCGATCAGCCGGAACACGCTGCCCGGCGCCGGAGCCCCCTTCTGCGGGCCGGGCGCAGCCTGCTTCGAACCGTGAGAATTGTGGGAGCCGGTCGCGCAACCGGCGAGCGACGAGGCACAGGCCGCGGCGACCATGGCGCCGACGGCGATCCTCTGGGTGGCGGCCATGTTCCGCCCACCTTCTTCCTTCTCTCTGGCAAACGCTGACGAGGTCCGTTTTCTGGTGGTGCGCCGGGCTTGAACCGACAGCGCCGCCAAGGTCGCACGGAACCGAGAAGGAATTAGTACGACAAGCCGATCAAATGATTAGTTCACCCATACGGGGGATCGACTGAACCATTTGCCACGAAACGTTATGCATGACCTTTACGCGGCATTACGGTTCCTTTGCCAAGCGTTGCTCCATCCCGCCGCCCCGAGGAGACGGGACCATGTCAGCCTGCGCACCCCCGCACACCCAGCACCCGCACCCGCCGCACGGCTCGGCGCCGGGCCGCCGGGCCCGCTCCCCCGTGGCGGGCGCCGACCTGTCCGCGTCCGTCGCGGTCTTCCTGATCGCCCTGCCCCTGTCCCTCGGCATCGCCCTGGCCACCGGTGCTCCGCTCCAGGCCGGCCTCGTCGCCGCCGCCGTGGGCGGACTCGTCGCCGGCCGGCTCGGCGGCTGCCCGCTCCAGGTCAGCGGCCCGGCCGCCGGACTCACCGTGGTCACCGCCGACCTGATCCACCACTACGGCTGGCGGGCGACCTGCGGCATCACCGTCCTCGCCGGACTCGCCCAACTCGGCCTCGGCTGCCTGCGGGTGGCGCGCGGCGCGCTCGCGGTCAGCCCGGCCGTGGTGCACGGCATGCTCGCCGGGATCGGCATCACCATCGCCGTCGCCCAACTGCACATCGTCCTCGGCGGCAGCCCCGAGAGCTCCGTCCTCGCCAACCTGCGTGCACTGCCCGCCCAGTTGGCCCATCTGCGTCCGGCCGCCGTCTCGATGAGCGCGCTGACACTCGCCCTGCTGCTGGCCTGGCCCCGCCTGCCCGGTCGCACCGGCCGCGCGCTCCGGCGGATGCCGGCCGCTCTCGTCGCCGTCGTCGCGGCCACCGCCACGGCGGCCCTCACCGGCCTGGCTCTGCCCCGGGTCGACCTGCCGTCCTGGCGCAGCCATGCCATGGCCGGACTGCCCGAGGGTCCGACGCTCGGCCTCGCCGCCGCCGTGCTCACCATCACCCTGGTGTGCAGCGTGCAGTCGCTGCTCGGCGCGGTGGCCGTGGACAGGCTGGTTGCGGTACGGTCCGGTCCGTCCCCCCGCGTCGGCCGCTCCGACCTGGACCGGGAGCTGCTGGGCCAGGGCGCCGCCAACGTGGTCTCCGGGGCGCTCGGCGGACTGCCCGTCGCCGGGGTGGCCGTGCGCAGTTCGGCGAATGTGAACTCGGGTGCCGTGAGCCGGAACTCCACGATGCTGCACGGCGTTCTCGTAGTAGTCGCCGCGCTGCTGATGGTCCCGGCCCTGGAGGAGATCCCGCTCGCCTCCCTCGCCGTCCTGGTCATGGCCGTCGGTATCCAGATGGTGTCCCTGCACCACATCCGCACGGTGACGCGCCACCGCGAAGTGCCGGTCTACGCCGCGGCCACACTAGGTGTGGTGTTCCTCGGCGTCCTGCAGGGCGTGCTCCTGGGGGTCGCCGTGGCGGTCGCCGTCGCCCTGCACCGCCTCGCCCGCACCCGCATCACCCACGAGGAGAAGGAGGGAGTCCATCACGTAAGAATCCGAGGCCAGTTGACGTTCCTCGCGGTGCCCCGGCTCAGCCGGTCCCTGCATCTCGTACCCCAAGGCGCCCACGCTGTCGTGGAGTTGGACGGATCCTTCATCGACCACGCGGCGTACGAGTCACTGCAGGACTGGCGCAGCTCGCACACCGCGCGCGGCGGCACGGCCGAACTGTCGGGCCGACGCGCCGGAATCCGGACCGCGGAGCAGGCGACGCCCACCGCGTCACCTCCGCCCGCCGGATCACCCATACCCACCGGGCCAGACCTGCCCACCAGGCCGGACCTGCCCACCGAGTCGACCCTGCCCACCGAGTCGGCCTTGCTCACCGAGTCGGCCTTGCTCACCGAGCCGCCTCCACCCACCGAATCACCCCTACCCACCGGGCCAGACCTGCCCACTGGGCCGAGTCTGCCCACCGGCGCAGACCCACCCACCGGGCCGAGTCTGCGCACCGAGTCCATCCTGGCCACCGGTCCGACCCCGACGGCTGGGCAACACCCCTCCACCGGGCCGGCCCCGCCCACCCGGCCGACCCTGTCCACCGGGTGCCGGTGCCGGCCCTGGACGCCCTGGCGCGATCACCGGGCCTGCTTCCCGGAGGTCGTCGGCGCGCCGGCGGGACGGGACGCGGGGCACGAACTGGTCCGCGGGATCGGGTCGTTCCAGCGCCACACCGCGCCGCTGGTGCGCGAGGAGCTGGCGCGGCTCGCCCGGGAGGGCCAGCGGCCCACGCAGCTCTTCCTGACCTGTGCCGACTCGCGGCTCGTCACGTCGATGATCACCGCCAGTGGCCCCGGCGACCTGTTCGTCGTCCGCAACATCGGCAACCTGGTGCCGATGCCGGGCGAGGAGCGCGGCGACGAGTCGGTGGCGGCGGCCGTCGAGTACGCCGTGGAGGTGCTCGGCGTGCGCTCCATCACCGTGTGCGGGCACTCGGGATGCGGGGCGATGCAGGCGCTGCTGACCGCGACCGACGCGGACGGGGACACCCCGCTGTGCCGGTGGCTGCGGCACGGCCTGCCGAGTCTGGCGCGGCTGGCCGGGGACCACCATAACTGGCCCCGGCTCGCCGGGCGGCCCCCGGCGGACGCGGTGGAGCAGCTGTGCCTGATCAACGTGGGCCAGCAGCTGGAGCACCTGCGGGCGCACGACCCGGTGGCCCGGGCGCTGGCCAGGGGCGAGCTGGAGCTGTACGGGATGTACTTCCACGTGGGCGAGGCGCAGGCGTACTTGCTGGCGGGGAACGAGAGGGAGGGAGACGGCGTCTTCGAGCACGTCCGGGGTAGTGGCACGGACGGGGTACCTGAACGGGAGGCACACAGTCCGGCGGAGAAGCACACGGCACGGCCCCGGAGAAGGACTTGAGAACAGGTCTAAACCAATTTTCCCAACCACCCTTGTCATCGGACCCCCGCGTCTGATGAGCTGTGGCCTGGGACACAACGGACACCCTGCGAGAGGGAGATGTCGTGAGCAACGAGAGCCTGGCCAACCTGCTCAAGGAAGAACGCAGGTTCGCGCCCCCCGCCGACCTGGCCGAGCACGCCAACGTCACGGCGGAGGCGTATGCACAGGCCAAGGCTGACAGGCTCGGCTTCTGGGCCGAGCAGGCCCGCCGGCTGACCTGGGCCAAGGAACCGACCGAGACGCTGGACTGGTCGAACCCGCCGTTCGCCAAGTGGTTCAAGGACGGCGAGCTGAACGTCGCCTACAACTGCGTGGACCGGCATGTGGAGGCAGGGCACGGGGACCGGGTCGCCATCCACTTCGAGGGCGAGCCGGGCGACAGCCGCTCGATCACCTACGCCGAGCTGAAGGACGAGGTCTCCAAGGCGGCCAACGCGCTGCTGGAGCTGGGTGTCGGCAAGGGCGACCGGGTCGCCATCTACATGCCGATGATCCCCGAGACGGCGATCGCGATGCTGGCCTCGGCCCGGATCGGCGCCGCGCACTCGGTGGTCTTCGGCGGCTTCTCGGCGGACGCGCTCGCGACGCGCATCCAGGACGCGGACGCCAAGGTGGTCATCACCGCCGACGGCGGGTACCGGCGCGGCAAGCCGTCCGCGCTCAAGCCCGCCGTGGACGAGGCGATCTCCAAGGTCGACAACGTCGAGCATGTGCTGGTGGTGCGCCGTACCGGCCAGGACGTGGCGTGGACCGAGGGCCGCGACGCGTGGTGGCACGAGCTCGTCGAGCGGCAGTCCGCCGAGCACACCCCCCAGGCGTTCGAGGCGGAGCACCCGCTGTTCATCCTCTACACCTCCGGCACGACGGGGAAGCCGAAGGGCATCCTGCACACCTCCGGCGGCTACCTCACCCAGACGGCGTACACCCACTGGGCCGTCTTCGACCTCAAGCCGGAGACGGACGTGTACTGGTGCACGGCCGACGTCGGCTGGGTCACCGGGCACTCGTACATCGTCTACGGCCCGCTGGCCAACGGCGCGACGCAGGTCATGTACGAGGGCACGCCGGACACCCCGCACCAGGGCCGGTTCTGGGAGATCGTGCAGAAGTACAAGGTCACGATCCTCTACACCGCGCCGACCGCGATCCGGACGTTCATGAAGTGGGGCGACGACATCCCCGCCAAGTTCGACCTGTCCTCCCTGCGCGTCCTCGGCTCGGTGGGCGAGCCCATCAACCCCGAGGCGTGGATCTGGTACCGCAAGAACATCGGCGCGGACAGGACGCCCGTCGTGGACACCTGGTGGCAGACGGAGACCGGCGCGATGATGATCTCGCCGCTGCCCGGTGTCACCACGGCCAAGCCCGGCTCCGCGCAGACCCCGCTGCCCGGCATCTCGGCGACCGTCGTCGACGACGAGGCGAACGAGGTGCCCGACGGCGGCGGTGGCTACCTGGTCCTCACCGAGCCCTGGCCGTCGATGCTGCGCACCATCTGGGGCGACGACCAGCGGTTCCTCGACACCTACTGGTCCCGCTTCGAGGGCAAGTACTTCGCCGGTGACGGCGCGAAGAAGGACGACGACGGCGACATCTGGCTGCTGGGCCGGGTGGACGACGTGATGCTCGTGTCCGGGCACAACATCTCCACCACCGAGGTGGAGTCGGCGCTCGTCTCCCACCCGTCGGTCGCCGAGGCGGCCGTCGTCGGTGCCACCGACGAGACCACCGGCCAGGCGATCGTCGCGTTCGTCATCCTGCGCGGTACGGCCGCGGAGACCGAGACACTCGTCGGCGAGCTGCGCGACCACGTGGGCGCCACGCTCGGCCCGATCGCCAAGCCCAAGCGGATCCTGCCGGTGGCCGAGCTGCCCAAGACCCGCTCCGGCAAGATCATGCGCCGTCTGCTGCGGGACGTGGCCGAGAACCGCCAGCTCGGTGACGTCACCACGCTGACGGACAGCACGGTCATGGACCTCATCCAGGCGAAGCTGCCCGCCGCCCCCAGCGAGGACTAGGCGGAACGGCAGCAAGGGGCGCCCGGTGTCAGCACCGGGCACCCTCTCTTCGTTCGCCTCACTAACATCCAGCGTCAAAATCCGGTAAAGTGGCAGCCTCAGGGTGTGCCGGGAAGCCTGGTCGGCGACGCCGTCGGCGACCCCGCACGACGGCGTGATCATCGCCGTACGACCCGGAGGTCCCCGCCGTGGCCGCGCCCCGCCCCCAGAAAGCCCCCCGTAAGGCGCTCGGACGCCTCTCCCTGCCCGAGCGGACCTTCGTCGCGGACGCGCTGCGGACCGAGACGGTCGGCGGCGTGCTGCTGCTCCTCGCCGCCGTGGCGGCGCTGGTCTGGGCGAACATCCCCGCCCTCCACCACAGCTACGAGTCCGTCAGCCACTTCCACCTCGGCCCCGGCACGCTCGGCCTGAACCTGTCCGTGGCCCACTGGGCCGCCGACGGCCTCCTCGCGGTGTTCTTCTTCGTCGCCGGCATCGAGCTCAAGCGCGAGCTGGTCGCCGGGGACCTGCGCGACCCCAGGGCGGCCGTACTGCCCGTGGTGGCCGCGCTGTGCGGCATGGCCGTACCCGCGCTCGTCTACGCCCTCACCAGCCTCACGGGACACGGCTCGCCACAGGGCTGGGCGGTGCCCACCGCCACCGACATCGCCTTCGCGCTCGCCGTCCTCGCGGTCATCGGCACCTCCCTGCCCAGCTCCCTGCGTGCCTTCCTGCTCACCCTCGCGGTGGTCGACGACCTCTTCGCGATCCTGATCATCGCGATCTTCTTCACCGACCGGCTGAACTTCGCCGCGCTCGGCGGGGCCGCCGCCGGACTGGCGGTGTTCTGGCTGCTGCTACGCAAGGGCGTACGCGGCTGGTACGTGTACGTGCCGCTGGCCCTGGTGATCTGGGCGCTGATGTACAACAGCGGCGTGCACGCCACCATCGCCGGTGTGGCGATGGGCCTGATGCTGCGCTGCACCACCCGTGAGGGCGAGCAGCACTCCCCCGGCGAGCACATCGAGCACCTGGTGCGGCCCCTGTCCGCCGGGCTGGCCGTGCCGATGTTCGCGCTGTTCAGCGCCGGGGTGAAGGTCTCCGGCGGGGCGCTCGGGGACGTGTTCACCAGGCCCGAGACGCTCGGCGTGGTGCTCGGACTGGTCGTCGGCAAGACGATCGGCATCTTCGGCGGCACCTGGCTCACCGTCCGCTTCACCCGCGCCTCCCTCAGCGAGGATCTCGCCTGGGCCGACGTCTTCGCGGTGGCCTCCCTCGCCGGCATCGGCTTCACCGTCTCCCTGCTCATCGGCGAACTCGCCTTCGCCGGCGACGCCGTCCTCACCGACGAGGTCAAGGCGGCCGTCCTCACCGGATCGCTCCTCGCGGCACTGTGCGCGACGGTGCTGCTGAAGATGCGCAACGCCAAGTACCGCAGGCTGTGCGAGGAAGAGGAGCGCGACGAGGACCTCGACGGCATCCCGGACGTCTACGAACAGGACGACCCGGCCTACCACCTGCGCATGGCCGAGATCCACGAGCGCAAGGCCGCCGAACACCGCCGGATCGCCGCCGAGAAGGCCTCCGCCGCGCGCCACGGGCTTCAGGAAGTGCCGGGCGGGGCAGGCGAGGAGGACGGGCGTCCGGCATGATCTGACGAGACGGTACAAAACAAGACGGCCACACGAGCGGGCCCGCCGGCCGCGTACGACGGCAGTACGACGGATGTACGACAGCGGTACGACGGCACGGCACGCCCGCGGCACGACAGACCTCGTAAGGGAGAACGCGATGAGCGCACCCGACGGCAGCCCGGTCGGCGCCGAACGCAGCATCGGCCAGCTGTTCGCCTCGGCGACGACCGAATTGTCGGCGCTGGTGCACGACGAGATCGCGCTGGCCAAGGCCCAGCTGAAGCAGGACGTCAAGCGCGGCGCGGTCAGCGGCGGCGCGTTCACGGCGGCCCTGGTGCTGCTCGTCTTCTCGCTCCCGATGCTCAACTTCGCCCTCGCCTACGGCATCCGGACCTGGAGCGGCTGGAACCTGGCGATCTGCTTCGTGCTCTCCTTCGCGGCGAACGTGCTCCTCGCCGGTCTCCTCGCGCTGATCGGCGTGGTCTTCGCGAAGAAGGCCAAGAAGAGCCAGGGCCCGCAGAAGGTGGCCGCCTCGGTGAAGGAGACGGCGGGCGTGCTGCAGAACGCCAAGCCGCATCCGCGCGCGGAACTGCCCGAGGACCGGGCCCCCGCGGCCATCGAGACTGTGGCACGCTCGTCGTCATGACGGACCCCGCCCCCTCGGTCGTACGGATCGAAGGTCCCTGGACCCACAAGGACGTCGCCGCGAACGGCGCGCGCTTCCACATCGCCGAGCTCGGCGACGGCCCCCTGGTGCTGCTGCTGCACGGCTTTCCGCAGTTCTGGTGGACCTGGCGGCACCAGCTGGTCGCGCTCGCGGACGCGGGCTACCGGGCGGTGGCGATGGACCTGCGGGGCGTCGGCGGCAGCGACCGTACGCCCCGCGGGTACGACCCGGCCAACCTCGCGCTCGACGTCACCGGCGTGATCCGCTCGCTCGGCGAGCCGGACGCGGCGCTGGTCGGCCACGATCTGGGCGGCTATCTGGCGTGGACGGCGGCGGCGATGCGGCCCAAGCTCGTCCGGCGGCTCGCCGTGGTGTCGATGCCGCACCCGCGGCGCTGGCGCGCGGCGATGCTGCGGGACGCCCGGCAGACGGCCGCCAGCTCCTACATCTGGGGCTTCCAGCGACCGTGGATTCCGGAGCGTCAACTCACCGCGGACGGTGGGGCGCTGGTGGGCCGGCTGATCCGGGAGTGGTCCGGGCCGCGGTCACCGGAGGACGAGGCGGTCAAGACCTACCAGCGGGCCATGTGCATCCCGTCGACGGCGCACTGCGCGATCGAGCCGTACCGCTGGCTGGTGCGCTCGCTGGCCCGCCCGGACGGCATCCAGTTCAACCGCAGGATGAAGCGGCCGGTGCGGGTGCCCACGCTGCATCTGCACGGCTCCCTGGACCCGGTGACCCGCACGCGCAGCGCGGCCGGTTCGGGCGAGTACGTCGAAGCGCCGTACCGCTGGCGCCTGTTCGACGGCCTCGGCCACTTCCCACACGAGGAGGATCCGGCCGGCTTCTCCACCGAGCTCGTCAACTGGCTCAAGGACCCCGAGCCGGACCGGTGAGGCGTCACCCGCACCGGTCTCGCACTCCGATGACATTCACTCGTATCGGTGATGGACGCCGGTGACCGTGCGGTGACGGTTCGATGCGTGGAGTATCCGGTTCCTGAACAGTTGTCCCCCGAACGGCCACATGCCTGCCGCATAGGCCAATTGGGCGGCGCTCAGGCGGTTATCGACCTTCGGGCAGGGGCACACGTCGGGGTATGGGCTGGACGCACGACTACAGTGACGCACCCCGCAACCGCCGCGCGACCGCCGGTGTGAGCACGCCTCAGCGAGGCACCCCACAACTCGCGGAAGGGGACCTCCGCGTGGGGATCCCGCGCATCCTGCGCCGACGGGCCCGCTGGGTCTCGGTGCGCCTGCGTCACCCGCGCGGCTGACGGCGCCCCCGGGGGACCGGGGGCTCACAGCGCGCAGCTGTCCGTACCCACCTGCTCGTTCGCCGTACGCCCCTGCTGGATGTCGGGCTGGATCTCGTCCGCCGTGAGGGCGTACCCGGTCTCGGAGTCGTCGAGGGACTTGGCGAAGACCACGCCGTACACCCGGCCGTCGGGGGTGAGCAGCGGGCCGCCCGAGTTGCCCTGGCGGACGGTCGTGTACAGCGAGTAGACGTCACGGCGGACGGTGCCGCGGTGGTAGATGTCCGGGCCGTTGGCCGTGATGCGCCCGCGCACACGCGCGGCGCGCACGTCGTACGAGCCGTTCTCGGGGAAGCCCGCGACGATCGCGCCGTCACCGCCGGCCGCGTCCTGCGCGGAGAACCTGAGGGCGTTCGCCTTCAGGTCGGGTACGTCGAGCACGGCGATGTCGCGCTTCCAGTCGTACAGGACCACCTTGGCGTCGTACCTGCGGCCCACGCCGCCTATCTGCACGGTGGGCGCGTCGACACCGCCGACGACATGCGCATTGGTCATGACGCGGCCGCCCGCGAAGACGAAACCGGTGCCCTCCAGGACCTTGCCGCAGCTGGAGGCGGTGCCGGTGACCTTGACGATGGAGCGCTGGGCGCGCACGGCGACCGGGCTGTTCGCGAGGGCCGGGTCGGGCGGCCGGACGTCCTTGATCGGCTCGTTGGCGAACGGGCTGAAGACCTGCGGGAAGCCGTTCTGCGCGAGGACGGAGGAGAAGTCCGCGAACCACGTGTCGGCCTGCGCGGGCAGCGCCCGGGAGACGCCGAGGAGCACCTTGGAGCCGCGGACCTCCTTGCCGAGCGTCGGCAGGGTGGTGCCGGCCAGGGCGGATCCGATCAGCCAGGCCACCAGCAGCATGGCGACGACGTTGACCAGGGCGCCGCCGGTGGCGTCCAGCGCGCGGGCCGGGGACCAGGTGATGTACCGGCGCAGCTTGTTGCCGAGGTGGGTGGTCAGGGCCTGGCCGACGGAGGCGCACACGATGACGACGACCACGGCGACCACGGCGGCGGTGGTGCCGACGTTCGCGTTGCCGGTCACGGCGTCCCAGATCACGGGCAGCGTGTACACGGCGACGAGGCCGCCGCCCAGGAACCCGATCACCGACAGGATGCCGACGACGAAGCCCTGGCGGTAGCCGACGACCGCGAACCAGACGGCCGCGACCAGCAACAGGATGTCCAGCACGTTCACGGGATCACCCTGTCATGACCGCCAGTCGAGTGGGACCTGCTTCTCTCTGTCCCAGGGGCGCTCCCAGCCCGCGAAATGCAGCAGGCGGTCGATCACCCCGGCCGTGAAACCCCACACCAGGGCCGATTCGACCAGGAATGCCGGGCCTCGGTGGCCGCTGGGGTGGACGGTGGTGGCGCGGTTGGCGGGGTCCGTGAGATCCGCCACGGGGACCGTGAAGACCCGCGCCGTCTCGTTCGGGTCGACGACGCCGACCGGGCTGGGCTCGCGCCACCAGCCGAGCACGGGTGTGACGACGAAACGGCTGACCGGGATGTACAGCGCGGGCAGCACGCCGAAGAGCTGGACGCCGGACGGGTCCAGGCCGGTCTCCTCCTCGGCCTCGCGCAGCGCGGCCCTGAGCGGTCCGTCGGTGTGCGGATCGCCGTCCTCCGGGTCGAGCGCGCCGCCGGGGAAGGACGGCTGCCCGGCGTGCGAGCGCAGCGAGCCGGCGCGCTCGATCAGCAGCAGCTCCGGGCCGTGCTCACCCTCGCCGAACAGGATCAGCACGGCCGACTTGCGGCCCGAGCCGTTCTCCGGCGGCAGGAAGCGGCTCAGCTGGAGCGGCTCGACCGTCTCGACGGCCCGCACCACCGGCGCCAGCCACTCCGGCAGCCCCTCCTTGCTCAGCGTCACCGCCTCGCCCCGCGTCTCACTGGTCCTCGCCATCGCCACCCCCGTCGCTCTGCCCGTCCAACGCCCGAGAACCCCGAGATCGTTCCGTCACGCGGCCCCCAGTGGCGGGGCCGGCCTGCCGCCCGCGTCGAGGTAGGCCTGCGGGGGCTTGAGCCGTTGGCCGGGGAAGCCGCCCTTCTCGTACTTCAGGAGCTTCTTCGCCTTCTCCGGGTCGGTCTCGCCCTCGCCGTAGGCCGGGCAGAGCGGGGCGATCGGGCAGGCGCCGCAGGCGGGCTTCCGGGCGTGGCAGATACGGCGGCCGTGCCAGATCACGTGGTGCGACAGGTCGGTCCAGTCACTCTTCGGGAAGAGCGCGCCGACGGCGGCCTCGATCTTGTCCGGGTCGGTCTCGTCGGTCCACTGCCAGCGCCGCACCAGCCGCTGGAAGTGGGTGTCCACGGTGATCCCGGGCCGCCCGAAGGCGTTGCCGAGCACGACGAAGGCGGTCTTGCGGCCGACGCCGGGGAGCTTGACCAGGTCCTCCAGCTTCCCCGGCACCTCACCGCCGAAGTCCTCCACGAGCGCCTTGGAGAGCCCTATGACCGACTTGGTCTTGGCCCGGAAGAACCCGCAGGGACGCAGGATCTCCTCGACCTCCTCCGGGTTGGCGGCGGCCAGGTCCTCGGGCGTCGGGTACTTCGCGAAGAGCGCCGGGGTGGTCTGGTTGACGCGCAGGTCGGTGGTCTGGGCCGACAGCACGGTGGCGACCAGCAGCTGGAAGGGGTTGTCGAAGTCCAGCTCGGGGTGGGCGTACGGATACACCTCCGCGAGCTCGCGGTCGATGCGGCGGGCACGGCGGACCAGGGCGGTCCGGGACTCGTCCCTCGGCGGCTTCACGGCGACCTTCTTGACGGGCGCCGCCTTCTTCACGGCCACGGCCTTCCCCGTCGCCACGACCTTCTCGACGGGGGCGACCTTCTTGGCCGAGCCCGCCTTCTTGGCAGCTGCTGCCTTCTTGACTGGACCCGCCTTCTTGGCCGGGGCAGCCTTCTCGGCCGGGGCAGCTTTCTGGCCCGGCGTTGCCTTGGCCGGCGCTGCCTTCTTGGCGGCACCCGTCTTCTCGGCCGGGGCAGCCTTCTCGGCCGAGCCCGCCCTCCGGCCCGGCGCTGCCTTCTCGGTCGGCGCGGCTTTCTTGGTCGGCGCGGCCTTTTTTGCTGTTTTTCCGGTTTTCTTACTGCCGCCGGAGCTCTGTTCGCCCACAGCGGAATCACGACGTACAACCACCCGCCAAGCCCCCTAGGCCCGTGCTCTCACCGGCGATTTGGACACCCGGCCAGCCTAAGGCCCGGCACCGACATCCGCCCCGGACCCCGGCGATCGGCCCCCGATTGGACCCCTGACGCTTACCTCGGGACACCTGTGCGGCATCCTTGTGACAGATCACACTGTTTGGACCGTCCGGCAAAATGGGGAACACGGTCCCCTGGCACTCGGGGGAGCAAGATCCCCTGAGCAGGTCGACAAGGAGAGAACTCAGTGGACGACGTTCTGCGGCGCAACCCGCTCTTCGCGGCTCTCGACGACGAGCAGGCCGCGGAGCTTCGCGCCTCCATGAGTGAGGTGACCCTCGCACGCGGCGACTCCCTGTTCCACGAGGGCGACCCGGGCGACCGGCTGTACGTCGTCACCGAGGGCAAGGTCAAGCTGCACCGCACCTCCCCCGACGGCCGCGAGAACATGCTCGCCGTCGTCGGCCCCGGCGAGCTGATCGGTGAGCTGTCGCTCTTCGACCCGGGCCCGCGTACGGCGACCGCGACCGCGCTGACCGAGGTCAAGCTGCTCGGCCTCGGCCACGGCGACCTCCAGCCCTGGCTCAACGCCCGCCCCGAGGTGGCCGGCGCCCTGCTGCGCGCCGTCGCCCGCCGCCTGCGCAAGACCAACGACGCGATGTCCGACCTGGTCTTCTCCGACGTCCCCGGCCGCGTGGCCCGCGCCCTGCTGGACCTGTCGCGCCGCTTCGGCGTGCAGTCCGAGGAGGGCATCCACGTCGTCCACGACCTCACGCAGGAGGAGCTGGCCCAGCTGGTCGGCGCCTCGCGCGAGACCGTGAACAAGGCGCTGGCGGACTTCGCCCAGCGCGGCTGGCTCCGCCTGGAGGCGCGGGCCGTGATCCTGCTGGACGTGGAGAGGCTGGCGAAGAGGTCGCGCTGACGCGGGGCTGACGCCGGTCCCGTCCGTACGGCCTCGGGCTCCGCGCCGAGAAAATGTGCCGCGCGTTCGCCTCGCGGGCGGCACAGTGGCCCCATGGCTGAAACGATCCGTCGGCCCGGGCTCGACGACCAGGGCTTCATTGCGCGCGAAGGCGCCCTCGCGCGCGTGCCCGGCGTTTTCCGTCCCGTCGTGGCCGCAGCGCGCGCCGCGCTGCCGGAGGTCTTCGGGGCGCGGCTGCACAGCGCCTACCTCTACGGATCGATCCCGCGCGGCACCGCACGCGTGGGCCGCAGCGACCTGGACCTGCTCGCTGTGCTGCGGGAGGAGCCGACCGAGGCGGACCGGGAGGCCGCACGGACACTGGACGAGGCCCTAGACAAGGAGTTCCCGCAGATCGACGGCGTCGGCACGCTGCTGTCCAGCCGGGACCGGGCCCTCAGCGACCTGGAGCGGTACGACCTGGGCTGGTTCGTCGCCTGTCTATGCACCCCGCTGCTCGGTGAGGACCTCGCCGAGCAGCTGCCGCGCTACCGCCCCGACTCCCTGCTCGCCCGCGAGACCAACGGCGACCTGGCGCTGTGGCTGCCTCGCTGGCGGCAGCGGATCGCGGACGCCGGGGACACCGAGGAGGCCCGCCGGCGCCTTGTGCGCTTCATGTCCAGGCACCTCGTCCGCACCGGCTTCACGCTCGTCATGCCCCGCTGGAACGGCTGGACCAGCGACCTGCGGGAGATGGCAGAGGCGTTCGCCGCCTACTACCCGCAGCGGGGCGCACAGCTGCGTACGACGGCGGAGTACGGCTACGAACCCGTCGGCGACCCGGAGGTACTGCACACGTACGTCGACGACCTCGGACCCTGGCTCGCCGACGAGTACGCGCGCGTGCACGGCGTCAAGGCGCCCAGGCCGGACTAGCCGGGAGCCGGGGCTAGATCAGCCCGTGCTCGCTCAGGTAGTCCAGCTGGGCCCGTACCGACAGCTCCGCCGCCGGCCACAGGGAGCGGTCCACGTCGGCGTACACGTGGGCGACGACCTGCGCCGGGGTGCGGTAGCCGTCCTCGACGGCCGTCTCCACCTGGGCGAGCCGGTGGGCGCGGTGGGCGAGGTAGAACTCGACGGCTCCCTGGGCGTCCTCCAGGACGGGCCCGTGGCCCGGCAGGACGGTGTGCACGCCGTCGTCCACCGTCAGGGACCGCAGGCGGCGCAGGGAGTCCAGATAGTCGCCCAGCCGGCCGTCGGGGTGCGCCACGACGGTCGTACCGCGCCCGAGGATGGTGTCACCGGTCAGCACGGCCCGGTCGGCCGGGAGATGGAAGCACAGCGAGTCCGCGGTGTGTCCGGGCGTCGGTACGACCCTCAGCTCCAGGCCGCCGACGGTGATCACGTCCCCGGCGGCCAGGCCCTCGTCGCCCAGGCGCAGCGCCGGATCGAGGGCACGCACGCGCGTGCCGGTCAGTTCCGCGAACCGGGCGGCGCCCTCGGCGTGGTCGGGGTGGCCGTGGGTGAGCAGGGTCAGCGCTATGCGTCTGCCGGCCTTCTCGGCGGTGTCGACGACGGTGCGCAGATGGCCGTCGTCCAGGGGCCCCGGGTCGATCACCACGGCGAGGTCGGAGTCGGGCTCGGCGACGATCCACGTGTTGGTGCCGTCCAGGGTCATCGCGGAGGCGTTGGGCGCGAGGACGTTGACGGCCCGTTCGGTGGCGGGGCCGGAGAGCACCTGGCCGCGGGGCTGGCCCGGCAGCGCGCTTGCGTCGGTCATGCGGGGCCTCCACCCGTCGTCTCGGCCGTCGTCGGAGCCGTCGGGATGTGCTTCGTGAACTCCTCGTGCCCCGGCCAGGACAGGACGATCTCGCCGTCCTGGAGGCGGGCGCGGGCCAGCACCGGCGTCATGTCGCGCCCGGGGGCCGCGGTGAGGGTCTCGGCGGCGGTGGCGTACGGCAGCAGCTGGCGCAGGGTGGCGATGGTGGGCGGCATCATCAGCAGCTCGCCCTTGTCGTAGCGGGCGGCGGCCTGAGCGGGCCGGATCCACACCGTGCGGTCGGCCTCCGTGGAGGCGTTCCGGGTGCGCTGGCCCTCGGGCAGGGCGGCCACGAAGAACCAGGTGTCGTAGCGGCGTGCCTCGAACTCGGGGGTGATCCAGCGGGTCCAGGCACCGAGCAGGTCCGAGCGCAGGACCAGCCCGCGCCGGTGAAGGAACTCGGCGAAGGACAGCTCGCGCGCGACCAGCGCGGCCCTGTCCGCCTCCCAGTCCTCCCCGGTGGTGTCGCCGACGACCGACTCCGCGTCGGGCCCGGCGAGCAGGACACCAGCCTCCTCGTACGTCTCCCGTACCGCCGCGCAGACGATCGCCTGGGCGCCCGGCTCGTCGACGCCGAGCCGCTGCGCCCACCACGCGCGCGTGGGGCCCGCCCAGCGCACCAGACGGTCGTCGTCGCGCGGGTCGACACCGCCTCCGGGATACGCGTACGCGCCTCCGGCGAAGGCCATGGAGGCGCGTCTGCGCAGCATGTGGACCGCGGGGCCGTCCGGCGTGTCCTTCAGGAGCAGCACCGTGGCCGCGCGCCTGGGGGACACCGGGGTGAGGGTGCCGGCCGCGAGCGCGCGGATGCGGTCCGGCCACTCCGGGGGGTACCACTGACCGTTCGCCATGGGCGGAGGCTATCCCGTGTAGGGCGAATGTTCGAGAGGTACCCGAGGTCAGAGGGGTCGCGCTGGGCTGCCGGGGTGGGTCACGGGGCGAGCCGTGGGGTCACGGGGCGAGCTCGACCTGGATCTCGACCTCGACCGGCGCGTCCAGCGGGAGCACCGCCACGCCGACCGCGCTGCGGGCATGCACGCCCTTGTCGCCGAGGACCTCGCCGAGCAGTTCGCTGGCGCCGTTGACGACACCGGGCTGCCCGGTGAAGTCGGACGCGGAGGCGACGAAGCCGACGACCTTCACCACGCGCGCGATGCGGTCCAGGTCGCCGACCACGGACTTCACGGCGGCCAGCGCGTTCAGCGCGCAGGTGCGGGCCAGGTCCTTGGCCTCCTCCGCCGTGACCTCGGCGCCGACCTTGCCGGTGACCGGCAGCTTGCCCTCGACCATCGGCAGCTGGCCGGCGGTGTAGACGTACACACCGGACTGCACGGCCGGCTGGTACGCGGCCAGCGGCGGTACGACCTCCGGCAGGGTCAGCCCCAGTTCGGCCAGCCTGGCCTCGACCGCGCTCATGCCTGCTTCTCCCGCTTCAGGTAGGCCACGAGCTGCTCGGGGTTGTTGGGCCCGGGCACGACCTGGACGAGCTCCCAGCCGTCCTCGCCCCAGGTGTCCAGGATCTGCTTCGTGGCATGGACGAGCAGCGGCACGGTGGCGTATTCCCACTTCTTGGTCATGGGGCCGACTGTAGCCGCTGTGGCCGGTGGGGCAGGCGGCCGACCGCCGCCGACGTTGTCCACAGGCGGGGCGGCCGACTGTGAGCTGCGTTATCCACAGCCTCCCGCGTGAGTGTCGGGCGGACTGGTTAGTCTCGAAGGCGTGAGCAGGCTCCAGGTCGTCAGCGGCAAGGGCGGGACCGGAAAGACGACGGTCGCCGCCGCACTGGCGCTGGCCCTCGCGACCGAGGGGAAGCGGACGCTTCTCGTCGAGGTCGAGGGCCGGCAGGGCATCGCCCAGCTCTTCGAGACGGAGGCGTTGCCGTACGAGGAGCGGAAGATCGCGGTCGCTCCCGGCGGCGGCGAGGTGTACGCCCTCGCCATAGACGCCGAACTGGCCCTTCTGGACTACCTCCAGATGTTCTACAAGCTGGGCGGCGCGGGCCGGGCCCTGAAGAAGCTCGGCGCGATCGACTTCGCCACCACCGTCGCACCGGGCATCAGGGACGTGCTGCTCACCGGCAAGGCGTGCGAGGCCGTGCGCCGCAAGGACCGCTCCGGCAGGTTCGCGTACGACTACGTCGTCATGGACGCCCCGCCGACCGGCCGCATCACCCGCTTCCTGAACGTGAACGACGAGGTGGCGGGCCTGGCGAAGATCGGCCCGATACACAATCAGGCGCAGGCGGTGATGCGCGTGCTGAAGTCGCCGGAGACGGCCGTGCACCTGGTGACGCTGCTGGAGGAGATGCCGGTCCAGGAGACCGCCGACGGCATCGCCGAACTCCGCGCGGCACGGCTGCCGGTGGGCCGGGTCATCGTGAACATGGTCCGGCCGGAGGTGTTGGACGCGACCGACCTGGAACTCGTACGGGCCGTGGAGCGTTCCTCCCTCGCACGGGCGCTCTCGGCCGCGGGTCTGGGCGGGGCCCGGCGCGGCGGGAACGCGGAGAAGCTGGTGGACCCGCTGCTGCGGCAGGCCGCCGAGTACGCCGAGCGGTACGCGCTGGAGCAGGAGCAGCGCGCGGTCCTCGGCGAGCTGGGCCTGCCGCTGAGCGAACTGCCGCTGCTCGCCGAGGGCATGGACCTGGCGGGCCTGTACGAACTCGCCACCGAGCTGCGGAAGCAGGGGTTGACATGAGTCCGGACCCGGCCGAGGCGACGCGCGAGAAGGCCCACGGTCTCTCCCCCGCGCGCGTGCTGGACATCGACCCGCTGCTCGACGACCCGAAGACCCGGATCGTGGTGTGCTGCGGCTCGGGCGGGGTCGGCAAGACGACGACCGCGGCGGCCCTCGGCCTGAGGGCGGCCGAGCGGGGCCGCAAGGTGGTCGTGCTCACCATCGACCCGGCCCGGCGGCTGGCCCAGTCGATGGGCATCGACTCCCTCGACAACGTCCCGCGCCGGGTCAAGGGCACCGACGGCGACGGCGAACTGCACGCCATGATGCTCGACATGAAGCGCACCTTCGACGAGGTCGTGGAGGCGCACGCGGACCCCGAGCGGGCGGCCACGATCCTGGCGAACCCCTTCTACCAGTCGCTCTCGGCGGGCTTCGCGGGCACGCAGGAGTACATGGCGATGGAGAAGCTGGGCCAGCTGCGCGCGAAGGACGAGTGGGACCTGATCGTCGTCGACACCCCGCCCTCCCGCTCCGCGCTGGACTTCCTGGACGCGCCGAAGCGGCTCGGCTCCTTCCTGGACGGCCGCCTGATCCGCCTCCTCACCGCTCCCGCCAAGCTCGGCGGACGCGCGGGCATGGCCTTCCTCAACGTCGGCATGTCGATGATGACCGGCACGCTCGGCAAGCTGCTGGGCGGTCAGCTGCTGAAGGACGTGCAGACCTTCGTGGCCGCGATGGACACCACCTTCGGCGGGTTCCGCACGCGCGCGGACGCCACGTACAAGCTGCTCCAGGCGCCCGGTACGGCGTTTCTGGTGGTCGCGGCTCCGGAGCGGGACGCGTTGCGCGAGGCGGCGTACTTCGTGGAGCGGCTGGCCGCGGAGAGGATGCCGCTGGTGGGCCTGGTGCTGAACCGGGTGCACGGCAGCGGCGCCGGGCGGCTGTCGGCCGAGCGGGCGCTCGCCGCCGCCGAAAATCTTGAGGACCCTCGCATTGTGGATCAGGGGGGCGGGAAGGCTGGACTTCGTAACTCTCCCGACCCATACGGCAGTTCGCGATCTCCCGCATCCGATGCCGCAACCGACGCCCCGGCTTCCGAGGAAGGCTCCCCCGCCGATACGGAGCGCTCCGTCGACCGGCTCACCGCGGGTCTGCTGCGACTGCACGCCGATCGCATGCAGCTGCTCTCGCGCGAGCAGCGCACGCGTGACCGTTTCACCGCCCGTCACCCCGAGGTGGCGGTCGTCGAAGTACCCGCGCTGCCCGGCGATGTCCACGACCTCGCCGGCCTGCGCGACATCGGCACCCGGCTGTCCGCGGGCGCGGCGGACGGGACGGAACTGCCGTAGCCGGCACGGCCAGGAACCTACGGCTGCGGGGCGGGGCCGGGCCGCAGGGCTTGCGCACGGTGCCGGGCGGCGGGTCGTGCGCGGCGCGGGCGGGCGATCGTGCGTAAGTGCGGGCGGGCGGTCATAGGTGCGGCGGCCGGCCGTCGTACGCGCGCGGGCGGTCGCAGGCGTGCCGACAGCCGCCGTACGCGGGCGGGCGCACGAGCGACGGGGGCGCGGTCGCACCAGCGCGGGGTGGGCCGCCGTACGCGCGCAGGCTATCGGCGTACGCGCGGGGCCGACGTCGTACGCGGGCGGCTGGTCACACGCGTGCCGACAGCCGCCGTACGCGGGCGGGCGGTCGCACGAGCCAGGCGCGGGTCGGTCGGCGTACGCGTGGGGTGGCAGTTCTGCATGCGTGGCGCGCAAGCGCGGCAAAGCCGGCAAGACCCGCAAAGCGCTGGGCGTCTCGGCTGGCTCGAACGGGTGGCGCAAGGCCGGTCGTGGCTTCCCCAGGCGTAGGCCGGACCGGCGCTTTCCGCGCCCCCCGCGGCTCCCTCAGCTCACCGCCGCGTAGTTCTCGTACACCTCGTCGTTGTCGAGGGGCACGATGCCCGTCCCGCGCTCGTACTCCGAGCGGGCGGTCTCCAGCAGTCTGCGCCAGGAGGTCACGGTGGGCCGGCGGCGCAGCAGTGCGCGGCGCTCCCGCTCCGTCATGCCTCCCCACACGCCGAACTCGACGCGGTTGTCCAGCGCGTCGGCCAGGCATTCGGTGCGTACCGGGCATCCGGTGCACACCGCCTTGGCCCTGTTCTGCGCTGCTCCCTGAACGAACAGTTCATCCGGATCGGTAGTGCGGCAGGCAGCCTGCGCACTCCAGTCGGTTACCCAGCCCATACCGGCGCCGTCCTCTCCCGAATCGAGGCTCCCCCACGGCGGCAGCGGCATATTCACCGCTGCCAGTTGAGGACGTTACGGAAGGTGGGCACAGCGCAACACCCCCTTCGGGCCCAATCTTGAATGGCCCGAACGGACTATGGGTAAGCGGCAGATCACCCGCGGGAGTGAGCTGACGACATGTGCGACCATCCCGGCAAACCGGGACAGCTGTGGTGCGCCACAACGGGCGCCGGATGACACACGAGGCGGATTCGGACACGTCCCCCTCAGGAGACGGCCACGCCCCCGCCGGAAAAAACGGGGTACACCCGGAACGATTCGGGGTCGCCGGACGTATTGATTACGTGACCGCACTGCTGTGACAGTTGAGAGCAGCTTAGGCCAAGGCCTGCGCGCGTGTCCGGCGAATGGGAAGGTACGGCGTCCCGCTTTGCCGTGCCGTGATGCGGTCGCTCTTTCGGAACGCTCATCAGTACGGATTAGGCTGCCCCCATGCCAAAGAAGCGCTCGGGCGGTGGTCTGTCGCCCACGCAGCAGGCCGCCAAGTTCCTCGGTGTCAGTGTGCTCGCCGGAGCCCTGATGGCGGGCATCGCGCTGCCCGCGGCCGGCGCGCTGGGCCTCGCGGCCAAGGGCTCGGTCCAGAGCTTCGACGAGATCCCGGCCAACCTCAAGAGCCCCCAGCTCAGTCAGCGCACGACCATCCTGGACAGCCAGGGCCAGCAGATCGCGTCCGTCTACTCCCGCGACCGCACGGTGGTGGACCTCAAGGACATCTCGCCGTACATGCAGAAGGCGATCGTCGCGATCGAGGACTCCCGCTTCTACCAGCACGGCGCGATCGACCTCAAGGGCGTCCTGCGCGCCCTGAACAAGAACGCGCAGGAAGGCGGGGTCGCCCAGGGCGCCTCCACGCTCACCCAGCAGCTGGTGAAGAACTACTTCATCGAGGAGGCCGGCGACGACCCGACGAAGGTCGCCGAGGCCACCCAGCAGACCCTCGGTCGCAAGATCAAGGAGCTGAAGTACGCGATCCAGATCGAGGAGAAGCTGGGCAAGAAGAAGATCCTCGAGAACTACCTGAACATCACCTTCTTCGGCGAGCAGGCCTACGGCGTCGAGGCCGCCTCCCAGCGCTACTTCTCCAAGCACGCCAAGGACCTGAACCTCCAGGAGTCGGCGCTGCTGGCCGGCATCGTGCAGTCCCCGAGCCGGTACGACCCGGTGAACGACGAGGCGGAGGCCACCAAGCGGCGCAACACCGTGCTGCAGCGCATGGCGGAGGTCGGCGACATCTCCCAGAAGGAGGCCGACCAGGCCAAGCAGCAGCCGCTCGAACTGCACCCGAGCCAGCCCAAGAACGGCTGCATCACCGCCGTCAAGGGCGCCGGCTTCTTCTGCGACTACGTCCGTGACGTCGTCCTGAACAACCCGGTCTTCGGCAAGTCCAAGGAGGCCCGGGCCAAGCTGTGGAACCAGGGCGGCCTGACGATCCGTACGACCCTCGACCCACAGGCGCAGGACTCGGTGCAGGCGTCCATCAAGCAGCACGTCTACCAGTCCGACGCGGTGGCGACGGCCGCGACCATCGTCGAGCCGGGCACCGGCAGGATTCTCGCCATGGGCCAGTCCCGCCCCTACGGCTTCGGCCAGAACGAGACGCAGATCAACCTCTCGGTCAACTCGGACATGGGCGGCGGCGCCGGCTACCAGCCCGGTTCGACGTTCAAGCCGATCGTCGCGGCGGCCGCGATCGAGGGCGGCAAGTCCCCGACGCAGCAGTACCCGTCGCCGTACGAGATGCCGTACCCGAGCCAGGTGCAGGCGTGTGACGGCAAGGTCTGGCGCAACGACCCGAACAACCCCGCCAAGCTGACGAACGAGAACCCGTCGGAGCACGGCCCGTACGGCATGAAGGAGGCGACCGCCAAGTCGGTCAACACCTACTACGTGCAGCTGATCGGCGACATCGGCATCTGCCCCGTCACCGAGATGGCGAAGAAGATGGGCGTACACCGTGCGGACGGCCGGGCGATCCAACAGGCCCCCTCCATCGCCCTCGGCACCCAGGAGGTGTCACCGCTGACGATGGCGAACGCATACGCCACCTTCGCCTCGCGCGGTGTCTACTGCACCCCGATCGCCATAGAGTCGATCACCCAGAAGGTCGGCAGCGCGGAAAAGTCCCTCCAGGTGCCGAAGTCGACCTGCTCGCGCGCGATGTCGGAGAAGACCGCCGACACCATCAGCACGATCCTCAAGGGCGTGGTCGAGGACGGCACGGGTCAGCAGGCCGGCCTCCAGGACCGCCCGAGCGCGGGCAAGACGGGTACGACGGACGAGCGCTACGCGGCCTGGTTCGTCGGCTACACCCCGAACATGGCGGGCGCGGTCTGGGTCGGCGACCCGGCCCACAAGCGCCAGATGAAGAACATCAGCATCGGCGGCGTCTGGAACGACAAGGTCTACGGCGGCCAGGTCCCCGGCCCCATCTGGCGCGACATGATGACCGGCGCGCTCAGCGGCAAGCCCGTGACGGACTTCCACCTGATCGACATCCCCGACGACAACAAAAAGGGCGATGGTCAGGGAAAAGGACACGGGGGGAACGACGGGGGCAAGAACGGAGCCAGCACGGGCGGGATCGGCGGACTGATCGGCGGACTGACGGCCGGCGGCACGGCTGACGGCGGCACCACGGGCGCCACGACCGGCGGCCCCTTCCCGACCCCGACCATCTCCCTCCCGGGCAACTTCATCCAGGGGCAGACGAACGGCGGAAGCAAGGGGAACGGCAACGGGGGCTGGCGGGGGTAACCCGCTGATGTGAGTACGGCGGCGGGGCCGCACCCTTGGCGCAGGGTGCGGCCCCGCCGCCGTAAGCCGGACGTGTCTGTGCGTAGTACCCGGGGTCAGCCCTGCAGCAGCTTCTTCACCACGGCGGCCACGCGGCCGCCCTCGGCCTGGCCGGCCACCTTCGGGTTCACGATCTTCATGACGGCACCCAAGGCCCGCGGTCCCTCGGCGCCGGCCGCCCTGGCCTCTTCCACGGCCTGGGCGACGATCGCGGTCAGCTCGTCGTCGGACAGCTGCTTGGGCAGGTACTCGGCGAGCACCACGCCCTCCGCCTTCTCCCGCTCGGCCTGCTCGGCGCGACCGCCCTGCGCGAACGCCTCCGCGGCCTCCCGGCGCTTCTTCGCCTCGCGGGTGATCACCTTGAGGACCTCGTCGTCGGAGAGCTCCCGCTTCTCCTTGCCCGCGACCTCCTCCTTGGTGATCGCGGCGAGCGTCAGCCGGAGCGTCGAGGAGCGGAGCTCGTCGCGCTCCTTGATCGCGGCGTTGAGGTCGTCCTGCAGCTTCGACTTGAGCGTGGTGGTCATGCGATCGATTGTCTCAGGTGTGCGGCCGTGAACGCCCGCTGATTTAACTGCTTCAACAGACGGCTGGAGAGACGGCTGGTCCCGACGGCGTCCGCGTGTCTGACACGATGGACGCATGCGCGCGCGATATGGAGTACCCCTGGGAATCATGGCGGCAGGCGCCGCCGGTCTGGCGTACGCGGCGGGCTTCGAGGCCCGCTCCTTCCGCCTCCGACGGGTGACGGTCCCGGTCCTCCCGCCCGGTATGCGTCCGCTGCGCGTGCTCCAGGTCTCCGACATCCACATGGTGAGCGGCCAGCGCAAGAAGCAGCGGTGGCTGCGGTCGCTGGCGGGCCTGCGCCCGGACTTCGTGATCAACACGGGCGACAACCTGTCGGACCCCGAGGGCGTGCCCGAGGTCCTGGACGCCCTGGGCCCCCTGATGGAGTTCCCGGGCGCGTACGTCTTCGGCTCCAACGACTACTACGGCCCCAGACTCCGCAATCCCGCCCGCTACTTGCTGGAGAAGGCGAGCGGCCGGCACGGCCTGAACGGCAACGCGCCGGCGGTCGGCGTCATCCACAACCCGTGGGAGGACCTGCGCGACGGCTTCGACGAGGCGGGCTGGCTGAACCTGACGAACACCCGGGGTGTGCTGAAGGTCGAGGGCGCGTCGGTCGAGCTGACGGGCCTCGACGATCCCCACATCAAGCGCGACCGCTACGCCCGGGTGGCCGGCGGCCCCTCGGAGACGTGCGACTTCTCCATGGGCGTGGTCCACGCGCCGTACCTGCGGGTCCTGGACGCGTACGCGGCCGACGGCTACCCCCTGGTCCTGGCCGGCCACACGCACGGCGGCCAGCTGTGCATCCCCTTCTACGGCGCGCTGGTCACCAACTGCGACCTGGACACGGACCGGGTGAAGGGCCTGTCCACCCACACGGCGGACGGCCACACCTCCTACCTCCACGTCTCGGCGGGCTGCGGCACCAACCGCTACACCCCGGTCCGCTTCGCCTGCCCACCGGAGGCGACGCTGCTGACGCTGGTGGAGCGGTAAGGCGGGGAAGAGGTTCTGGGCCGGGGCTGCGGCAGGTGGCAGGAGCGGGGGTCGGCCGCAAGGGCCGGGGCAGGAGCCGAACCCGGAGCCGAACCCGGAGCCGGAGCGGGAGCCGAAGCGGGAGCCGGAGCGGCAGCGGGGGTCGTAACCCACCCGGACTACGCCACATGGCCCCGCCCCTCCCCCACTCCTAGCGTGAGGGCATGACCGCCCCGATACCCAGGGAGATCCCGGACCTGCCCGCGGTGCCGAGACCGCCCCTGCTGCTGCCCTCCCCGGTCCCGGCGACGGCCGTGGTGGCGCCGGCCCGCCGCCCCATGGTCGCGCTCTTCCGCCTGCTGACCGCCCTGGCGGCGGCCGGAGGCGTCGCCCTGGAGCTGCTGATCGGCGCCCCGTCCCGCACCCTGAGCTACTTCAGCGTCCAGGCCGGCCTCCTGCTGGCCATCGTCATGCTCCTGTCAGCATCGCGCGCCCTGCGGGCCCGCCGCCCCCTCCCCTCCTCCGTGACAGGCGCCACACTCCTCTACGCCCTGATCTCGGCGCTCGTGTATCACCTGCTGCTGGGCCACACGACGCCCCCGTTCTCCATGACCGGCGCGACGACGGCCCCGGTGCGCTGGCACGGCCAGTGGGCGATCCTCCAGATCCTGCACACGCTGACGCCGATGGCGGCCGTGCTGGACTGGCTGCTGCTGACACCCGCGGCCCGCCTGCGCCTGCGCCAGGCGGCCACCTGGCTCCTCTACCCCCTGGCCTACCTGGCCTTCTACCTGATCCGAGCGGCCGCCCTGTCCCCCACCAACCCCGCCCACTACCTCTATCCCTTCCTGGACGCGGCCACCCACGGCTACCGCAGCACCCTGGCCAACGCCCTCCTCCTGGGCCTCGCCATGTACGCCCTGGCCGTCCTCCTCGTGACCCTGGACCACCTCCGCCCGACCCCGGTCCGCCGCCGCGTCTGAATCGGATTTCGTCTACAGCCACCAGTGGGCTAAAGTAAACGTCGTCGCCGCGAGAGCAGCGACATCGGGGTGTAGCGCAGCTTGGCAGCGCGCTTCGTTCGGGACGAAGAGGTCGTGGGTTCAAATCCCGCCACCCCGACAGAGAAACACCAGGTCAGGGGCCTGATCCGCTTAGCGGGTCGGGCCCCTGAGTGGTTCCGGGGGCCATTTTGGGAGCCATTTGGGAGCCGACTTCGGAATGCGGCTCCCCTGGCGGCCACTCTTCGAGATCAGGAGCTGGTCGGCTCACGCCGCCCGACGGTCGGCTACTCCCCATCGTCGGGCTCAGCGGGCGGCGGCACGGCATAGTCGTGGCCGCTGCCAGTCCAGCGCCCCACGACCCGCCACACCTCGTAGTGCAGGAGCCACTCCGAGGCCCACGGCAGGATCGTGTGTGAAAGGAGCATGTCCTCCTTCCACTCCCCAGGCAGATGCAGGCACAGGTCGCCGTCGGCATAGACATGGGGCAAGGCGGTGGCACGCGGATGCAGAGCCAGGGGCGGGTCGATGACCATCACGCGCGGTCGGTGTCGGTGCCGGTAGGTGATCCGTACCGTGTAGCGCCTGCTGGCGGGGGTGGGTTGGAGGAAGACCGTACAGACGAGCTCACCGCTCCGCACCGTTCCCTTAGCCTCGGGAAGGACGGCCTTGATCGCGGCCAGTTGCCGACCGAGGTTAATTGCGCGGTGAGGAATGCTGGCCATAGAAGGTGTTCTTCGGCTTGCGGGGGCCGGCCGTGGTCGGGGAGAGCAGTCCGGTGGGGCCCATTCGGTTGTTGGTGGATGCACTCACGCGGGCGGCATAGCGCTCGTAGGACCGGCGGACGGGGTCAGGGTCGAAGGACTTTGCGAGTCGCTCAAAGACTGCGTCCAGGCCCTTGGTCTCCATGCCGGCGAGTTCGCTCACGGTCGTGGCGATCTCGTCGTACCAGGAGTGAAAAGCCTTCCGGCGCTCGGGGTACTCGTTCCACTTGTCGGTGAAGTTCTCTGCCTTGTGCGCCGGGTTGGGCACCCACCACTGGCCGTCGCGCCTCTCGATGAAGGTCAGCATGTTGTCAAGCACGCTGCGCACGGCAGTGAACAGATCATCCTCGCCGCTGTACGCGTGTCCGGCGAGCGTGGTGATGAGGATCGACGGCGGCCGGTTGTCGATGTCCTCCGCGAACATGATCATGCAGTGCCACTTGAGGATCTGCACGACGCGTTGCAGCGGACTGCGAACTGGCCAGGTGGGAACGTCCGCAACGTTGGCGTGTCGCTTCTCCAGAATTTGGCGGGACAGTTCCGATCGACGCCGGAACCAGTCCGCGTATCCGATGGGGTTACTGCGCTGCCACTGCCAGAGATCCTTGTCCGTCAGGCGGATGCCGGTGGGCGGGCGGTCCTCGTCCGGGATGGCGGGCAGGACATCGAGGTGGAACCCCGGATATCCCAGGGTCCAGCAGCGGCGGCGAGACTCGATGGATTCCGGGCCGTCGGTGTGGCCTCGGTCCTGCTTCCACTTACGGTAGGCAGTCAGCTGATCGCCGACCCGCTGCTTGAGCCGCTCTTGCGTAGTGCTCTCCGGGCGCAAGGGCAGGCGGCAGACCAAGTCGATGTCGTACTCGCCACCGGGTGTGCCTGGGCGAACCACGGTGCCCAGGCGGAAGGAACCCTGGGGATAAATCTGCCACCCCGGGCTCCCGTTCTCGGCGAGCCAGGTGCCGACCTCCTCGTAGCGTTCAACAGCGTTGTCATGCAGTTCGGGGGAGATGTCGAGCACCTCCACCGCGCCATCGAGCAGCATCGACAGCATCTCATCGAGCGAGTCCACGTCATTCCTCACGTGCGGGGTAGAAGGGCGCGAACACCGGAGCGCGGTGATCGCAGAACATGCGATGGACGGTGGGCGAAGCGTCGCGGCTGACATGGCCGGCGAGCCCGTAGAGGGTCTGGGTGTCGACCTTGTCCAGCGCGACGGCGCCGGTCGGTACCGTCGGATTGAGGCGGAGCACGTTGGCATTCCCGACGAAGTGCTTCACCTGTTTGGCGGCGCTCTCGCTCTGTGCCCGCATAAGCACCTCCACGGCGTCGCGAGCCCAAGGGAGCATGCCGCCGCGGTCCAAACGGCGATGGCGGCTGCGGACGTCGATCGTGGTCCCCAGGCTGAACACCCGGATCGCCTTGAGCGGAACCGAGAGCGGCCCCACCGCCTCGGTGAGCGCGACCATGGTCGGGTTGTTCGCCCACACGCCGCCGTCGATGAGGCGCGCTCCGTCCAACGGCATCCCGGGCAGGTAGGTCGGCGCGGCAGAGGTGGCGAGTGCGACGTTCACAGCCTTCTCGCGCCAGTCCCGCTTCAGGGTGGGCAGATGCGGGGTCCGGAAAAGGTAAACGTCATCGGCGGCTACGTTGTACGAGGTGATCACGAGTCGTTTGGTGCTCTCCCCGAAGGTTCGGTCACCGAACACCTCGGTGAGCGCTGCCTTCAAAGGCTCGGAGCCGTACTTCGCCCGCACCAGGTGCCGGATACCGCGCATCCGGCTGCGATCCCGGAAGATCCGCGGGCCGTGCTCCGTGTAGAAGGTGAGGATCTCCCGGGGCGACAGCCCGAGGCCGAGACCCAGCGCGATGATGCCACCCGTAGAGGTGCCCGCGATCAGGTCGAAGTGATCGACGATCCGGGTGCCGAGATCTTCCTCCAAGCGGGTCAGGACCGCTGCGGAGAACATGCCGCGAAATCCGCCGCCGTCCAAGGCCAAGATCTGGAAACGCTCTGTCAGTTCAACCGCCCCCGGCACCACGGCTCCCAGAAGATCCGGCCCGCCGAGCCGGATCTTCACTTTCGAGAGTACTTAATATCACAGCATGACTTTCCGCGCGGCCTTCTACACTCAGATCGTAGTGCTTATGCCGGTGGCGCCCCCCTGAGGCGTGCGTGGCTTCCGCGATCCGCCAAGATGTGGGGGCCGAGATCAAGCAAGGACAGACAAGGGGAGAGATGAGCACGCAGGCGTTCGAGCGCACTCGACTTCGAACAGCCCGCGAGCTGGCCGGGCTGACCCAGGCACAGCTGGCCAGAGAGGCTGGCCTCACACCTGCCGCGATCAGTCAGTTCGAGAGCGGGGCGGCGCGCCCGAGCCCAGAGTCTGTCGGCACTCTGGCCGAGATCCTCGCGGTACCCCCCGCGTTTTTCCACGAGGCCATGACCGAGAGCCACGAGGGCTTCTTCCGGTCGCTGCGCCGAACATCGGTGGTTGACCGCCGCCGCGCCCGAGCGATCGCTCATGTCGCACACGACTTGGCCGTCCGGGCCTCAGCCGCGCAGCGGTTCTGCGCAAGCGACGTACCCGTGATCCCCGTGAGCGGGCTGGACGTCCCGGCAGCCGAGATCGAGCAGACCGCCGCCCGCGTCAGGTCCCTATGGGAGCTTCCCTCGGGCCCGGTCGGGAATGTCGTTGAGCTACTGGAAGCACACGGGGTCGCCGTGATCCGTCTTCCCCTCGACAGCGCAGACGTCGATGCCTTCTCTCTACCCTTCGCCGACCACCCTGTCGTCGTTCTGGGCACCGACAAGGACGACCGTGCCCGATCCCGGTTCGATGCCGCACACGAACTCGCCCATCTCGTACTGCATGGTGAGCAGATCTGGGGCGTCAAAGAGGTCGAGACGCAGGCCCACCAGTTCGCAGCAGCCTTCCTCATGCCCGCCGAGGACATCTACGACCAGCTGCCGACCACGGTTGAGTGGCCAACCCTGTTCGAACTGAAGCGGCGTTGGCAGGTGTCTTTGGCTGCCCTGCTGATGCGTGCACGGACACTAGGCCGCATGAGCGAGAGCACGTACTTGACGGCAATCAAGGCTGCATCCGCCAGAGGGTGGCGACGTGTCGAACCCGTTCCCCTAGGCCGGCCGGAACAGCCAGCAGGGCTTTTGCGGTACCTCGCCTCCCCTGAAAGCGGCGCTGCACGTGCCGTTCTGCCGCCGCAGATCGTGGAGAGTATCGAGGTCGCGTCAGCGGCATAGCGCTCCGTGAGCCACGAGCCGACGAACGGTATGGCTCCCCGCATTCGCAGCATGCCCCGCAGGCATGCTGCGGGGCAACGTAGAGCTACCGAAGGGCGATCGCGCGAGCGCGTAGGAGATCGCTGAGCACGCGCACTGGCGACGTCGGGCACAGCGCCAGTCGGGCGTCGAGCGCCGACTCCCATTGCTCGGTCAGCCCCAGCATGAGGCGCCTGCGCATGCCTGGGGTGACGTGGGCGTAGCGCGCCGAAACCGAGCCGTCGATGTGGCCCATGCGTTCGTCCATGAGCACCTTCTCGGTTCCCAGGTCCTCCATCATCGTCCGGTGGGTGTGGCGAAGGCCGTGGGGCGTGAGCCCCTTGGCTATCGGGAGCCAGCAGGCGTCGGCCCGTTCGCTGGCACCCCGCCCCCGTGCTGGGACACCGGGCCACGGCTCGCCGAGCAAGGGCACCGGCCGTGGCTCCTGTGGTGCCTTCTTCGGGTACCAGCCGGAGACCGCCGGCGTGAACAGCCAGGTCGCGAAACCGTTCCTGCGCCAGTGGGCGGCATGCTCCGGCACGACGCCGCCCCGCACGAACCGGAGGTCCGCGATGGCCTGCTCGACCTTCTCTCGCGTGGCCTCGGTGACGCGTTCGGGGTGGTTGAGGACGTTGGACACCGTGCCGGTCGAGACGCCGGCACGACGGGCGACGTCGACGAGCTTCGCGCCCTGGTGGCCCCCGGTACGGGCCGCGCCCTGTCCTCGGAAGACGTAGGTCTTGCCGTGGCAGGGGCACGGCTTGGGCTTCGTGCGGGCGATGTGGTTGGCGACCAGCGCGGACAGCCAGTCCATCGAGTCGATGGTGCGGTAGCTGTCGTCCTTCGGCGGGCAGCGCACCAGCTCCCCCGTGTCGAGCTCGTACAGCTGCCACTCGACACGGACAGCTCCAGGGCGGACGAACGCGGTCTCCAGGCCGACGATCTCGCCCCACCGCATGCCGGTGTACCCCTTGAGGACCACGGCGACGAACTCGTCGTCGCGGCCGGAGAGCAGGGCGGCGCGCTCGGCGGTCAGCAGGATGCCGAGCGCGTCGGTGACCACCTTCTCCGGACCACGGTCTCGGGAGCGGCCGGCGCGTTTGCCCCGTCCGCGCCGCCGGGCAGCCGGGTTGGACGTGATCAGGCCCTCGTCGATCGCGTCCTCGAAGATCAGGTGGAGCGTCGAGCGCCAGGTCTTGACGCTGGAGGCGGCATAGAGGGCCTTCTCCTTCTTCTCCCACAGGTCGACATCCGTGCGCAGGATGCCGGCGAGCGCCTTGTCCTCGAACTCAGGGAGGAGGTGCTCCTCGATGTGGCGCTTGTAGTTCTGCATGGTCGAGGCGGCCAGGTCCTGGGCCTCGTACCAGCGGTTCGCGTACTCGCCGAAGGTCTCCTGGCCGAGAGCCGGGTCACGCCAGTCGCCGCGACGGTACTTGTTCTCGGCCTCGGCCGCTGCCCGTTGGGCCTCGCCCTTGGTGGCGAACCTGATCGCCTTGCCGTTCTCGTCGACGACCGTGTTGTGCTTGCCGGGCGCGACCTTGTACCGGCCGCGCCAGTAGTTTCCGCGCTTCTCCGCGAAACCCAAGTTCCGCTGTCCCCCTCTTCCTTTCCTCGGCTACGGCAGATTCGATCGGGTCACGCGACAGTGCCGTACTGCTGCTGTCGACGCGGCGGGCGGGCCCGCAGGCGGGTAGTCGGAGCAACGACAGGGCGGCGAGGTTGCGCGGAGCCGGTCTGCGTACCGGGCTCGGAGAACGGCTCGGTCGCCCGTGCGGCTGTCGGCGCGGGCTGGGCCGGCAGCTGCTCGTAAAGGCGGATGATCTCGGCGAGATGCTCGGCGGTGAAGCGGTAGGCACGGCCGACCCGGGTGTGCGGTATCAGGCGCCGTCGCGCGCGGTCCTTGACCCACCAGGCCGAGCATCCGAGGGTGTCGGCGATCTCCTCGGGGCGGTAGAGGCGGGGCGGAGGGGCGTCGGACGGCCTGTGAGGGACGAGCGCGGGCGTGGATCGGTGCAAGGGGGCGGCTCCTGGTCGCGAAGTCGGGGAGGGCTGCGTGAGCGGCTCAGGCGGCGCCCGGCCCATGGAGGAGGGCGGTGGGTGACACCTGCAGGGCTGCGGCGATGGCGACGAGGTCGTCGATATCGCATCGCCGCTTGGCGAGTTCGATGCGGGACAGCATCGTGTTGGACATAGGGCGGCCCAAAGCGGTACAGCGCGCTGCGAGTTGGCGCTGCCCAAGGCCGCGTTCGATGCGGAGGTTTTCGATGGTGCGGGCCACCGTCAATCCTGCGGGTCCTATTTCCAGAGATCGTGCTGCCATAGCTCCATTTGTAGCGTGCATTCGGCGGTTTGGATAACCGCCGATCGTCGGCTATGTTGCGTCGCGCTCAATCGGTGAGCGAGGCGGTCGGGGTGCTGCGCAAGGCCGGATCCCCGAACGGGACCCGACACCAGAGACCCTCTCTGACGTGGGGTGTTGTGTTGTAGCTTCGTCACTCGCAGGGCGTCAACGGCTTGCCGATGTGATCCTTCTGGCTCGGGATGCGGCGCAACTATTTGGTCAACCGCCGATCGTGCCCTACCGTTTTCGCACCGCCCTCGCCGACTCGATTCCAGCGGCATTTCTGCCGTGTGAGATTGCGCCGGATAGGGCTGGACTTGCGCGACCTGGGTGTGGCTATGTTGACGACACCCCGGAAAGCGCGAGCGGCCATCAACGCTCCCGCGTCAACGGCCAGACATTCCACGCCCCTTCACGCCCGACCGCCCCCGACCGACGGTGAACCGTGGGCACCCAGCCCACCGGCCACCGAGTGAGGACCGCCCCTCTTGGCACGAATCCGCACCATCAAGCCGGAAGCATTCGTCTCCGAGTCCCTGGCCGCCGTCTCCCTGACCGCCGAGCGCACCTTCTTCGGCCTGCTCACCCAGGCTGACGACCAGGGCCGGCACCGCGACCACGCCGCGATCATCGCCGGGCAGCTGTGGGTACTGCGCCCGGAACACACGCCTGGCGCTGTCGAGCAGGACCTCGCCCAGCTCGCCGACGCCGGGCTGATATGCCGGTACAAGGGCCCGGGCGACAAGCGCTACCTGCACATCGTCACCTGGCGGCAGCATCAGAAGATCAATCGCCCCAGCGCGAGCCGTCTTCCTCCGTGCCCGCACCACGACACGCAGGCTCGCACCGCGCCAGGCGTCGATGCGCCGACTGCGGGGGCTGGCATCACGGAGCCCGCACCGCAGCCTCACGGAGCCCTCCGTGAGGGCTCCGGGCGAATACGCGAGCCTGCGGTGATTCCGGTCACCTATGACGAAATAGCAGGTCAGGGCGATTTCGGTGAGTCCTCCGTGAGGCAGCGAGGAGGGCTCAGTGAGGGAGCGGTGACGCCTCAGCGTCCGGATCTAGGACCTAGGATCATGGATCTAGGAGATACCCCTTCGGGGGGCGCGAGCGCCCCCGCACCCCACGCCGTCTCGGCCAGCGACCTCATCGCCGAGTACGCCGCCGCGTGCACACACCGTCCGCCAAAGGACGTCCTTGGCCATCTCGCTCGCGAGGTGCGCAAGCTGCTCGGCGAGGGCATCGCCCCCGCCCACATCCGGGCCGGCCTGGAACGGCACCGCGCCAAGGGCCTTCACCCCAGCACTCTGCCGAGCCTCGTGCACGAGGCCATGAACGCGGCCCCCACCGCACCGGTTGCCCACAGGGCGTGGACAAACCCCGCCGATGTCGAAGCCGCCTACGGAGGTGACCTCTGACCGCCACCCCTCACCCGCGAGCCCCACCGGGTCGGCCCACTCGCCGACCGGCTCAACGGCATCCTTGCCAGTCGCGGCATCGACCTCGCCACCGCCGCCGTCGAGGAAGGGCACGCCGAGCCCGTCACCGCGCTGGAACTCGCCGACGCCAGGATCCCCGCCCGCTACCGCCGAGCCCTGGCCGACCACCCGAAGGTCACCGCCTGGGCCGACGAGATCGCCCGCGCCGGACGCCCCGGCCCCGGCGGGCCGGGCATCGCCGAAGGCCCGTCGCTGCTGATCGCCGGCCCCACGGGCACCGGCAAGACGTACCAGGCGTACGGCGCCATCCGCACCCTGCTCGCCCAAGGGGTCCGTCTGCGCTGGGAAGCGACCACCACCGCCGACTTCCACGCGCGCCTGCGCCCCCGCGCCGGCCACGACGCCGAACGGGAGCTGCAGACCCTGGCGCGCTGCCCGCTGCTGTTCCTGGACGACCTCGGCGCGGCCAAGACCAGCGAATGGACCGAGGAGCTGACCTACCGGCTCATCAACCACCGGTACGAGCACATGCTCCCAACACTCATCACCACCAACCTTCCGATGGAGCAGCTGCGCGTCACCCTCGGTGACCGCGTCGCCTCCCGCCTCGCCGAGATGACGGAGCGCGTCATCCTCGACGGCCCCGACCGACGACGCCGCACAGCGCCCGCCGCCTGACTGGCCGCCTCAGCGCCCTCACCTGGCCGGCCCCGCCGCATCACCTGCGCTCACACCAGCCCTGCCCGCGCCAGCCACTCGCGTAGGCGGTTGCTCAGCGCTCCGTCGATTCGCCCTTCGCCCTCAATCCTCGACGCCTTGGAGCCCCCTCCTGCCTCCTCTCAGCCCCGTCCCCCTCGCCATACGGATCAGCGGCACGCCGCTTCTCCCTGACTGGGCCACCTCCCCGGTGATGACCGTGGCGCTCCTCGTCCCGCCCGTGCTACTCGGCCTGCTCGCCGGATGGCTGTTCCGCCAGCAGCGCCGCCGGCGGCATCACACCAACCGCTGGCGTGGGACCGCCGCGGTGCCGGTCGCGGCCGTGGCCGCGCTCGGCTGTACCGCATACAGCGCGGACACCAGCTGGCGGTTCGCCGCCGACTACCTCGACATGGGCGGCACCGCCGAGCGCGTCGCGATGTTCGCCGCCGCCGAGCTGGCCCTGTTCGCCACCGCACTGATGGCCCGGCAGAACCTCAACGGCCCGAAGCAGGCCCCCGGCCTGCCCGGCACCCTCACCTGGGTCATCACCACCGTCCAGGTTCTGCCCGCCTACGCCGAGTCCGGGCCGGTCGGCGGCACCGTGCGGGCCTTCGTCGGCCCGGTCATGGCCGCGATGCTCTGGCACCTGGCCATGGGCATCGAGCTACGCCATCGCGCCCCCGACGCCGCCTCACGCGGCCTGGCCGCCGTCCTCGTCCGCCAGGCACGCGAACGCCTCCTGGCTCGCCTCGACATCGCCGACCAGGACGCCGATGCCGCCCGCCTCATCCGCGACCGCGCACTGAGCGAAGCCGTCGCCCTCATCCTGCGCGCCGAGTCGATGACTGACCAGCAGCGCGGCAAGCGGCGGCAACGACGTCTGGCAGAACGCCTGCACGAAGCCCTCGAACGGGCCGGCGTCGACGGCGACCCGCTCCAGGACGAACTGCTCCTGCGCAAGCTCGCCACCCGCAAGCAGGCCCTCAGCCTCGCCACCATCACGCTGCCACCGCGCTGGGAGGTCCCGGCCTCCAACCCCGCCCGGGCATCCGGGCACAGCAGCCCGCGCTCCAGCCGCCCGACACAACTGCCGCGGGCAGAGGACGCTGCCCGACCGCACCCCTCAGATCCGGGTGACGACGAGGTCCCTCCGGCTGCCCGCCCGCAGCCTGCCCGCCCGGCGCCCGGGCTGCCCGCACGGGGAGAAACTGAAGAAAGCCGGGCGCTCACGGGCAACAGCTCGGGCAGCCCTTCGGGCAGGCACGAGCAGAAACCGGCTGCCCGGAAGAAGCGCGACGCCGGCAAAGCCCGTGCCTCCGACGAGGTCATCCTCAAGCACGCTCGCCGCATCTACGAGGAGACCGGCAGCGTTGGCCGCGACCGGGTCGAGGACGCCCTGCGCGCCGCCGGCTACACCGTCTCCAGCGACGGCGTCGGACGAGTCGTCCGCGAGTTCAAGGCCCAGCTCAAAGCTGCCGCCGGCGATCCACCCCGCTGATCCCCGCAGCACCAACACTCCCAACCACACCCCGACCAGAAAGGCCCCATGCACACCCCGCATCACCACGAGCCCAGCACCTGCGAGGAATCCCTGCCGATCACCTCTGCCCCATCGGCAGCAAGTTGGTGCAGGAGCATTGCTCCTGTCGGGAGCAATGCTCCTGCCTCTCCCCCGTCGGCAGCGGCGGGAGCGGATCAGCACCGGGAGGCGCCGATCCGTCAGGATGCGACCGAGGGCGGATCGCATCCTGAGAGGGAAGAACCGCGTCCCTGCCACAGCACCGACTGCGCTCACGCTGCCCCGTCGACGCCCCGTGTGCAGCAACGTGAACGTCTGCGTGATGAGAAGAAGCGTGTGCACCAGCCCAGCTGCCGCATGAATGACGACGAGTACCAACTCCTCCTCCGGGCAGCCGCCGTGTGCCACATGAGCGTGGCCGGGTTCCTTGCCCGCTCGGCTCTCAACGCTGCCCGCGACCTCGACCGCACCGCCGCGGACATCGCGGGCGAGAAAGAGATGCTGCAGGAGCTGTTCGCGCTGCGGCGGCACCTCGGGCAGATCGGCAACAACCTCAACCAGGTTGCCAAAGCGCTGAACTCCGGAGCCGACGCCCCGCAGGCCGAGGCGGTCCTCGCCGCCGTCCAACGCGCCGCCAAGCGGGTCGACGCCTTCACCCAGCAGCACCTGGACAACAGGACGGCTGCGTGATCCCGCGTGTCCACGCCAGGGGCGCACGCACCATCGGCCTGCTCCACTACCTATACGGGCCCGGCACGCATGAGGAGCACGTCGACCCGCACCTGGTGGCCGCCTGGGACGGTCTTGCCCCCGATCCCGGCCGAGACCCCGGCGCCACGTACGGCGATCTCCAGCGGCTGCTCGACCAACCGGTTATGGCCCTGCCCGAGAGCCGACGGCCCGCCGAGCACGTGTGGCACCTGTCGGTACGCGCCGCCCCCGAAGACCCGATCCTGTCGGACGAGCAGTGGGGCGAGATAGCCCGCAGGATGGTCGCCGCAACCGGTATCGCCCCCGACGGCGACGACGCCGCCTGCCGCTGGGCGGCCGTCCGGCACGCCGACGACCACATCCACATCATCGCCACCATCGTCCGCGAGGACGGCCGCCAGGCCCGCCTCCGCCAGGACGGCAAACGCTCCCAAGCAGAAGCCCGCAAGATCGAGATCGACTACGGGCTGCGCCGCCTCCACGTCGGCGACGGCACCGCCGCCCAGCGGCCTACCAGCGCCGAACGCCACAAGGCAGAGCGGGAAGGCCGGGAGCGTACCGCGCGGGAGGAGCTGCGGGAGACCGTGCGCCGCGCCGTTGCTGGCACGGCTTCCACGGAGGAGTTCTTCGACCGCCTGGCCGCCGCCGGCCTGCTCATCCGCAAACGCGTCGCGCCCTCCGGTGATCTGCTCGGCTACAAGGTCGCGCTGCCCGACGACCGCAACAAGGACGGAGATCCGGTCTTCTACTCCGGCTCGAAACTTGCACCCGACCTGTCCCTGCCCCGCATCCGCGAACGCTGGACGCTTCCCGCAGAGCCCGCTTCGGCAGACGGCTCCGAGCCGGAGCAGCCCGCCCTGCCGGACGTGACCGGCCCCGCGTTCGCGCGGCGCCGGGCCACCTCGGCTACCTGGCAGGCCCTGCTGATCATCGACCACGGCGACGACGGCACGGCAGCGGCCCAGATCGCCGCAGCGGGGGAAATCCTCGACGCACTCGCCAAGACATCCGCCGCCCAAACCCGCGCTGAGCTGCGCGAGGCGGCGTTCGTGTTCGAGCGGGCGAGCCGCTCCCACGTGAAGGCTGTACGTGGACACGACCGCGTCCTGCGCCAGGCCGCTCGCGACCTCGTCCGCAGCGGGCCCGCCCTGGGCCGAGGGGAAGACGGCGCCACCACCGCCATGCTCATCGACATGGCCTTCTTCCTCGCCATCGCCGCGGCGAACTGGCATGCAAAGAGGGAGCACGCGCAGCAGGCCGCCGCAGCCCAGCAGGCCGCCGAACACCTTCGGGCAGCCTACGAAACCGCCGCAGCCCAGCCCATGGCCACCCTCCGACAGCGAGGCCAGCGCCTGACTCCCCCTGTTCGGCAGCGGCAAGCCGAGCTTCTCCAGCAAGTCCTGCCGGATCTGGCCGAACGCATCCGTGCCGAGGCCGGCTGGGCTGCCTTGGCCGCCACCCTCGACGACGTCCGGAAGGCCGGCCATGACCCGGCGGTTTTGCTGAGCGACGCCGCCCGACGACGCGAACTCGATACCGCCGACTCCATCAGCGACGTCCTCGTATGGCGCCTACGCCGCAGCGCCCACCTGCTGGCCCTACCCGCAAGGCCCGACGGAACGGCCGCCCCAGGCACTCGGCGCACTGCACCCCCGGCGCCCGCCACGCGACCGGCCAACAGCGCCGTAACCGACCCCAGCCGTCGGCGCTGACCAGCGGAAAACGGGCGGAACATAGCCGACGATCGGCGGTTGGGCAAACCGCCGATTCTCCGGATCATTGATGCCCCCACCCACCCCACTCCTGTGAGGAGCACCCGTATGCCCACAAGCCAAGCCCGACCCGAGATCGTCGTCCTGCTCTGCGACGCGGACATCAAGCGCAAGCGTGAAACCAAAACGTGGAACCACCTCGACGGGCGCCCGTTCAGCAAGGAGGAACGGGCCCTCGTCCTCAGTGCCACCCGCGTCGAGTTCGAAGAGATACAGGAGCAGTTCAAGCGATACCGGGAGTACCGACGCACCATGGACGAAGCTCCGGATGCTCTGGAGCGCTTCCTGGCCCCGTTCATGGAGCGGCTCGCCGAGAAGAAGCTTGGCAACGCCGTCGAGCTCATGAACGAGGAGGAGCGAGCCGAACTCGATCACCTCCTCGGGCTCATCGTCGAACCAGTCCGTCCCTTCGCCCCGTACGCCTTCTGAGCCTGGGCCCCCGCGCCGGCGCTTACCCAACGCGCTGGTGAGTGGCTCCCGCGGCCGAGCCGGCATCTGGCACAGAGGCGTGTGCGTTCCAGGCGATAACCGGTAGCAAGCAGCACGAAGCCGGGCTTCTCCCCGAGGGGAGGCCCGGCTTCCATGCGTTGGATGGCCCTCAGCTGGCTGGAGCGCGCAGGAGCCGGTCGCGTGTGCTCTCCGGCAGCACCCGGCGCAGGACCGGTGCGCTGGAGCTGAGGGAGTCAGCGAAGGCGGCGACGAGGTCGTGCGGCACGCTGCTGCTGAACGACGCGGCCCACAGGTAGCCGCCGCCGAGCACCGGCTCGGCCCACGCCTGCCACCCGGCCAGAGCCGCCTCATCCGCCTCAGCCACCAGCGCGAGCGGGTCGCCATCCTGGATGAGGGGCGGCACCTCACCAAGGCGGATGTGGGAGGCGAACATCGGATCCACCGCGCCCAACCCGGGCTGGTCGACGTCACGCAGCCAACCGTGCGCCGTTACCGCGTCGAGGACCAGCTCGGGGCCACCACACGGCACGGCGGGCTGATCGCGGGCGTCGAGCGCGGCAAGGAAGCCGGCGAGGATCTCCCCCGGGACATCGGGGGTGAAGTAGGCCGACCAGTGGGCGAGCGGACTGCTCGGGTCCGTACGAGCGGACACTTGCCAGGCGATCGGCAGGTTCCCCAGGTGGAACGGCTCGTCCGGCAGGACCCACTGCGCCCACCGCAGGGAGTCGGGGCCGATGTGCAGGACAGTGCTGCGCAGGACCTGACGGTCCTCCGGCGCCTCGTCAGGCTCCTGGCGCCCGCGGACGAGCGTCAAGCTAGTCCAACCCAGGTTGGCGAGCGTGTCGGCGACGGCGTCGTAGAGGCGTCCGTCGTCACCGGCCAAGTGCCGGGGACCGACCCAGTACGCGGACGGGGCGCAGGCCGGAGCGGGTGGATCGATCGGGAAATCGGGATGCAGGAGCGCCTCCAAGGGGCTGGGGGCTGGGGCTTGATGCCGCCAGCGGTGCGTGCAACTGGATGGACGAGCCGGACTGGCCTTCCGGCGACCTCGGGTGGCAGATGCCGGGCTACCCCGTCTCGCCCTCACCAGGCAGACGACAGGTTCCCCCAGGGCGCCGACTCGAGCCTCTGGCTGTCACACCCGCCGGGAGGTCTCCAGCACGCAAGCGACTGCCGCAGCGACGACGTCCGCTGGCGTCTCGGTGTCGAAGGACATCTGGTAGCCGCGCACCTTGGCCGTACCGGTGACGGCGATCTTCCACCCCTCGCCGTCGGTACCAGGGCGGCCGGACGGAAACCATCCGAGATAGAAGGATCCATCCTTCGAGTTGACGTGTACGTCCGCGCGGTCGTCGACGACCAGGTGGAAGTCGTCGGCGGAGAACTGATCCATCACGAGCGTGGCCTGGCCCGGTCCGAGCAGCCACTCACGCAGCCGCAGGGCCTCGACGCTGGTGGAGAATCCGGGGCCCTGGGGTGCCGCAGTCACGAGCAATCACCTCTTTGACCTGGTGTTTTTGCGAGAAGGTCGTCCAGATTCACATGCCCTTGCGGCGCTGACCAGTCATTCGTGGATCTTTGCTGTCTGCCCCCGGCGAACTGAGACGCAGAGCGCGAGACCTCGCTGTCCAGCCACGGAAAACGGCGTGCGCCCGGTGGGGGCAGTGCGGATAGTTGCCGCATGGATGCGATAGAGGCCGCACGCGCCGTCGTAGATGAACAGCACCCCGAAGCGCGCGCCGCGTTCCTGGGCGGCAGCGTCGTGACAGGCCGCCGCACGGCCATGTCGGACCTCGACATCGTGGTCCTGCTCCACGGAGCCCCAGCCCCCTACCGGGCGAGCCTCCGGTACGCCGGCTGGCCGGTGGAGATGTTCGTGCACACCGAGGCGACGTGGCACGCCTACGTCGAACGGGAGTTGCGCAAGCGCCGGTCACCGCTGCTGTGGATGTGTGCCGACGGGCTGCTGCTCTTCGACACCGATGGACTCGGAGCCCGGCTCGCCGCACAGTCCCGGAAGCTGACCGCCGCAGGACCGCCCCCGGTGTCGGCGGAAGAGATCGATGATCGCCGCTACGCGATCACCGACCTTCTGGACGACCTCGCGGGAAGCGACGACCAGAGTGAGCGTCTGTTCATCGCGACCGAGCTGGTCCGACGCAGCGGTGAGCTGGCACTGGCCGTTGGCGGTTCGTGGGGTGGCGGTGGGAAGTGGCTGGCACGCCGTCTGGAGACGACCGCGCCAGGGCTCAGCGCACGCCTCCACCACGGCCTACAGGAGGTCCTGGACGGGACAGTAGAGACCCTCGTGGCCGTCGTGGACGAGGTGCTCGGGCAGGCCGGTGGCCGGTTGTGGGCTGGCTACAAGCGTGTCGGGGCGCCGTGAGCGATCACGCGCTGCGGACGTCGCAACCTCCGTTCTTCCACGTGCAGATCACTTGACGGAGAGCAACACCCGAACCTCCTCGGCGCACCCCCACGACAGCGTGACGCCGGCGCCTCCGTGCCCGTAGTTGTGCACGACCACGGTGCCGTCCTCCCCCACCTCTTCCTCCACGCGGACCGTGGCGCGGGTCGGTCGAGCGCCGACCCGGTGCTCCAGTACACGGGCCTCGGCGAGGCGGGGCTCGACCTCGGCACAGCGGGCGAGGATGCCAGCCGCCGCCTTGTCGGCGGGAGCCAGAGCGCCTTCGCCGTCGATCGCTGTGCCGCCCAGGACGACAGTGTCGCCGTGGGGGTAGAAGCACAGGAGGTCCGGGGAAAGACCGGTGTCCTCGGAGAAGAACTCGGTCAGCCCGGGGTTCGTGACGACGACGTGCTGACCGCGGATGGGCCGGAGGTCAGGGTCCGGAACCAGGTCGTGCGCCCCGAGGCCCGCGCAGTTGACGACCGCCAAAGCCGGACCGGCGTCCGAGAGCGAAGTCAGCCGTCGCTGCTCGACCACACCGCCGGCATCGCGGAGCCGGCGCAGGAGGTAGTCGAGGTAGGTGGGCATGTCGATCAGCGGCACGGTGAACCGGTAGCCCGCCGTGAACCCGGCCGGTAGTTCGGCCCGCTCGCATGGCCGGAAACCCGGCAAAGTGGTGGCCCAGTCCGGCGCGGCTTCGGCCGTGCGGGATGCCTCGATGCCACTGGTGAGCCGGACGCCCGTCGCCGGGTCCTGGGCCAGCTCCCGGAAGATCTCCAAGGACCGTTGTCCCCACTGGTCGACCTTGTCCTTCGGTTCGACCAGGTAAGGCCCCCACATCGCCCCGGCCGCCAGCGACGTGACCCCTGGCACCTGCTCGGCGATCACGTGCACCGAAGTCCCGGCCTCGGCGAGAACGACGGCCGTGGTGAGTCCAGCCACCCCAGCCCCGACAACGACAACGCGCTCCCCTGCGGTCATGAACACGACCTTAACGGCCGGGTCACATCGATGAGGGACGCCTGTGGGGCCAGCAAGAGGCTGCCTACGTCAGGCTGGCCTCATCTGTGTCGCTGAACCGCTGAGGGATCAGGGGCTACCGGTCTGCGACAGGCTGCGGGCGAGCTGGCCCACGGCGTTGAGGATGCCTTGCCCGAAGCTGGTGGGTGCGATCAGTACGCCGAACACCAGCACGATGACCACGGTCAGCTTCTCATCGAACCGGCTTCGGGCATGCGTGGGTCGGCGCAGCCGCACAATGATGACGACAGCAAGTTGAACCGCCACGTTGATGCTCAGAACCACCTGGCCACCCCTCCCGCGCACAACACTCTGACGTCCCGCCTTCCTGCGTAGGCGGAACTCGACAGCACCACGTTTCGATCACCAGTGATTGGCGACGGAGTGCCTAGGCAATGGCTGGATCGGGGCAGCGAACAGCAGCGTCACCTGCCCCATTCACAGCCCGGGGCGGAGGAGCCACGGCCCTCGGCTCCGTCGCATGCCGCCCTGCCCTGCGCGTCAAGACAGGGCGGTGGGGCGGCGCGGCGGGGGAATGCGGTCCAGCAGGTCCCACAGCGGTCGGGAGCCGGCCGCCCATTCGCGCAGCAGACGGCGGTCGACGAGGTGTATCCGGTGTTCCGCGCCCCAGGGGATGGCCTTGGAGGAGAAGCGGCCGTTGGTGAGCACGACCGCGACGTCCGCTCCGTGGATCTGCCGTGCGGTGCCGTTGACCTGCTGCAGGACACCGACGCCGACGGCGGAGCCGCGGTCTCCGTCCCGGCGGTGCTTGCACTGGATGGCCCAGACGCGCCCCATGGGATCGACGGCGCGTACGTCGCAGGCGTTGTCGCCGGCACCGCCGAGCTGCTCCGCCTGGCAGCCGTCCCGTCGCATCAGGTCCCGTATGGCGAACTCGAACGCGCGGTGGTCCAGGGCGTCCAGCTCCGCGATCCGCATCCGCAGGGCGCGCGCACGCACGCGCTCCCACTCGGCCCGCTGCCGCGCCTGCTGCAGCCAGAGGCCACCGGCCACCGCGGCGACCACGGCCGCGATGAGAATGATCCACCAGTGCACCAGCAGCCAGTGCACAACGGTGATCACCAACCCGATCCCCAGGACGACAACCCCCAGCAGGGCCAGCTGGTCGTCCTGCTTCTTGGAACGGCGGGCCGGTCGGCGCCGCGCAGAACGTCGCGCCGGGCGCCGGCCGCTCATCGGGCCGACCCCGGCTCAACCGACAGGCTGTGTGCTGCAAGCCGGGCGACGTCCCTTATCGGGACAGCGGCCCGCTCGCACGCCTCCATCCGTACTGCCATGAAGTAACTCCCCCCTATTCACAGGCTGTTGACGATCCCCGCGCAGGTTATGAGAGCACGCACCACTGACAGCGGGTCGAGGTACGATCACCTGGAGTGAGGGCTTTTCAGTCAGCATGGGCTGCTGCCCGCTGCGGCTGAGCACCGACGACCAGCGGGTTTCGGCGCCCGGCCGACACGCTTCGGCCGATTCGGGGCAAGCGCCGAATCCGCCGCTTCTCTCAGCGGACGCCGGCCCTCCCGCCGGCATCCGCCCGACCCGGCGTGGAGTTGCGCGGGTGCGCAGGGTTGAGGAACCACTTGCGCGCGGAGGCTAGCCACCAGATGCCGCAGAAGGCGATGACGACGCCGACCGCGACAGGCGCGTAGTTGAAGGTGTGCGCGGTGACGGGCGAGGTCTGCGGCAGCATGAACAGCACGGTGATCACCAGGACCCAGGCGACGGCGATCGTGCCGACGAGGGGGGACCAGGAGCCGAGGTGCCAGGGGCCGCGCTCGAACCGCTCGCCCTGGCGGAGCCGGAGGTAGGTCGGGATGACGTAGGCGATGTACAGGCCGATGGTCGCGATCGACGTGACGGCCGCGTACGCGGTGGTGTTCCACAGGTAGGGCAGGCCGAGGACGAAGGCGCCGCCGGTGGCCAGCCATACGGCGTTGGTGGGCGTGCGTGTGGCGGGGTTCAGCTGGTGCCACACCTTGGAGAAGGGCAGGGCGCCGTCGCGGGAGAAGGCGTAGATCATGCGGGAGTTGGCGGTGACGGACGCCATGCCGCAGAAGAGCTGGGCGACGATGACAACCAGCAGCAACCACTTGCCGGCCGCAGTGCCGAGGGCATCCATGAGGATCTGCGCCGGGGGCACCCCCGTCCCGGAGGCGAGTGCGCCGGCGTAGGACTGGATGGCGTAGGTGAAGCCGAACAGGAGGATGAAGCCGGCGGCGAGGGAGACGAGGATCGAGCGGACGATGCCCTTGGGGCCGGCGGTGGAGGCGTCGATGGTCTCCTCGGTCATGTGAGCGGAGGCGTCGTAGCCGGTGAAGGTGTACTGCGCCATCAGCAGTCCGATCAGCACCACGTAGGTGCTGGAGGAGAAGCCGGTGTTGTTGACGAACGCACCGAAGACGAAGCCGGTCGACCGGTGGTGGTCGGGCACGAGCACGAGGGCGCCGCAGATGACGACGACGCCGAGGATGTGCCACCAGATGGAGACCTCGTTGAGGAAGGCGACGATGCGGACCCCGAAGGTGTTCAGCACGCCGTGCAGGACGAGGATGATCCCGAACAGCGTGATGGTGTGACCGGGCGTGGCCGCGAAGCCGAACTGAAGGTCGAGTAGGGCGTTGAGGAAGGTCGCGGCGCCGAAGTCGACGCCCGAGGTCACCGCTATCTGGCCCAGGGCGTTGAACCAGCCGGTGAACCACGCCCACGCCGCGGCCGTTCTTGCGGGGGCCATGCGGTGCGCCCAGAAGTACAGGCCGGCGCTGGTCGGGTAGGAGGAGCAGACCTCGGCCATCGACAGGCCGACGAACAAGGTCATCAGGCCGACGAACAGCCAGCCCCACATGATCACGGCCGGGCCGCCGGTGTTCATGCCGTAGCCGTACAGGGTCATGCAGCCGGACAAGATCGAGATGATCGTGAAGCTGACCCCGAAGTTGGCCCGGCCGGACATCGAGCGGGAGAGCGTCTGCTGGTAACCGAGCTCTTTCAGGCGTTCCTCGTCGGAGACACGGGAGACGTCAAGAGGCATGGGGGTGCCGTCCTTCGTACATCGGAGGGGATGGTGTGGTGCTCAGGGGTGCCGGCGTCGCGGCGGGCTGTAGGCCCAGGCTCGATGCCGCAGGAACAGGTCTTCGGCCCGGCCGCAGTAGGACCACGGGACGCGGGTGGCATAGGGGCCGATCGCGTCGAAGACCTCCGCGGCCTCGCTGTGCCGGTTGGCGAATGACAGAGCGTGCGCCAGGTAGTTGGCGTCGTCGGCGAAGCAGGCGTGCGGACGAGGTGCGCGGTAGCGCCACCAGCGTTCCAACACGGGGTCGATCTGGGGGCAGTCGATCCAGGGGTGGATGGTCAGCCCGTACGCCGTCCGATCGCGCTCCTGACGGGACCGGTGGGCCTCGGCGATCACGACCAGGGGCAGGACCGCGATCGGCAGCCCCTGCGGGGCGATGGACGCCTGCTCCTCGGCCCACCACATCGCCTCCCCAGGCCGACCGTGGTACCGCTGGAACAGATAGGTGACGACTTCGTGGTGTGCCTCGCGGTTCCACGGGTCACGGTGCTTGATCTCCGCCCACACATGCCGCAGGGTCGCCCGGTCCGGTGCGTGCGTCCGCAGCAACGCGAGCATCACCACCAGGGGCGCGACGTCGTGCGGCCACACCTCCAGCGCGGTGCGGCAGGTGGCCCACGCTTCGTGCATCAGTGACTGGCCGCCGTTCCGTCCGGCGATCATCGCGCGAAGGGCTTGTACGTTCGCGAGGAGGGCCAGTGCGTGCGGCGAGCGCGGTTCCGCCTTCGCCCAGGTGTCGGCGAACCGCAGCCGCGCACCCGCCTCGGCGAGAACCTGGAGGCGGAAGATCCGCCGGTCCCAGTCCGCGCCGGTCGAGGCCAGCATCTGCTGCGGGCCCTCCCAGCGGCCCATGGAGGCGTCTTCCAAGGCCCGCCGCAGTGTTTCGTCACCCGGTGCCGGGTGTGTGTCGAGGGGCTCTCTGGTTCTCATCCTTTCTTGTGCCCGCCCATCCTCCGCTGGCCGTAGCGGTCGTACCCGCGGACCGTACGCTTGGAGGCGATTGGTCCAGAGCTATCGATGCCGAGAGCGAGTGACGGGGCGCTGATCATGGGACTGTGGACCTCCTGTGATGACGCGGGGGGGGCTTTCCCTGGAAACCGGTTTGGTCACCGTCACGCAGCAGCTCGCCCCGAGGGTGGTACAAGCGCCCGACACCAGAGCGGTCATCTGCCGACGCCGTACTTCACCTCGTCCGCAGCGCAGAGAGCGGCGAGCTCGTCGAGGCCGTGGTGCTGCACGGCACCGAAGCGCCTGACGGTGTGGTGAGGCGCGGGAGAGCCGCTCGGCGAGGTGGATGGGCGGGGCCAAGGGGGTGACCGAGGCTGTTCGACGGTGGTCATCGCGCTTGATCGGGCGGACGCGTCAACGAGCTGGTCAGTTTGCGGGTACCTACGCGTGAGTTCTCGGGGTTATCGACCTACTCGGACGGGCCCCATAGTTTCCGTGGCAGCCTGCCTCTCGGGAAACGGCTGGTTCGGCGCGACTGCTGCGGACGGGGAGAAGTGCATGAGATGCCCGGTGTGAGCGGGCTGCTCCAACCGTGTGCCCGGGTGGGAAGCCAGGTACTCGCGGAACGCCTGGGTCTCGCCGGGGAAGACCCCGTAGTTGTCCACGATCACGATGCCGCCCGGAGAGACGAGGGGAACGAGTTCGGTGAGGCAGGTGACGGCTGGCTCGTAGAGGTCGGTGTCGATCACGAGCAGCGAAATGGCGAGTTCAGGGTGGTTGGCGACGTACTGCGGAACCGTCTCGCACACGTCGCCAGGGACCAGGACCGTGTTCGCTTCGAGCCCGCGCCCCCGTTGCCCCAGGGTCTCAAGCAGCTGGTCTGCTCCGATGCAGTTGAGGCCGGCGACCTGCTGGATGTGGTCGACGATGCGCTGGTCGGATTCGGCGCTGGTGTGAGGGAATTCCCCGAACGTGTCGAAACCGATGAGGGGTCGGGTGTGCTCGGACTCCAGCAGGTGTCGCAGCATCGCCCACATGGTGAAGGATCCCCCGCGGAAGACACCGCACTCGACGATCGCACCAGGGACCGTGCGGATCCGCTGGTAGAGGTCGTAAAGCGCGAGTATCTTGCCGATGCGGCTGGGGCCACAGGTCAGGAGGAAGTCCTCTTCGTGCTGGAATGCTGTGGCCGGATCGGGAAGGTCGATCATGCTGTTCCAAACCTTTCTTCCTGGGTGAGTGGCTTAGCGGTGGTAGTGCCTCCGGCCTGGCGCGCTGCGGCCGCGAGCAGGTCGATCTGCTCGTCGTCGAACAGACCGAAGGGCATGCCGAGGGCGCACACGACGTGGTCGACCCCGAGGCTTTCCCATGCGGTGAGCCGGCTGTGCACCTCGTCAGGAGTGCCGATCAGCCCCCGTTTGCGCCACGCGTCGAAGCTGAGACCGTCGAGGTGACCGCCAGGTACCCAACGGCGCAGCCTGGTCCACCGCTGGTGGAGATCGTTTTCGTCCCTTCCGATGACGGTGGTGAGCCCGACAGAGCGCAGGATGGGGGCGGTTTCCCTTGCCGACGGCTGCGCCGCATTTAGCCGTGCGAGACGCTGCCAGTAGCCGGCGGGGGTGGGGTCCCAGGCCAGGTTCCAACCATCGGCGATGCGTGCGGCGACGCTCAGAATGCCGCTGCGTTTGCCCCCGACCCAGACAGGCGGTGCCGTCGGACCCAGCTCGGTGCGGATCAGCGCAGCAGTCCGTTCCACGTCGACGAGCCGGTCGGCGGCTGCGGAGAACCGACGGCCTGCCGCTGCGAACTCCGCGGCGTTCCAGCCGGCGCCGAGGCCGATGTCGAGGCGTTCCCCGGCGAGCTCGGCAACCGTTGCGATCTGGTGGACGAGGAGTGCGGGTTCCCGCAGCGATGCGGGGGTGACCAGAGACCCGAGCCGGATGCGACGGGTGGTCGCGGCGATCGCAGCCAAGAGAGTCCAGCAGTCCGGGGAGCGGCGACGGTCCTGGGGGGCAACGTCCAGCCAGAGATGGTCGGACACCCAGAGCTGGTGCAGTCCGGCCTGCTCCGCTCTTTGGGCGTAGGCGAGTGCCTTGCGCGTCCGGTGTGCTCCGGTGACCGCTGGGTTAGGGAAGAACCCGTCGTAATGGGGCAGTGCCAGGCCGATCGTGATCACCCCAGGCTCCCCTCGGTCTGCTGCGGGTGGGTGAAGGCTTCGAGCAACGGGTGCGGACGGCCGGAGTACGCGGAGTCGAGGATCCGGGCCGCCTCGCCCAGGAGTGGAGCGAACAGGTGGTGCCTTCCCTCCACGATGACCTTGGGTATTTCCCGGAGCAGGAGCATCGCGGTGTGAACAGCGAGCGCACCGAAGTCCTCTTCGAGTTCGGCGGGCCGACTCATCCGCCGGAAGGCGCGCACCGCCGGGGTGGTCCACCTGGAGAGAACGGCCGGGGGTGTGCTGCTGTAACTGAGCGCGAGTGCGGACCGTGTAGGCGTGATAACGCCGTGCGTGCCGGCCAGGAGGCTCTCGACGTACCACCAGCCGACGAGGTGGCTTGTCATCATGCGCCAGTCCTGATGGCGGCCGGACCACTCCCAGTCCACCAGGTGCCACTGCTTCGCATGGTCGAGCAGGATGTTGCGGGGTTGTGGGTCTCCGTGGCAGGCGACGCGAATAGTGGGTGGTCGCAGGGCTGCCAGCCGATGCAGCATCCGGTCCAGGGATCCGTGGTCCGTGCCGTTGACGATGATGTGGTGTTGGCCGTCGATCGGTATTCGCAAGTGGTGCGCGGCGTGGTGTAAGCCGTGGCGGCCACGTTCCAGTCGCAATGTGTGCTTTCTGGTGGCCAGCGCAGACTCGAAGCCGGGCCGTGCGGACTGGAGCCATACCTGGCAGAGTGCCTCGGTCACCTCGGTCCATACCGCGGCTGCCCGGGTGGTGGGCCCGGGACGGAGGGCGGCGTCTGCCAGGGTGGTTACCGAGGGACAGCGAGTGATCAGCGTGTCGCTGCCGTGGTGGTGGCCGGCGAAGAGGACCTCGGGAAGTCTGGCGCCGAAGTATGGGGCGATGGTGTCCCGGGCGCGGGCCTGCTGGATGGCGGGCACTCGCGGGTTGCGTGCGGACTTGACGGCCACGAGCGTGCCGTCGGGGCGTTGGACGATGCGGACGAGGGCTCCCGAGGAGCCGGTGCGGACGATACGGACGGTGTGGGCGGTGCGGGAGCTTAAGGACCGCTCCCGCACCGACGTGCCAGAAGGCATGGGTCTCCCGGTGTCCTTCAGGGTGCTGTGTCTTCCCTGCTCTTGCGGGCTCGCTCGGCCTTGCGGCGCAGCTGGTTGTAGGCGGCGGTCAAGCCCATCGCCTTGCGGGCTTCAAAGACCACCTGCTGCACTTCGCGGCGGGTGCGTTCGGTGCCTTCGACGATGATCTCGTCGACGAGGCCGCTCTGCTCCTCGTAGTGTGCGCGGCGCTCCCGCATCGGGTCGAGGAAGCGGTTGATGGCGGCAGCCAGCTTGTCCTTGACCTCGACGTCGCCGACCTTGCCCGCTCGGTAGCGTTCCTTGAGGTCGGCGACCTCCGCGGCGTTGTCGTTGAAGACGTCGTGGTAGATGAAGACGGGGTTGCCTTCGACCGTGCCGGGAATGTCGGCGCGGATCCGCTTGGGGTCGGTGTACATGCCGGCGACCCGCTTGCGGACATCCTCGGCGCTGTCGGAGAGGTAGATGACGTTGCCGATGGACTTGCTCATCTTGCCCTGGCCGTCGGTGCCCACCAGGGTGGGCACCTCGCTCTCGACGAGTTCGGGGACGGGGAAGGTCTCCCCGTAGAGGTAGTTGAACCGGCGGGCGATCTCCCGGGTGACCTCCACGTGGGCGTGGTTGTCCTTACCAACGGGAACGACGTGCGCCTTGACGCAGAGGATGTCGGCCGCCTGTAGCACAGGGTAGCCGAGCAGGCCGTACGGCATCTCTTCCTTGCCCGCGTCCCGAGCCATGTCCTTCAGGCTGGGCACGCGCTCCAGACGCGGCACGGTCACCAGGTTCTGGAACAGGGCGTTGAGCTCGGTGACCTCGGGGATGGCCGATTGCAGGTAGAAGGTCGCCCGTGTCGGGTCGATGCCGGCCGCGAGGGAGTCCAGGACCATGTCCCGGGCGTTGGTGGAGACCTTGGCGATGTCCTCCCGGGTGTTCTTGGTGGTGAGCATGTGCAGGTCGGCGATGATCAGGAAGGTCTCGTACTTGTGCTGGAGCTGCACCCGGTTGGCGATGCTGCCCACGTAGTGGCCGAGGTGCAGCTTTCCGGTGGGTCGGTCTCCGGTGAGCATGCGCTGGTCTGTCATGGAACTGATGGCCCTTCAAAGGTCTTGTCGTGCAACGACGGTCGATGAGATGAGGTCCCATTCTCGCCGGTCGTGTCCTGCTGAAGCGCCTCGATAAGTGGTTCGACGAAGGGCACGTCGATCAGATGGAGCTGTATCCAGCCGGGCATCGACCACCGCTGGCCGTCTCGGAACGGCGTCCCACTGGATCGCAGGCGCCTGGTGACCGATGCGTGGCGCGTGCCGAGATCCATCAGGAGGAAGTTCCCCTCGGTGTGCACGTAGGCGATGCCGAGGTTCTGGAGGGTTGCCGTGAGCCGTGCCCGGGCTTCGTGGCTGGCCTGTACCGTCCGCTGACGGGACTGGTCGTCCCTCAGCGCGCTGTGCGCCGCGGCGATCGCCAGCGAGTCCATCGTGTAGGGGAGCCGCTGGGCGCGCAGCCGATCGGCCAAGGGGGTGACTGCGAGTGCGTAGCCGACTCGGGCGCCGAGCAGGCAGTGAGCCTTGGACATCGACCCGAACAGCACAGCGCGCGGATACCGGCTGAGCAGCAGCGAGGCCGGCTCGATGGGCGTGCGTATGAAGTCGGCGTAGACGAGGTCGAGCAGTACGACGGCGTCATCAGGCAGGGCCTCGAAGAGGCGGTCGAGCAGCTCGGTGACTTGGCCGACGGCTCCGGAGACGGAGTGCGGCACGTCGATGACACAGAGTGCCGTGTCCTGATCAGCCAGACGGGCCAAGGCCGAGGTGTCGTGGGTGAAGGTGCTCGGATCCCACGCGGCAGCCGCGTACCGCAGGCGGTGGCGCTCGGCGAGCTCCTGGTACAGCTCGAACGTCGGCTCAGTTGCGACCACCTTTCCACCGGGGCGGGCTTGGATGCGGAAAAGCCAGTCCATGACCTCCGTGGAGCCGTGGCCCACCACAACCTGGTCAGGGTGTACTCCGGAGCGTTCCGCGATGGCAGCCTCCAGGTCGGTGGCGTAGCGGGGTGGCGGGCGGTGCAGTGCGCCTGCGGCCTGCCTGACGGCGGGTCCCACCTGCGAGGAGGTGCCTGCGCGCAGGGGCGTCGTGGTGGCGGCGCGGAGCCCGGCGACGACCCCGGTCAGGTGCTCCGCCTTGCAGTCCCCACAGCTCCGACCTGACAGGCAGCCGTCCAGCGCCCGCTGGGCGGTCTCCGGTGGACACAGCAGCTCGATCATGGCGAACGCCGAGCATCGCGTCGCATCCCCACCCAGGGAACGCTGCTCTTCGACGCTCGCCCGACCACCCGTCCGTGAGCGCAGGAACTTACGCTGGACCGTCGCCTCGTCGTCGTCCACGAAGACCACGGAGGACGGCTCGCGGACACTGCCCCGCTCACCTTCTCGCCGCAGGCTGGGGAAGAGCCGGCGGTAGAGCAGCTCCGGAACCTTGGCGTCGACGGCCCGTGCGGCTTGGGGAAGCAGGGCCGAGTGCGGTGCTTGCATGGCGTCGACCAGGGCGACACCTCCCTCCTCCATGCCTGCCGGGGTGTAGAGGAAGAAGCTGATCATGGCTTCCAGGTCGGTCAGTGCGCTCGCAGGTGTACTGCTGTCCCAGCCGTAGAGGCGGCGCATCCTGTCCAGCCTCAGCCCGGACAGCGCCTGGTGCTGCCACCGTCGTAGATCGGGGCCGTACTCGATGAGCTGGTCGGGCACCGAGGCTCCTGCGTAGTGGCAGACCGCGGTGCGGAAGCCATCGACGATGGAGGTGGAATCATCCGAGGCGTCGAACAGCAGAAGGTGCGCACCGCTGTCGGCCATCTGAGCTGCTGTACGTGCCAGTCCGAGGTGGCCCAGGTGCAGGCGCCGACCGGCGAACCCTACGCGGATCGGAGAGGCGGCCGAGCGGGGGAACGGTTGCGAGGCACCGAGCGTCTGGGTCGCCCAGACTTCGCCGGGGAGCATCGGCCTTTCCGTCTCCTGCGCCCGGTCATCGGAACAGACGACCGGGCGCAGGCCGAACTGCCGTGAGCGGTGCTCTTCGCGCGCGGCGGTCTGCCGGTTGCATGCCGCGTGCCACGCCGCCAGGGTCGTGGTCACGGTGCGCCTCCTCCCTCGGCGATGCCATGGAGGAACTCCAAGGCCGAGTGTTGTTCGTGTGGCGTTGCATGAGCGTCCGTTTTGCCGAAGTACACATCCGGGAAGCCGGGGTCCGCCTCATGGCACACGGCTCCGAAGGCCCAGAACCGGGCCGTGCAGCGGGCACGTTCCCGGTCGGCGTCATCGACTGGTGTCAGCCCGGTGTACACCCAGCCGCCGTGGGTGCCCGCAGGCGCGATGTACCCATCAGCCCGGAGTGCTTCGAGGTACGTGTGGCGCTGGTGCCCCCATACGCGGGTCATCAGCGGGGGGTTTCGCAGGAGCCTGGCCAGGTAGCCCGCAGCGTCCGGGTAGAGGTCGAGGAACGCCAGATGAGCGTGGGCGAGCAGTTGGTCCGCGTTCCAGGCCGTGTCCGGCTGTCCCAGCGCGAGCAATTCAGCAAGGGGCGCCAGGAACCGGGCGGTGTGCTGCGAAAGCAGCAGCTCACGCTCGGGCCGGTCGGTCACGAAGGGGCCAAAGAGCTTCAGCGTGAAGTATCCGCCGAACTGGCGCCTCAGTCCGTCGTCTGCCAGATCTCCGTGCGACAGCACGTAGATCGTCACGGGTGTCGCACCCCACGAGGCACTTCGCCGGTGCGGAGCACTGCTGAGGCTGCCGTCATGGAGGAGAAACGCATCGAGGTCGCTGCCCTCGCGCCCTTGGCCGAGCGGCAGGCTGCCGTAGAAGACCCACTGCCGGCCCTCGCGGGGGATGTCGGCCACGACAGGTTCCAGCAGGGCGATGAGATCGGGGATCCTGTCGACGAAGTCCTGGCTGATCACCTCTTCCACCGGACCGGTCAGCATCCCAGCCACGCGTCCACCTCCTCCGACCATCGTCCGTCGGCGTCGGCCAGCAGGCCCCTGACACCAAGCGCCCTGGCGGCAGCGACGTTCGCCGGCTTGTCGTCCACGTAGAGGGTTCGGGCCAGGTCAGTGCTGCCGAGCACTCGGTCGTAGACCGCTCGATCCGGCTTGACCAATCCCGTGAGGCTGGAGATCCACACGTCCGAGAAATGGCCGGCCAGGGCGAGCGCCTCCAGCCTCGGGACGAGCCACTCGTGCCGGTGGTTCGAGACCAGGATCAGGCGGGCCTGCCGTCCCCAGGACGGCAGCCGGCGGACCACAGGCATGGCCCGCATGGACTGGTCGAGGACCGTACGCCACTCTGCCGGAGCGCGCTCCAACCCGCAGGTCGCGGCCAGGGAGGTCCAGAAAGACGTCTCATCCATGCGGCCGGCCCACAGGTCATCGCGGAACCGCTGCCTGAAGAGCTGGGCGACCACAGTGGGGCTCAGACCACTGGAAGACGCGACGGCGCGGAACAACGGCTCCATGGGTTCACCCAGCACGACTCCGCAGGCGTCCAGCAGCAGTATCCGGTCCGGGGCTTCGCAGTGCAGCCGCGGTTGGCTCCTCACAGCGTCCTCCCGGCCAGATCGCCACCGCTGCCATCGCCGGGAACGGCCGGCATGGCTGCAACCAATACGTCACCCATTGAGTGGGTAGCGATCGCGGACGGCCCCATCAACAAGGGGATGCACGTCGGCAGATAGCGCATGATGAGGCTCCATCAGTAGATCGGTGATCCGTGCGTAACCGGACTCTCCGGCTGAAGTGACCGTGCTGGCGCTACGGCCGTTCTCTGCGGGTTCGGTGACAGACTGGAACTGCGCACCCTCTACACCTCCGTTCCGCGGGCCGTGCCCTCCTCCCGTTTGAGAAGCAGAGCCGAAGGTCAAAGCGAGCCGACACAAGGGAGTTGATGACGTTGCCCTGCGGCCTTCTCGGTCTCCTGCGACAGTAGGCGGGGAGTCCCGCGGCACCCCGGAAAATCCTTCCGGGGCCCCTTTCGGCCACGAGGTGATGCTCAGGACATGCGAGGAATCACAGAGCATCTGACCACCGGGGAGCGCGTCGCCTGGTACCGGCGCCGACGCGGCCTTTCTCAAGAGGTCCTGGCCGGCCTTGTCGGACGCACCACGGACTGGCTGAGCAAAGCGGAGAACAACCGGATCGAGCTCGACCGCCTCTCGGTGATCACTTCACTTGCCGAAGCCCTCGACGTGTCCCTCGGAGACCTGCTCGCCGAACCGACCCTCATGGAGTGGTCCAACGACAGCGGCCGGCATACAGTCCCGGCCTTGCGAAACGCCCTCATGGACTACAGGCAGCTCACGCCTTTGTTGGGAACCTCACCCGACGAGGAACCACCTGCTCTGGAGCGCTTGCGGGCCGACGTGAAGGAAGTCCTCGATGCCTACCAAGTCTCCCGGTACGGCTTCGCCACTCGACGGCTTCCATTTGTCCTGGCCGATGCCCTTGCCGCCTCCCGCGCGTACTCAGGGCGCGAACGGGAGGAGGCTCATGCCGAGCTCGCCCTGGCCTACCACGGTGCGGCACTGGTGCTGGGTAAGGTCGGCGAGTCGGAACTGGCGTGGATCGCCGCCGACCGTGGATTGGCAGCCGCGCAACAGAGCGGCCAGAACTCGGTGACGGGCTCGCTCTTCCGGGCGGTCACGCACTGTCTGATGGCTACCGGCCGCTTCACCGCGGCGATCCAGATGGTGAACGATGCGGCAGCCGTCATGCAGCCGGATCTGGGCACCGCAAACGACGAGTACCTTTCCGTCTACGGCACGCTCTTCCTCGCCGGCGCTATGGCGGCCGCCCGAGCGGAGGACCGGGCAACCACACAGACCTTCCTTCGGGAGGCCGACGAAGCCGCGCAGCGGCTGGGCACCGACGCCAACCACCTATGGACGGCCTTCGGACCGACCAATGTGGCCATCCACTGCGTCGCCACCGCCAGAGAGCTCGGTGACATCCAGATAGCCGTGGACCTCGGACAACGCATCGACACCAGTGGCTTGCCTGTCGAACGGCGTGTGAGGCACAGCCTGGAAGTCGCCCGCGCACTCAGCGCCTGGAACCGGACCGACGAAGCCCTGGCCAGGTTGCTGGACGCCGAACGAGCCGCTCCCGAACAGGTACGCCACCACTACCTGAGTCGGGAACTGGTCATCGGCTGGATCCGCGGCACCCGTGGCCGCCCGTCCCAACCCGTGGCGGACCTGGCACGCAGACTCGGCGTCGTGGGTGGCTAGAGTCCATCCCGTGAGCGAAAACGAGCACGAAGCGAAGATGGCCCACCCGCGCATGGCAGCAGGCGCACTCTTCTTCGACGACGCCGACCGAATCCTGCTCATCGAACCCTCGTACAAGGACTATCGCGATATCCCCGGCGGATACGTCGAGCACGGGGAGTCGCCCCTGCAAGCCTGCGTGCGCGAAGTCCACGAGGAGCTAGGCATCAAGCCCCCCATCGGTCGCCTGCTCGTCGTGGACTGGGCACCGAACCCGGGAGAGGGCGACAAGGTCCTCTATCTCTTCGACGGGGGCCGCCTCAGTGCAGGCCAACGCCAGCAGATCGCGCTGCAAGCCGACGAGCTCCGCGGCTTCGGCTTTCACCACGCCGAAGAGCTGCCCGAGATCACCATCCCCCGCCTCGTACGCCGAATCACTGCCGGCATCCAGGCTCGCGCGAGCGGCTTGACCGCCTACTTGGAACACGGGATGTCGCCAGGAGCAGGGGCGGAACGCCGCTGAACATGGAGTTCAAGAGGGCGAAACAGGGTTAGCGCCTTCCCGGTGCTGCCAGGATCGTCTGCATGGATCGAAGGGACTATCTCGGCCAGTCAATGATGCAGGCCGCTGTGCTGCCGGCGCGCGCCGCCTATCTCATCCGCGTGGGAAGCGACACCGGTTTCCGTCGCGCAGTGCAGGAAGCGAGCACTCGGTGGGGCGGGATGACCGAACCCATCCTTGCCATTCCGGAGAACGGCGAGATCCCCGACGAGCTGCGGCAGACGGTAGCCACCGCGAAGGTCGAAGCTGTCGTCAACGTGGACGTCGACGACGCGCTCGCCCAGCGCGCGGCTGCCGCCCTGAGCCTGACCTGCATCCCGATCGCCCAGATCGACCATGCTGGCGCCGCGATGTTCACCTGCCATCCGCTGCACGTCAACCCCCCTGTGCAGCCATCCACCCTGCCGGTCGTCGCTGTGGAGGGAGCGCCGCTGTGGCAAGTGGCTGCTGCTGGCCTCCTCAGCGAGGACCAGGCGGATGAGCTGCGACACACCGCTCTCGCCGTGCGCTCGGGCCTGCCCGACGAGTACGGCCGGACGCAGCTGTACGGAGCCACCCATCTGCAGAGCACGATCGCGCAGTTCGGCGAGCACCGCAGCAACGCCTTCGGATCGCTGCCCGCAGCCGTGTGGGTCACCGCGCCCGACGACGTCGAGGACTGCCTAGCGTTCTGGAACGCCCGCGCGCTCCGGCCGGCCAGCCGCGCCGGGATGCCTATGCTGCTGCTACCTACCGGACAGGTCCAGCACTGGCTGGGCCTCGCCCAGCAGCTGACCGGTATGCTCAGCCGACCTGCGGAATTCGCCCCCGATGTGATGCTGCTCAGCAGAAACGTCCCCCAAGAGCAATTGCACGAGATCGCCAAGGTCCTGGAGCTGCAGCACACGGAGGAAGAGGTCAGGGCCGGCACAGAGTTCCCCACTCCCGCGCTTCGGCAGGCTCCCTTCACCTACCGGACCGACCTAGATCCACGCCAGTGGCTGCTGCGGGAGCGCGAGTACGGATTGTCGACCTCGTTCGACGCACACGTGTTCGCCGGAGATGCGAGCACACTTCGGTTCACCTCGCCCGTGCACTTCCACACCCAAGGCAGCTGGGCGCTGATCCGGGCATGGGGTAGCCCGTTCGACGGCCTCCCACGGCGCAACTGCGTCGCGACGCTGGTCGAGAAGGCCGCGGAGTGGCGCGGCGACAGCATTCAGCTGCGCTCTCACGCACAGAACGAGTACATCTTTTCGATCACCGTGCCCACGCTCGCGCAGGCCGCCGAAGCAGTGTTGGCGGAGGCGAGCACCCGCCACACCCTGTCTGACAAGGGCAAGCTCGGGGTCGCGTTGCAAGCACAGGCCGAGATCGCCGCTCTGCTCGAACCAGGGGTGTACGAAGCGGTGATCGCCCTCACGACTCCCCGGTCCAAGGAACTCCTCAAGGAGCTGCGGAAGATCAAAGCGGAAGGATCGGACGACTTCGCACAGTTGGTCGAGCTGGCATCAATGTGGGGTGGCCGTGCCGAGCGTCGCTACCGCCCCACCACGAAGTTGGAGCTGCCGCCGAAGCGAGCCTCCGAGGCGGCTGAGCGCCTGTGCGCGCTCGGCTGGGCCGAACGCGGGGTGGAAACAAACTGTGTCCAGTGCGGCGTCCGCACCTTCCACCCCTTCGAGCAGACCCAACGCCGACCGGTGTGCCCAGGCTGCTCCGCCCCTTCCCGCTACGAGACCACTGCGGACGGGCTATCCGTCTTCTACCGGCTGGACAGCTTCGTGGACCGCGCCAGCGACCAGGGCCTCCTCCCCCACCTGCTCGTCATCGCCGCGCTGACAGAGAGGGAGCCGAACTCGTACTTCCTGCCCGGCGTCAACCTGTGGTTCTCCGACCAGACACGCGGCGAGGCCGATGTCTTCGGCCTCTACGGCGGGCGCGTGCTGTCCGGCGAGGTCAAGGCGTCCGCGTCCCACTTCACGACCGAACAGCTCACCCACGACATCGCCCTAAGCGCCCGCCTCGGTGTCGATATCCACCTCCTCGCCGCCGTCGACACCGTCCTCCGGGCCACCCGCGAGCAGGCCGCCGAGCTCTGCTCCGACGCCGGGCTGGAGCTCCTCGTCCTCGACAAGAGCGAGCTCCGGCGTTCCTGACGCCGGCTCGACCCGGGCGCACTTCCTTCGACGTGCTCAGGATCGGATCGGCATGCCGTCTGAGATCAATTCCGGTCAGTTGTCTTTCTTGATCAGTTATCTCAAGACATACGGAAGCGCAGGACGGTCAAAGCAACGGGACTGCGGACCTTCTGTCTCACACTGGGCCCGCGAGCAATAGACCGGAGGCCACCGTGGGCAAACTGACGGAGGAGCAGCGGCAGCAGCGGGCCCGAGCGGGAGCCCGCAGAAAAGCACTGCAGGCTGAGGAGGACGACCGGCGCCAGGAGGAAAAGCGCGAGCAGTGGCAACGGGAAGGCATGTACCTGAGCCGTGAGGAGCTGATAGCGGGGCATCCCTGCCGTGGCTGCGGCGAGCCGATTCTCGACGGCCTCGGCGACCGGCCACCGCTGTTGCGGATGACGTCTGAAGAACGGGCCGAGTACGACGCGGAGGAGGCCCGATACAAGGAGCGGCATGGCGAGTGTCGAGCCCATCGCTGGACGGTGAGTGGGTCCCGCACCCAGCATTGTGGCCACTGCTGCCCACCTCCTCCCATGGGTGAGGAACAGGCGAGGGCCATCGCAAAGATCCTTTTCGGCCATAAGACCGACAAGCGGGATTTGAACGACTGGGACCTCACACTCACTTGTGACCACACCGTTCGCCGCACCCAACACCGCGACCACCAGCACTACTCGACATCCGTTGTGCAATGCCCGACCTGCGGGGAGCGGCGAGGCGTGATCGAGGCCGCGCTCGTCGGGCCCACGGAGGACTCCGACGGCAAGGTCCAGCAGGAGCGCTTGGCTACCGAGCTTCGGGCAGCTAAGGCGAAACTGGAGCGTCAGCGCAAGGCCGCGATCAAGACGGAGCAGCGGATCGCCGACATCGCCAAGGAGCTCGGAGGCACTCAAGGGTAGATCCGGCGGTGGCCCGAAGGGGACGAGTAGATTCCCGAGTCCCAGCAACACCAGGTTCTCCGCGACGTCCTGCTCTACCGGAACGATGCGGCATCGACATTCATCTGGGCGACGGAGTAGCAAGGGCGGGGGCCCCGAGCCAGGCTGCGGCCAACAAGGACGGGCGGATATCCGATCTCAGGCAGTATGAGGCCGACCGCGTACGCTGGGTGCATTCTCGATTGCGGACGCGATCGCGGCGTTCGCATCCTTCCGGGCAACGCGTTGACGGAGACGAGTAGCCAGGGACCACGCGAGCAGAGAGAGCCGCCGGCAGCTGGGAAGGCGGTCTCGCGCCCCGAGGCGAAGACCCTCCCGAGCGCGGGGAGGAACGGCCTCTCTTATGGCCCAATGCCCCGCCGGCTGGCCCCCGTCACCGGGCCAGAACGAGGCCGCCACCTGGTGGCGGTGAAAGTGCGGTGGTACCGCGAGTTGCCCTTCTCGCCCGCACTCCCAAGGGATCATGACGATGTCCTTCGGAGGACCGCAATGATCCAAAGCCGCGTACACGTCTCCGACCTGCGAGAACACGTCGGCCGTACCGTCACCGTCTTCGGCTGGGTGAACACCCTGCGCCTGCAGAGCAAGATGCAATTCGTCGTCGTACGCGACGGAACCGGCATGGTGCAGGTGACCCACAAGCGTGACAACGGGCCGCTGGAGGCCCGGCTCCAAGCCCTCACTCCCGAATCCGCCGTCAAGATCACCGGACGGGTCACGGACGCCGCCCAGGTCAAGCTAGGCGGCCTGGAGATCGTTCCGGAGACCGTCGAGGTCCTGAACCCGGCCGCCACCCCGCTGCCGATCGACGAGCAGACGGGCATCGAGCACCGGCTGGACTGGCGCTTCCTGGACGTGCGCCGCCGTCCCGCCGCCCAGCTGATGTTCGCCGTGCAGACCACCCTGGAACAGGGGCTGCGCGAGTACGCCTACGCGCAGGGCGCCACGGAGATGCACACCCCCAAGCTCATGGGCACCGCCTCGGAATCCGGAGCGGAGGTCTTCGAGCTCGGCTACTTCGGCCGCAGCGCCTACCTGGCCCAGTCGCCGCAGTTCTACAAGCAGATGGCGATCTCGGCCGGCATCGAGAAGGTCTTCGAGATCGGCCCCGTCTTTCGTGCCGAGCCGTCGTTCACCTCCCGGCACGCCACCGAGTTCACCGGCGTCGACGTCGAGCTCGCCTGGATCGACGGCATCGATGACGTCATGGCGTTCGAGGAGCGGATGCTCACCCACGCCATCGCCAAAGTCGCCGACACCCACGGCGAGGCCGTCCGCGAGCGGTTCTGTGTGGAGATCACGGTCCCCACGACGCCCTTCCCCCACATCACCATGGCCGAGGCGCACGAGATCCTGCGCAAGGGCGGCTGGACCCCGGAGGGGATCAAGGAGGACCTAGGCCCGGAGGGCGAGCGACGCATCCGCGCCCACGCCCATATCCAGCAGGCCACCGGCCACGAGTTCGTGTTCATCACCCACTATCCCGTCAGCAGCCGACCCTTCTACCACATGCGGCCGGCCGACGACCCCAGCGTGACCCTGAGCTTCGACCTGCTCTGGAAGGGCCTGGAGATCACCACCGGCGCCCAGCGCGAGCACCGCTACGACGTGTTGCTGAAGCAGGCCGCCGAGAAGGGCATGAGCCCGGAGCCGATGCAGGACTACCTGAACGCGTTCCGGTACGGGTGCCCGCCACACGGCGGGCTGGGCATGGGCCTCGGACGCGTACTGATGGTCATGCTCGGCCTGGAGTCGATCCGCGAGGCCACCTTCCTCTTCCGCGGACCAAACCGGCTCACCCCCTAGCCGACCACTGCATTCTGCCTACCTGTGATGTCCCCCTCTACCAGAGCCTCGTTCGCTGAAAGCATGGACGGATGAGTGTTCACGAACTGGGGCCTTGGGTGCCGACGCGCCCGGAGGACCTGGCCGCGATGTTCGCCGAAGCCGACTTCCCGTGGTGGATCGCCGGCGGGTACGCGATCGAACTCGCCGTCGGTCGCGAGCTACGCCCGCACGGCGATCTCGACGTCCTGGTCCTCCGCCGCGACCAGGCGCTCGCGCGAGAGATGCTGAGCGACTGGGACATGCACGTTGCGGACCCGCCTGGCGCGGGGCACCTGCGTCCCTGGCGTCCGGGCGAGATGCTTGAAGTGCCCCTCCACGACATCTGGTGCAGACGCACACGTAAGGCGCCCTGGTCGGTGCAACTCATGCTGGACGAGGCCGAGGGCGCCCAGTGGGTCTCGCGGCGCAACCCAGGGGTCCGACTTCCGCTCGCGCGATTGGGGCGGAGGAGTCCGACCGGCATCCCTTACCTTGCGCCCGAGGTGCAGCTCTTCTACAAGACGAAGGCCACACGGGACAAGGACGAGACTGACTTCGAAGCGGTATTGCCGCTCCTGGACGAGTCACAACGCGTCTGGCTAGCGGATTCGATCGCGATGACCGCCCCGGACCATCCCTGGCGGAAACGTCTCTTGTCCGCAGACCGAACCTGAGAGGCCAGCCGTCTTCGCCGTGTCGCACGCCGATACCTCGACTGCCTGAGCCGGGCTCGCTCCGCTGCTACGGTCGCCGATATGGCGCTCTCAAGTCCCGCAACGCAGCCAGTTGATCTACGGGTGGAGCCGGTCGACGAGGTTCTTGATCGGGTTGAGCGGTGTCTCCAGGTGTCCCTACTCCCGGATTCGGTGATCCGCAAGCGTCGGACCGTCGGGGCCCGGACAGACCGTGATACGTGGATCCGGGTGGAGCGGCGCGCACACGCCCAGATCCCAGAACAGGGGTGGAACGGCACAGAGTGTGCCGCACGTCTCGAAGGCGTCGCCCAGCCCGAATGGCACGGATGTATGGTCTGGCGAGCGGGAGACGGCTCGGCGATGTGGCGGGCAGACGAGACCGAGCTCCTGCCGAGCCCTCCTGTCGGCACCGCTGTGCTGAGCCAGGCTCCGAAGCTTCCGGACGAGTGGTGGAATGCGTTGAACGCCACATTGGACGCGCTGGCGTCGCAGCCCACGAGGCGGATCGCCACGCCGGACACCGCCGCCATCACCCAGGAGCTCGTCACTGCGTCCATCCGCAGTGTTTTCCCCGAGGACTTCGACACGACCGTCGAGCGGTGGGTGCCAGCCCACGCCGACCTGAACTGGGCCAATATCACCGCACCGGTGTTCAGCCTCTTCGACTGGGAGGACTGGGGCAGCGCGCCGCTGGGGCTGGACAGCGCGACATTGTGGGCGAGTTCCCTTGTGATCCCAGCCTTGGCTGATCGCGTGTGGCGGGAGCGCCGGCGCGACTTCGAGACTCGGGACGGCAAGCTGATGACGCTGTTCGTTTGCTCAAGGCTTCTTGGTCCGTACGCGCACCCTGAGGATCCCCGGCTGCGGCCAGCAGGACGCATGGCCGAGGAGGTCATCAAGCAGCTCCAGGCCGGGTGATCGCGAGAGGTAGCTCTGCACGCCGAAGCCGGGGCATGTTCGACGGATGCTGCTCAAGATCGAAAACCGCCGATCCGGCAACAGCTACCTACCTGCGAGGGGACTGCCGCTCCACCTGCCCCAGTATGCGGCTGGCCAAGTCCATGAAGTTCGTGATCGACGGCGCTTCCACGATCAACAACCGTCCGTGGCTACTGCCGTCGTCGAAACCGCATCCTGTGTCGCGGACCAACGGTGTCAGCCAGTGGACGGTCGGGCGCTCCGCTGCGAAGTAGACAACCGGCCGCGGAGACCATGAGTGATCGGACAGGTGGCTCCGGCAGCTTGCCGCAGTGAAGCAGCCAATGGATGTAAGGGCATACGAGAGGCCCGCCACGCCGAGTTCAAGGGAGCCGAGAAGTGGTTCGGCGGTATAGCCGTCCCCGACGAGTTCGACGATCTCACTCTCGGGATGCTCGGCGACAAAGCCTGCTGGCAGGCTGTCCGGGTCGTTTGACTCCAACGCGTTGGCGATTGCCTCGAAGTCAACGTGGGTCAGCGCGGCACGGTCGACCAGGTTGGAGAGGTGTCGCTCCTCCTTGACCATGGCGACGGCCTCCTCGTGGCTCACATCGCCGATGTCCCACACTCCCCGAAAGAACCCGTATCCCTCTTCATCGATCTCGTCCTCAGGTGGCAGACCTAACGCCACATTGGCAGGAAAGCTGGGGTCAACCTCTATGTCCACGACCGGAATCACGGGCGGCTCCAAGTAGTTGTCAGCGACCTTCTACCCCACCGTAACCCTGCCCTTGGCCCATTCACATCAGTCGCTTGCACGCCTGGTTGCGCTGACGATTGCCATCGCCGCTCTCGTCTCGTTCCGGTCTGGCCCCATGGCACAGGTATCCGGCGGGCCGCCGAGGCGCGGGTCTAGAACACAGCCCGAACGCGCTCTGTACTTCCGAGCGATGGCCGGGTCGCGGGAGTAGCTGAAGCGGACGCGCAGCCAGCCTCGGGGCGCCTGCACCATGTCGCTCCGAAGCTGCAGCACAACGACTGCTCCTGGCTGCGGACATACGGAGGTCCTGTTCCTCCGTGCCAGTACCATTAGCGGCGGGTGGGGGGAGCCCTGCGTGACCGGCCTGGCAGGCGTGTTCCAGTCGCGGTCTCTGTCCGCCTGGTGCCTCTGGCTCTCCGGGACAGCTGTGCACCGACCGAGGGTCCCGGGGAGAAGTGGGACTGGGACCACACATGACGTACGACATCGCAGCTCCCGAGCCCGCCGGGATGGTCGCCTCGCTGAGCTCGCTGGGCTACTCGTTGCCGGCAGCGATTGCCGATCTCGTCGACAACAGCATCTCCGCGAAGGCACAGAACATCGACGTCGAGTTCGCCTGGGCCGGAAGCGACTCCTGGATCGCGGTCGTGGACGATGGCGACGGCATGAGCCAGGAGGAACTCGTCACGGCCATGACCGTGGCGGCGCGAGGACCGGCAACGCCTCGCTCGCCCACTGATCTGGGGCGGTTCGGGGTCGGTCTGAAGTCCGCGTCGTTCTCGCAGGCGAGACAGCTCACCGTGGCGACAGCCTGCGACGGCCAGTGGCACACGCGCACGTGGGACCTCGACGTGGTCGAGAAGTACGGCGAGTGGCGGTTGCTCCACGGGGCCGACGACGACACCGCCGCCATTCTCCAGAGAGTCCGGCCTTGCGGCGGCCATGGCACGGTGGTGCTGTGGCGTCGGCTCAACGGCTATCACACCGTCGCTGTCACCGAGGACGACGAGCGTACCCAGAAGCAGTTCTACGCCGAGGCCACACGCACCGAGGCGCATCTCGGCATGGTCTTCGCACGGTTCCTCGTGGGAACCCGGCGACGCGCTCTAAGGGTTTCAGGAACCGCCGTACAGCCCTGGGACCCCTTCATGACTGCTCATCCCTCGGTCCAGCGGCTGCCTGCCGAGGAACTTCCCCTGGGTAACGGATCGGTGAGGGTCGAAGCGTTCGTCCTCCCGAGCGCCCACCGCCTGACTCCTGATGAGTTCAGCCATGCGGCAGGACCGCAGGGATGGCTTGATCAGCAGGGCTTCTACGTGTACCGGCGCAACCGTCTGATTCTTGCGGGGGACTGGTTGGGGCAGCGCGGGATGCGTCGCGAGGAGAAGTACAACCTCGCTCGCATATCTGTCGACATCCCGGCTGAGTCAGACGCCGAGTGGGGAGTAGACGTGCGAAAATCCAGCGTCGTCCCGCCTGTCAGCCTACGACCCCACCTTCATCGCATCGCACGTCAGGCCCGCACGAGGGCCGCAGAGGTGCTGCGACACCGCGGCCAGGTCGCCGCACGTACACACGGCGATCCCCTGGTGTACGTCTGGAACGTACGTCGTGCGGACGGCCGGCTCACCTGCCGGATCAACCGCAGTCATCCGCTGGTCCAGGCCACGCTGAGGCAGGGAGGCGCGAACCCGGCTGACGTCCGTGCTCTGATCCGTCTCCTGGAGGAGACGGTACCCGTCGCCACACTCCGTGTGATGCACGAGACCGACACCAGCGACGATCCCGATCCCTTCGGCGGGGCGGGTCCCGCTGACGAGACTGCGACCGAGGTCGCACAGCGCATCTACGAGTCCCTTGTCTCAGGTGGCCGTTCGCCTGCTGCAGCGCGCGAACGGCTGCGCACCATGTCTCCCTTCGACCAGCTACAGGGGTTCTGGAGTACCTGAGCCTGTTGTCGGTGGTCCCCCATACTCTGCTCCATACCGTCTCAGACCAGTTGGAGGTTCCCCGTGAGCTCCACCCCCGACGAACCCCTCGCAAAGGCGAAGCGGTTGGTACGCAGCTTCCTGCCACAGGACCGGCAGCCCAGCCCGGACGAGGTGCAGATCGCGGTCAACGCGATCTTCGGCATGCTGGCCGCACAGGGGGAAACTCTGGACCGGGACCAGCTGGCCAAGGAGATCGAGGCCATGATCACGGTGTTCCAGGAGCGTTCCCTGGGACTCGTTGACCCCAAGGGGCACGAGCCCTGGCTCCCTGAGGCGAAGAACAACCGTTCCTGGGATTTCTGGGAGCGATACCGCTGGTTCCTCGAGGATGTCGAGGACCTGCCGCTTTCGGTCGTGCGACGGCTGGACCAGACCTCGGACGAGGTCTTGAGTCAACTGGAGGATCCGCGGCGGCCTGGCCCCTGGCGCCGCAAGGGGCTCGTGATCGGCCAGGTGCAGTCAGGCAAGACCGGACAGTACATCGGACTCGCTTCCAAGGCGGTTGACGCGGGCTACAAGCTCGTCGTAGTTCTCGCCGGCATCCACAACGACCTCCGGAGCCAGACGCAACTGCGCATAGACGAGGGCCTGCTGGGCTTCGACACCCAGCACCAGATGCGCTCCAACGAGAACGGGGACTCCCGCACCATCGGTGCTGGACTCATGCCGCTGCAGGGCAAGAAGCTCGACATCGCGTCTCCGACGAACAGCTCCGAGAAGGGAGACTTCGGACGCCAGGCCGCAGCCACGATCAACTTCCCGCTCGGCAGCTTTCCTGTAGTGCTCGTCGTCAAGAAGCACTGGAAGATTCTCGAGTACCTGCGCAGGTGGGTGACCGACGTGCAGGGCACCGAGGGCGAGAACGGCCGCAAGATCGTGCGCGACGTTCCGCTCCTGGTCATCGACGACGAGGCCGACAACGCGTCGATCAACACGGTCCGCGATCCTGACGACGACCCCACCAGGACAAACAGGGCGATCCGAGACCTCATCAACAGTTTCGACAGGGCGGCGTACGTCGGGTACACGGCCACTCCGTTCGCCAACATCTACATCGACCCCGACGCAGACCACGACGAGGTGGGCGGGGATCTCTTCCCGGAGAGCTTCATCCGCAGCCTCCCCTCGCCCTCGAACTATCTCGGCCCGGAGCGCGTGTTTGGACTCCAGGTGGATGACGAGGATGAGGAGGACGTGGATCCGCTGCCGCTGGTGCGTCACGTGAACGACTCCGACAGCTGGTTGCCGAGCCGGCACAAGGCCGGCGACAGGCCCCGTGGGGATCTCCCTCGGTCTCTACGTGAGGCCGTTGCGTCGTTCGTGCTCTCGTGCGCGGCTCGCCGGGCCAGGGGCCAGGTAAGGGTGCACAACTCCATGTTGGTGCACGTGACCCGGTTCACGGCTGTGCAGAGCCTTGTCCGCGAACAGGTGGAGGACCACCTGCACTTCCTTGTGGACTCGCTCCGTGACCGGTACGGGAAAGGGCCGAAGCTTCTTGCGGAGTTCCAGGAACTCTGGGAGCGCGACTTCGTTCCCACCACCGCGCACTTCCCGGCTGACGAGGCTGAACCTCTGACCTGGGAGCAGGTGTCGACGGAGCTTCTGGACGCGATCAGGAAGATCCAGGTCAAGGCGGTGAACGGCACTTCCCGGGACGCTCTCGACTACTACGACAACCGCAAGGACGGCCTCTCTGTCATCGCCATCGGCGGCCAGAAGCTGTCCCGGGGCCTCACGCTTTCAGGGCTCACGGTCAGTTACTACCTGCGCTGGGCCAACACGTACGACACGCTGCTCCAGATGGGCAGGTGGTTCGGGTACCGACCCGGGTACGAGGACCTGTGCAGGCTGTACACCACGCCTGCCGTCGAGGACGCCTACGTGGAGGTCACGGCTGCGACCGATGAACTACGCCGCGAGGTCGAGGAGATGGCCACGCTCGGTCTTACACCCCGGCAGTTCGGTCTGAAGGTCCGCTCGTCGTCGCTGGGGCTCATGGTCACTGCGGCGAACAAGATGAGGCAGAGTGAGAGGATCCTGCTCAGTTACTCCGGCGAGGGGCCTGAGACGGTGATCTTCAACCTTGCCGACCGAGCTGTGAAGCGTAACTTCAAGTCGCTCGAGGACCTGGTGCGGCACCTCGACGGCATCACGGAACCCGAAACGGCGGTCAGCGGCGGCACGGTGATGTGGCGGGGGGTACCGCCGGAAGTGGTCTCCGAGTTCGTGGCCTCCTACGAGACCGACCGCATGGCCCAGAGGGTCCGTCCCCGACTCATCGCAAAGTACATCGAACAGTGTGCCAAGGTGGGTGAGCTGGGCAACTGGACCGTCTGCCTGGTAGGCAAGTCGGCGGCCACTCACGTGGACGTCGCCGGGCATTCGGTCGGACCAGTTACGCGTGCCCCGCTCAACCCGGAGTTCAGAGCAGAGGGGCGGTACACGATCCGTCGTGTCCTCAGCCCGCGCGACGAGGGCCTCGACCTCGACGAAGCACAGCTTGAAGCGGCACGGGCGGCCGCTGGGAAGGCAGCGAAGCAGAAGGAGAAGACCTCGGTCCCGAAGCACCCGTCGGGTCCGTACCTCCGTCGTCAGCGACGTCCCGACCAAGCCCTGCTACTCATCTATCCCATTGAAGTACCGGGATCCGAGGACGACTCCCCGGAGCTGCCGCTGGTGGGCTTCCAGGTGAGCTTTCCCTACTCCCGTAACCAGTCGAAGACCGAGTACGTGGCGAACAGCATCTACCTGCAGGAGGACATCTACGCCCTCGACGAGGAGGACGAGGCGTGACGGTCACCGAGGAGGACTGGCACGAGCTTGAGCGCCCTCACGACTCGCCAGGACGCTCCAGCCGTCGGTTGCATCCGGACTCCCCGCTGGACGTGTTCCTCTCCGTCGCCCATCCAGGGGGACAGCGCATGCTGGTACTCAGGGCCGACGCCCGCTCGGCAGACCACATCGTGCGTTCGGTTGGGCGACTGCCCCGGGCGGCCGGCATCGAGATGCAGCTGAGTGCGGTGTCCCGTCTCGAGTACGAGCTCCAGTTGGTCCTTACGGCGAACGACCTCCGGGAAGTGTTCAACCCACTCGTGACCGACGTTGCCGACACCGCGCGTTCAGCGCCGGCCGCTGCCGACGCTCTGACAGCCGCCGTGAGCAGGTTCGAGCGCTGGCAGGATCTCCTGCGCACGGTTGGCACGGACGGGCTGGGAGCGGAGGCGCGGAGGGGGCTCTACGGGGAACTTCTGGTGCTTGGTGACCACCTCCTGAGCACCCTGTCCGAGACCGAGGCTGTGGAGTCCTGGACGGGACCGACAGGCGCCAACCAGGACTTCCAACTCCCTGGAGTCGCGATCGAGGTCAAGGCCAGTGCCGCGAAGCACCCCCGCAGCGTCCGCATAGCGAGTGAGCGACAGCTGGACGACACCGGTGTCCCGCACCTGCTGCTGTGCATGATGGTGCTCGACGAACGACGGGGTGGGTCCGGCGAGAGCCTGAACCGTCGTGTGGAGCGCGTCCGGGGGCACCTTGCCAGCGCTGCTGCCAGGGCCCGATTCGACGGCCTGCTTATCCAGGCAGGTTACCTGCCCGGACATCACGATCTCTATGACGAACCTCGATACACCGTTCGTGACCTACGCTTCTGGCACGTTCGGGATGGCTTTCCCAGGCTTGTCGAGTCGGACCTTCCCGAGGGCGTCAGCGACTGCACCTACCACGTGACCGTCTCGGGGTTGGACAGCTATCTGGCGTCAGTCGACGATGTGAGCATGTTGATCGGGGGAGCCCATGAGTGAGCAGGACCTGGCCGAGTACTCCCGGAGCCTCGTCGCTGACATTCAGGCGACCGCGGACGCCGAGGGAACGACAACTCCGGAGGCGTTCACACACAGGGTCCTGTTCGACCTGGAAAATGCCGGCGTCGTCTCCAACACCTTCAGCGCGTACCACAAGGCCCACGGTCACGAGGTCCATGCGTACGGCATTGGAGAGGCGGGTGAGTCCTTGGACCTCTTCCTCACCGATTTCCACCTGGCCCCGCTGGAGACGAAACTCACCAAGGCCCAGACCGAAACCTCGTTCAAACGGCTGTTGACCTTCGCACGTCGTTGCCAGGAGGGCCTGCAGCAACATATTGACGAGTCCTTCGACGTGTACGACATGTGCGAGGCGGTCGAGAAGGCCCTGACCGAGGTGCAGAGGATCAGGCTCTTCCTCCTCAGCAACCGCGTCGCCACGACCGTGGAGGTCCCACCCACCCACTTCGACGGCCTCCCGGTCGTCCACGAGGTGTGGGACCTGGCGCGGCTGCACCGTCACGAGACGTCGGGATCGCTCAGCGAGCCCATCGTGGTTCCCTTCACGCCTCCGCTGCCCTGCGTTTCCGCTCCGAGTTCGGAGCGGGACCATTCCGTCGTGCTCGCTGTGATACCCGGAGAGTTGCTGGCGGAGCTGTACGCGGAGCACGGGACACGGCTTCTCGAACTCAATGTGCGTTCGTTCCTGCAGGCCCGTGGTTCCGTGAACCGAGGCATCCGGGAGACCCTGTTGCACGCGCCCGGCCGCTTCCTGGCCTACAACAACGGGATCACGGCAACGGCCTCCCAGGTCGACTTCGTGACAGGCCCGGACGGAGAGCCGACCCACATCTCCCGCGTACACGGCCTCCAGATCGTCAACGGCGGGCAGACCACGGCGTCACTCCACTATGCCCGGTCACGGGACAAGGCCGACTTGTCCCAGGTCCGGGTCCAGATGAAGTTGACGGAGGTCTCGCCCGAGCGTCTCACCGAGATTGTTCCCAAGATCTCGGAGTACTCGAACACGCAGAACCGGGTGACCCAGGTCGACTTCAGCTCGAACCACGAGTATCACGTGGCGATCCAGCGGATCACCCGTTCCCTCTGGGCTCCCGCAGCCGACGGCAGTGGTCAGGAGACCCACTGGTTCTACGAGCGGGCACGCGGCCAGTACACGGACGAGCTCGCCAAAGCCCGTACGCCTGCCCGACAACGCCAGTTCAAGAGGATCAATCCGACGAAGAAGAGGTTCACCAAGGCCGATCTGGCGAAGTTCGTCCACTCGTGGATCCAGCTGCCCCACCTGGTGAGTCGGGGTGCACAGAAGAACTTTGTCGAGTTCATGCTGCGTATCGACGAGGCGCCACCACGTGTCGACATCCAGTACTGCCAGCGGGTGATCGCAATGGCGATCCTGTTCAAGGCCGTGGACCAGGTTGCCGCCGGCCATGGAGCGGGCAGTCACAAGAGCCTTGTGACGACGTACACGATGGCGAGGCTGTCCCTGGCCACCAAGCAGCGGATCGACCTTGACCGGATCTGGCGTGAGCAGGGGATCTCCGCCGCCCTGGAAGCCGCGGTGGACGATCTGTGCCCCCGCGTCATGGAGGCGGTGACGAACCCGCTGGAGGGCAACCACGTGGGCGAGTGGGCCAAGAAGGTGGGGTGTTGGGACGCCGTTTCACGAGTGCGCTGGGCGGTCCCCGATGCCCTGGCGGCCGAACTCCTGGACCTGCCCCTGGACGAAGCAGCACTGGCCGGCGGCAGCCCGGACGCCGAGGGGGCGGTCGAGGAACTCCTGGTTGTGCCAACCGGCGAGTGGTACGCGCTGGAGCGGTGGGCCAAGGAGACGCACAACCTCGAACCCTGGCAGAGGCAGCTGGCCCAGTCCGTCGGGAGACGGATGGAGAACGGCCAAGAGGTGCCCGAGACACAGGCACTCCAGGCCCTTCACGCGCGTAGCGAGGCTCTGCGCCTGGGGTTCACTCCTGCTCAGTGATGGGACCACGCAGGTCCTGAGTCCTCGGTCAGAGCATGCCCTTCTCGACCAAGTCCCTGACAGCGTCCTCGGCCCGCCTCAGGACGATCCGTCCGTCACCGTCACTGAAGGCGACGAGATCGGAGCCCGGTGCGATGCCGGCCTCCGCCAGCAGGCCGAGCGGCAGCTCGACCCGACCCTGATCATCGACATGGAGTTCGGCTGGTTCCCGGAGCATGGGAAGAGTGTGGCACCCTCCGAGTCGAGGACGTCTACAGACTGGGAATGTGGTCATGAGTGGAGGAGGGCTGACGCCGGACCGTGGGTGGGTCGCCACTCCGGAGGGTGAGCACCTTCGCGGCCGGCGCGTGAGGGACACCAGGCCGGAGGTGGCCCTCAGGAAGGCGGTGCACCGGCTGGGCCTCAGGTTCCGCCTTCACCAGAGAGTGGCTCCCAGGTGCACGGCCGACTTCGTGCTTCCCAGATACCACGTGGCCGTCTTTGTTGACGGCTGCTTCTGGCACGGCTGCCCGAAGCACGGCCCCAAGGTGTTCCGCGGACCGAACGCCGAGCGTTGGACGGACAAGATCGAGACCAACAGGGCCCGAGACAGACGCAACACGGAAGCAGCGGAGGCCGCCGGATGGACCGTGCTCCGGGTCTGGGAGTGCGAGGTCAAGGCCAGTCCAGCGGCGGCAGCACTCATGGTTGCCGAGCGGTGTCCGGCTCCTACTCGCGTGACTGGGCAGGAACAGGCTGCCGACCGTGCGTCCCACTCAGAGCATCCGTGACCAGGTCACCCGCAGCACTTTCCCTGCCCGCGCAGTAGCTACTGAGAGGACACTGGTCACAGAGAGGATTCTTCGCGTTGCACAGGGTGCTTCCGATGAGTCGTAGCGCAGCCATGCGCAGGGGGGCCTTTTCTCCTGCACCGACGAGCTTCACCAAGTGCACCCGGCCGTCACTGAGCCGGTTGGTGCGGTCAGAGTCGCTGTCGTGCAGCCGGGCAGCGACGCGCAGCGCACTCTGTCCCACCCACAGAAGGTCGTCATCGATCAGCAGCCGGTAGAGCGCGCCCTCGGCTGGTTTCATCCCCAGGCGCTTGGGCAGCTCCTTCTGCTTCTCCTCGTCCTCGGACCAGACACTTGACTTGCCGGCCACGGCGGTCAGCCTGTCGAGGCGCGCCCGAACGGCTGCCGTGGGGGCTGATTCAAGGAGAGTGCGCAGAGCGGACTTGGTCAGAGTCGCGTGCTCCCGGATCGTCTCGAGCATCTCGTGCATCTGACCAGGCTGCACCCGGGTTCCCGCCAACACCGCCACGACCGCCGCGTGCACTGACGACAGCTTGGGCAACTGGTACCAGTTCTCCCCGTTGCGCTGCCGTTCCGCCCAGGCAGTCAGGTCCTCGCGGGCCGTGCGCCAGCGGGGCTGGAGTCCGCCTTCCCCGGCCTGGCGCCCCTCGACAGGCAACAGCACTTCCGCGGCGGCCTTGCCCAGGAGGGGTGGCACCGCGTTGCCGATCTGCCGGAAGGCGTCACTACGCGTCCCAGCGAACCTGAACCGGTCCGGGAAGGTCTGTACCCGTGCCGCCTCCCGAACGGTCAGGGTGCGGTTCTGGTCCGGATGGATGTACCAGTAGCCGTCCTTGGCGATGTGGGCGGTGATCGACCTGCTCAGGTCGTCCCAGTCAAGCTTCTTGTACTTGTCGGTGAAGTGCTCGGCGCTGTACCGCTGGAGCTCCGGGTCGATGTCCGAGTACAGGGTGTCGGAGTCCATGCTGTCGAAGATCACCCAGTCGTCCGGCCTGACCCTCCGGGTCATGTGGTCGAAGACGACCTCACGCTTCGCGCGCTTGCGCATCTCCCTGGCAAAGTCGGACAGATCTTCGGAGGGGGTGCCGTAGGCCATCTCACGCTCGCCGACACGCTCCGTGGGCACCACGGTGAGGGGAGGGAGGTCACCAATGGCGTGGCGCAGGGTGGTGCGTTCGTCCTCGGCGACCTCCTGCTGCCACTCGAACCTCTCGATGTCGTTCCTGGCCAGAAGGATGAGCCGCTTCCGGTGCTGGGGTACTCCGTAGCGCCATGCGTCGACAAGGCGTACCTGGGTTGCGTAGCCGAGCTCCTCGAGCTGCTGCTCGATCACGCGGACCACGAAGAAGTCGTCGCCGAGGCCCATGTCCGGGACGTTCTCCATGAGGACGGCGCGCGGCCTGATCCTCTTTATGACGTCCAGGTACGCGCTCCACAGCTCTTTACGGAGGTCGTGAGGGTCGCGGCCATGGTGCTCTACGAGGTGGCGGATCTTGCTCCGCCCAGCCCTGCTGAACGGCTGGCACGGCGGGCCCCCCGCCACCAGATCGATCTTCCCCTTCGCCGGCTCCAGCAGCTCCTCGAGCCTGTCACGCTCGGCTGGGTTCCCCAGGTCCATGTGCAGACTCATGCCGGGGAAGTTGGCCGCATGGGTCTCAAGGGCACGCTCGTCGAAGTCGACAGCGGCTGCAGTGGTCCAGCCAGCTCGCTGAAGCCCAAGACTCAGACCGCCTGCTCCGGAGAAGAGGTCCACGGCGAGGCGACGCCCCTTGCCGTACCCTTCGAGCCACTTTGCGAACCGCTCGGGCCTGCAGCTGTGCCGGTGCCGCGGGAGCTTGAGATAGTCGCTCCGTTCCAGGGGTACGCCATAGTGCGACTCCTGCACAGCACGCACCTCCACACCAGCGAGAACAACGAGCACCAGGAGATCACAGACGCGCTGGTGGAGGCAAGGATTCCACCACGCTGACCTCCGGAAATCCCGTGAGACCGATGCTGCGCTCTGCCGGGTACCGGCGCGAGTCCGCGCGGCCCCCCAGTCCTCGGCTTCGAACCGACGTTCTGGTGCGTTACCAGAGGCAATCGTAGAGGACAGCAGTGACAGCGTCGCTCCCGGGGCCCGGATTGGCCGGACAAGCTGGTCAACGATCCGGCGGGGCTGAAGACACGTTCGAGTCGGCCTGAACCTGTGCACGGTTTCGGCCACTTACGAGAGCCGCCCACCTAGCTCGCTGATGGGTAGTTAGTAGAATCTTGCCCGCCACACACTGCAGAACATGGCTGACAGTTGACGAGCGGGGGCATGGGTGGACTCCGAGAACGCGAAGGCGTATCTCCGGCCGCGGGCCAGGCTCATGAGCACGCTCGGCGAAGAACTGATCAGCAACGAACGCGTCGCCCTCACCGAGCTGGTGAAGAACGCCTACGACGCGGACGCCAGCCTCGTCCTGATCCGCTTCAACCCTCCCCTCGAAGAGGGTGAGGGCTCGATCGAGGTCTGGGACAACGGGCACGGCATGTCGCCGGCCACAGTGCGCGGCACGTGGATGGAGATCGCCACCCCGCACAGGCACCGGAACCCACGCAGTGAGTCAGGTGGGCGTCGCGTGCTGGGCGCCAAGGGCATCGGCCGGTTCGCCTCGGCTCGACTTGGCCATACCGCCACAATCACGACTCGGCGGGTCGATGAGCAGGAGGTCACCCTTCGCATCGACTGGGGGGACTTCACGGATGGTGACGCGTACCTGGATGAGGTTCCGGTCTCCCTGTCCACGACCACTCCGAGCGTCTTCGTAGACGGAGGCATAGCAGCGCAGACCTTTTCCGAGGTCCTCCGGGAATTTCAGTCAGCGCCTGCTACAGCCGTCGGCACGGCGCATGGCACCGTGGTCCGACTCGAGAGGCTTCGCACGGCTTGGGGCACGAACGAGATCGAGGCCCTCAAGCGTTCCCTGTCCAGGCTCCTCCCCCCGCCGCCTCCCGCCGAGCTCTCTGTGCCGGACCAACCTGAGTTCTCGATCTACATCGACACTCCGGAGGGGCCGCTCCGCCACCACAGCGGGTTCGTTTCTGCGAGTGAGACACTGGCCCATCCCCGCTATCGCCTCGTCGGCGCCGTGGATGCCGACGGGGACGCGAGCCTGGCCATTTACGCCGGCGACGAAGAACCGGTGGAGGTCGTCCAGGACAACCTCCGGAAGGACTCGAAGAGGCCCTCATGTGGCCCTCTGAAACTGGACTTCCGAGTCTGGGACCTTGAGTCGTCGGCCATCAAGCCGCTCCTGGCACTCGACACCAGCGCGAGGAACACCAACGACGTACGGGAACTCATCCGGAACAACAGCGGTGTGGCCCTGTACCGGGACGGGTTCCGTGTGCAGCCGTTCGGGGAACCCGGGTTCGACTGGCTTGGTTTCGACCAGCGACGCATCAACAACCCGACGCTGCGTCTCTCCAACCGGCAAGTGGCGGGATTCGTCTACATCTCGGCCGATGACAACCCCGGCCTCCTGGACCGCTCGCACCGCGAAGGACTGATCGACACCCCTGAGTACGAGGAACTGAAGGCAGTCATACTCCAGGCGATTGCCAGGTTGGAGACGCAACGCTACCGGCTGCGTCGGGAACCCACTGCTCCGACGGAAGCCCCGCTCCTTGCCGGGCCGTCCGAAGGCAGGGGCCACGGGCTCTTCCAGAACTTCAACCTGGACCCGCTGCGACAGGTGGCTGCCGAGCGGCACCCAGAGGACATCATCCTCAGTCGCGCCATCGAGGATGCCACGGAGACGATCAACGAAGGCGTACGCAAGGTACAGGAGGTCATCGCCCAGTTCTCCCGCCTCGCGACGCTGGGCACCCTGGTCGACGTCGTCCTCCACGACGGACGTACCGCCCTTTCCCGCATCGGCGTGGGCCTTCGTCGTCTCGGCAAGATCACCACAAAGGTCGAGACACACGATGTGGAGTTGTCAGCTGCGCTGGACAAGCTGCGGACGGACTTCACCGCACAAGAAAGGGCTCTCGACCGGCTCTTCACTCGCATCGAGCCCCTCAGCGGACGGAAGCGTGGACGGCCCCGCCGGCTCTCTCTACACCAGAGCATTTCCGAAGCCGTTGACGTGCTGGAGTCGGAGATCACCAAGCACGGTGTAGATGTACAGATCAGCGGGGAGGACGTGATCGTCACCGCCGAGCCGGGTGACATCAGGACCCTTGTGGTCAACCTCGTGAGCAACGCCGTGTACTGGCTCTCCACAATGCCCAAGGGCACTCCCCGCGAGATCCTGATCGAGACGGAGCGCAATCACGAGGGCGAACTGGACGTGGTCGACATCACGGTCAGCGACAACGGCCCTGGGGTGCGCGAGAAGATCAAGGACCTGATCTTCGATACCTACTTCAGTGAAAAGCCGGATGGCGTCGGCCTCGGTCTCAGCATCGCAGGCAGCGTCGTGAAGGACTTCTACGACGGCGAATTGGGGCTGGTGAGCCCCGGCACCCTCTCGGGTGCGAGTTTCCGGGCACGACTGCGAAGGAGAGTTGGGTGACGTCGACCGACGTTGCGTATCGGGTGCTCATAGTCGATGACGACGCCCAGATGATCGCGGACCTTCGCGAAGTGCTGTCCGAGGAGCTCACAGACCTCGGGGAGATCCACTTCGAGTCCGAGCAGGACTTCTCCACAGCCGAGCAGCGGTTGATTGACGAGGACTTCGACCTGGTCATCCTCGACGTCCGCGACGCCGCCGATGGCATACCCTCCGCTGCCGTCGAAGGACGCGGACACGAACTGTACGACGCCATCGCCGGCGCTCGGTGGCTGCCCGTGGTCTTCTTCACAGCTGTCCCCCAGCAGGTGCGTGACCTGGAGAAGCCTCCCCTCATCCGTGTGGTGACCAAGAACGCCTGGGACGAGGTCGCTCCCGCAGTCCGGGACGGGTTGCTCTCGGGAGTGTCGGAGTTGAGACGCCGTATCTCCGATCTCGTCGAACGCAAGGTCCGCGTTTTCCTCCGTGACGTCGTGGCCCCGCACTGGCACGAGATGGCGGGCGCTGATCCCCACGAGATCACCCCGATCATCGTCAACCGCCTCGCGGCCGAGCTCCGGGAGAACGGCCCCAGCGAACTGGGATACGCCGGGGACGGCGAGGCGGTCGCCACTGCTGGTCAACCCTCCGCTGCGCGGGTCTACTTGAAGCCGTTCGTGACCCATCACCTCACCGCCACGGACCTCGTGGTCAGCCCCGAGGGCGATTGGTGGATCGTCCTCACCCCTGCTTGCGACCTATATGAGGACCACCCGGACGCCAACGTGGCGAGACCTCGTAAGGCCAAGGCACAGTACGTTCGCCTGGCCAAGGCTGACCGCATCTTCACCGAGGACGGCGAGGAGTCGGAGTCGCCAGCGATCGCCACATGGCTGGCCAGCTCGAAGAGCAACAGCCACAAGGACCAGGCCAAACAGGTCTTCGGGGACAAGCAGAACCGGTACCGCGCTCTTCCTGGCTACCTCGACATCCCCGACCTCTTGGTCGACTTCGAGAACGTGGTATCGGTCCCGCTCGCCGAGGCACGAACCTGGCGACGTGTCGCAACCCTCGACAGCCCGTTCTCGGAGGCGATGCTCATCGCCTACAGCCGCTCGGTGGGGCGTATCGGAACCCCGGACCTCAGCTTCGAGGACGTGAAAGTGCGGTTGGAACTCGAGAAGCCGAAGGCCAGGCACGTGCCGACGCAGGCTTCAACGTCATCAGCGAACGGCGAGATTGTGAAGGACTGAGCTTCCAGGCATTCGGACAGCGTGCGCGATCATCAGCGGAGGGTACGCCGGGCGCGGAAGCCTTGGCCCTCGTTGTGGTCGACACAGGGATGCCTTGGCATAGACCTACACGCAGCCGGTGGGCACCACGCCCGGGGAGCCATCTGGGAGCCAACCCGCTCCCCGAACCCCTTCCAGGCCACCCGACACCAACCGAGCCCACCTACCTGACCTGCGAAAACGCCATCGAGGCTGGCAGCCTCACCAACCGAACCTCATTCGGGACGAAGAGGTCGTGGGTTCAAATCCCGCCACCCCGACAGTGCAGTACCAGGTCAGGGGCCTGATCCGCTCAGCGGGTCGGGCCCCTGACGCGTTCCCGTGCTCAGCGTCGCTCGGGTCATCTCGGTGACGAAGGCGCGCACGGTGGGGGTGTCCGTGCGTTGTGCGGTGACGACGGAGACGGTGCGGGTGATGGTCGGCCGGCAGGGGATGAGGCGTACCCCGGGGGGTGTGGCGGTGGCGGCCATGCGGGGCACCAGTGCGGCGGTGACCCCGGCGGCGACGAGCTGCAGCTGGGTGCTGTAGTCGGCGACGCAGTAGCGGATCCGCACGTCGGTGACCGCCTGTTGCCGGAGCATCTGGACCAGGGCCTGGTGGGCGTCGCTGCCGGCGGGGCAGCTGGTCCAGGCCAGGTCGTGCAGGCTGCTCAGGGGGGCCTCCGGCAGGTGGGCGAGCGGATGGCCGCTGTGCACGGCGAGCATCGCGGGTTCGTGCACCAGGGGATGTGTGCGGACGCCGGGCGGGATACGGGCAGGGGCGTGCGTCCAGCTCTCCATCACCACGGCGTCGAGTCGGCCGGCCTGCAGTTCGGGCAGCATGTCCGCGGCCTCGCCGTCCCTGACGGTCAGTTCGAGGCGCGGGTACCGGCCTGTCAGCGAGCTGATCACCTGCGGTAAGAGGGCTCTGAGTACCGAGGCGATGGCGCCCACGCGCAGGGTCCCGGCGACCAGTCCGCTGATGGCCGAGAGATCCGCGCCGGCCCGTACGGCCGCCTCGTCCATCTGCTGTGCCGAGGCCGCCAGCACGCGTCCGGCGTGGGTGAGCCGTATCCCGCGACCGTCGCGTTCGACCAGGGCGCAGCCGGCCTCCCGTTCCAGGCGGCGCAGATGCTGGGAGACGGCGGGGCCGGTGACATGCAGTGCCTCCGCTGCCGCCTGGACGGATCCGAACCGGGCCACGGCGGCGAACACCCGGAGTCTTTCCCAGGTCAACATGTAAGCCAGGCTACTGAGAACAGCGAAAGAAGGATCAATAGTGCTGTGCCTTCCGGAATGGAAGGCTGAGATACGTGGATGCCGCACCCAAGACCAGCTCGCTCACCACCGCCAAGCCGACACCCCGGAGCCTGGGCGTGTCGCTGGTCGTCGGCGGGGCCGCCTGTCTGTCCCTGTCGGCCGTCTTCGTCAAGCTCGCCGACGTCAACGCGGGCACCGCGGCCTTCCTGAGATGTGCCGTCGCCCTGATCGCCCTGGTGCCCATGCTGGTGCACGAGACGCGGCGGCATGGTGCCATGCCGGCCGGGCTGCGCGGTCACGCGGTGATCGCAGGGGTGTTCCTGGGTGCGGACTACGTGATGTGGACGGTGAGCATCATCGACATCGGCGCGGCCGTGTCCACGGTGCTCATCAACGTCCAGGTCATCGTCTTCCCGCTGCTGGCCCGCCTCCTGGACGGCACCCGCGTCCCCCGCCGCTTCCTGTGGGCCTGCCCGCTGATGCTGACCGGCATCGCACTGGCGGGCGGCGTGGCGGAAGCCGGTGCCCAGGCGGTTCATCCGGTGCGCGGCACCCTGCTGGGCATCGGCGCGGGCGCCGCCTACGCGGTGTACCTGTACCTGACGCGGCGCTGCGGCCGGCGCTCCCCTCGGCACGTGGTCAGCCCGGTGTGCCTGTCCACCGCCGCCGCCACCGTCACATCCGCCGCCGTCAGCCTGCTGACCACGGGGCTGCCGTTGGCGGTGCCGGCCGCCTCGTGGGGCTGGATCGTGGCCCTGGCGCTGCTCGGCCAGGTCGCCGCCTGGCTGCTGATCGGCAAGGGCGGGCCACTGCTGCCGCCGAACACCTCGGCCGCGCTGCTCCTGCTGCAACCCGTGATGGCGATCGGCTTCGCCCTCGTCATCCTTCGCGAGACACCCGCCTTCACCCAGCTCTGCGGTTGCGCCCTCGTCATCGGCGCCGTGTGGATCAGCAACCGCGCCCCCGACCGTTCCTGACCCGCACCCGGGACTCCTCGACGGCCGGCAGGACGGGCCCGGGGCCGCCCCCGCCTGTGCCGGGGCCGGCGGACATGGGGCGCCGGCCGGACCGCGCCCAGAAGGGAAACGTGATGGAACAGCCACCGCCCGACGACTTCGGGCTCATAGCGCCGCTCAGCCTGCCCCGGGACGGCAGGGCTCCGGGGGAGGTGAGCAGCGCGGAAGTGAGCGGCCCGGAGGAATACGACGCCTTCTTCCGTATCCACCACGACGACGTCACCTCCGGCGCATGGGCGGCCCAGGCACTGACGGTCACCCGCAAGGTCGCCGACGACCTGGCCGGGACCAGCCTGGACGAGGCGGAGCGAGCCGACCTGCTGGACGGCCTGGCCCTGCTTCTTCAGCATGCCCTGTCCCTCGACGCCGGGCTTCTGACGGAGCGTCAGCAGCTGTGTGCAGGAGGCGTCATCGTGCTCGGCGTAAACGAAAGGCCACTGCATGGAACTGACACAGAATCAGCAGACCGCCATCCGCCGGTGGAAGCTCGGCCACCACGTCTTCCACCTGCATCTGACCCTGATGAACACGCATCTGACCGCACTGCGCGGCGCGCTCGAGGCCGAGGACTGGGCCGCATGCCGGCGGTTGCTGGGAGTGCTGACCAGGCTCTACCGCGCCGCCACCGCCTCCATGCGCTACGCCTCCGACTTCCCCGCCGACACCTACACCGGGCTGCTGCGTCCCGCCATGGCGCCGCCCTGGGTCAGCCCCGGGTTCTCCGGCAGGTTCAACACCGACCACGCGCTCATGCTGGACCTGCTGAAATCCGTCCGCGGCCCGCTGAAGAAGGCCACCCGCGAGGGCCGGGCGCCTACGGACGTACAGGAAGCGGCGCGGGGCCTGTGGCAGGAGCAGTCACGCAACCGCACTCAGCACAAACTCATCTGCGAGAAGTTCGTCCCCGGCGGAACGTCTCTGCTCCAGGAGTACTTCGCCGCCGGGGAACAGTGACCGAGAGGAGCAAGGCCATGCCTGTCACCGTTGTCGAGACCTGGTACCTGACCGACGAGGCCGCCGCCCGGGCCACCCGCACCATGCAGCTCATCGACGACGCCATCGGCGACAACGCCCACGGCCACCCGGGCTGGAGCGGCCACGCCACCTTCCTCCAGGACCATCACGACCCCCGTGTCGTCACCTGGCTCTACCCCTGGCGCAGTACGGAGGACCACGCGGATCTGCTGGTGTCCGAAGAGCCCTTGGTGCAGCCGCTCATCGCCGCCTACTGCACCCGCCCCCGGGAGGTCCGCTATGCCACCGAGCTGCCCGTGGAGGTCGAGCATGACCACCACTGACCCGGATGTCCCAGGCGCCCGCGCCGAACCGGGATTCGCCGACTGGACACCGCAGGAACTGGAGGACAACGGCACACTGCTGTTACGGCGCCTGCGCGAGCACTTCACGAGCCTGCGAGCCCGGCCCGTCACCACCGACCGGGCGGCGAAGGAGATCCACGACCTGATCGACGAGCCGCTGCCGCGGGAGCCGCAGCGGTTCGCCGAGGTTCTGGAGCAGACCTGGCAGGACGTGGTCCCTCACCTCACCCAGTGGAACCACCCTCGCTTCCACGCCTACTTCTCCAACAGCTCCAGCGGGCCGGGAATCCTGGCCGAGATGGCCACTGCCGCGCTGAACGTCAACGTGATGCTGTGGGACGCGGCTCCCTCCGCGGCCGCGGTGGAGAGCACCGTACTGCGCTGGCTGGGGGAGATGGTGGGGTATCCGGCGGACGGCGACGCGGTGCTGGTGGACGGCGCCTCACTCGCCACGCTGTACGCGCTGGCGGCAGCGCGTGAACGCCTCGACGGCCTGGACATCCGCCGTACCGGTCTCGCCGGCGGGCCCGCCCTGCGGGTGTACGCCTCGGACCAGGCGCACAGCAGTGTCGACAAGGCGGCCATCACCCTGGGCATCGGGCTGGACAACGTGGTACGGCTCCCCGCACGCACCGACGGCAGCCTGGACCCGGCGGTCCTGGACGACCGTATCGGCCGGGACATACGGGCCGGGTACCGGCCCTGTGCCGTCGTCGCCACCGTCGGCACCACCTCCACCGGCGGCATCGACCCGGTCGGCGAGCTGGCCCAGGTGTGTGCGCAGCACGGCGTCTGGCTGCATGTCGACGCCGCGTACGGCGGTTTCTGGCGGTTGACCGAGAGCGTGCGGCCGCACCTGCCCGACCTGTCGGCGGCCGACTCCCTGGTGGCCAACCCGCACAAGGTCCTGCTGTGCCCCATGGAGGCCAGCGCCCTCTTCTCGCGCCACCGCGACGCGCTCACCCAGGCCTTCCGCCTCGTGCCGGAGTACCTCTCCACCCGCCAGGAGGACGGCAGCGTCGACTTCATGAACTACTCGCTGCAGCTCGGCCGCCAGTTCCGGGCCCTCAAACTGTGGTGGATCATCAAGTCGTTCGGCGCGGACGGCATCACCGAGCAGCTCACCGCCACCGCCGCACTCGCCGACCGTCTGCGGCAGGCCGCCGCCGCAACGCCCCCTTGGCACATCGCCAACCCGGACAGTCCGTTCCCCCTGGTCTGCCTGCGCCACGCACCGCCAGGTCTGTCCCGCGAGGAGACGGACGCCCTCAACCGCCGTATCCACCACCGGGTCAACGCCGGCCGACGCTCCTACGTCTCGCACACCGTCACCGACGCCGGATACGTCATCAGGGTCTCCATCGGCAACATCCACACCCGCAGCGAGGACGTCGACGCCCTCTGGCACGAACTCACCACCGCCGCCCTGGCGGAAGGGAGCCCGGCATGACCACCGCCCTGCACTCCGCGGCCGCGGACCCCGGCACCTTCGCCGAGCGCCTCGCGCGCTTCCACGCCGTAGGCCGCTGGTCCGCCGTCAACGACGACCAGCCCTGGACACCGGCGCCCCGGTCACGTCCCTGCATGTGGCGCTACGCGAATCTGCGCCCCTTCGTGCTGGAGGCGGCCCAGTTCGTCAAGGGCGACGCCGCGGCGCTGCGCGTCCTCACTCACCTCAACCCCGGGCACCGCGACTACGAGGCCGCCTGCGGCCACCTCTACTCCGGGCTGCAGGCCCTGAAGCCGCACGAGTCCATGACCTGCCACCGGCACGCGGCGTCGGCCGTCCGCTTCGTCCACGAGGGCCGAGGCGGCTGGACCGCGGTCGACGGAGACCGCATACCGGTGAGCGCCGGCGACGTCGTCGTCACCCCCGGCCGCCTGTGGCACGAACACGGCAATGACGCCGACGACGGCCTGGTCATCTGGCAGGACCTCACCAACGACCCGCTGGTGAACACGCTCGGCGCCACCTTCTTCGAGCTCCACCCCGACCGGACCCACCTCACGAGCACACCGGCACGCGACAGCCTCGCCTCCTGGGGCGGCCTGCTGCTGCCCGACACCCGCCGCCGGCATGCGGCCTCACCCCTGCACTCCTACCCCTGGGACAAGTGCCGGGAGTCCCTGCGGTCGGCCGCGCGGTGCGGCCACCACGACCCCTACGACGGCGTCGTCCTGGAGTACGCCAACCCCGCGACCGGCGGACCGGTCACCCCCACCACCGGCTGCCGCCTCCAGCTCCTGCAGCCGGGCGAGAGCACTCTGGCGCATCGCCACACCGGCTCCGTCATCTACGTCGTCGCCGAAGGCCAGGGCGCCACCACGATCGACGGCACCGACTTCGCATGGTCGGCCGGCGACACCTTCTGCGTTCCTTCCTGGGCCCGGCACCACCACACCAACGGCAGCGAGACCAGGGAAGCGGTGCTGTTGTCCGCCGACGAGTTCCCGCTGATGCGCGCCCTCGGCCTGTACGCCGAGCAGACCGACGAGCCCACGGAGACCTGACCGGAGGAACCCCCATGCCGCACATCCTGATGCTTCTGTCGGCCGCCACCCGCATGTCGCTCACGGACGGCAGCACCCGGGCCGTCGGGTTCTGGCCCGAGGAGGTCGTGGCGCCCCTGGCCGTCTTCGACGGCGCCGGTGCGCATGTCACGGTGGCCTCCCCCGACGGGCGGCCCGCCGTCCCCGACCCCGCAGGGTTCACCCCGGAAGGCACCGGCCTCACACCGCGGCAGTGCGAGGCGCTGCGCCGCGAGGTCGCCGCCCGGCACTCCGACCTCTCGTCCCCGGAGCCGCTGCGGGAAGTCGCCCACCAGGTGTACGACGCGGTGTTCGTCCCAGGCGGTTACGCGCCGATGGTCGATCTGTGGTGCGATCCGCACTGCGGTCGCGTCGTGGCCGCCGCACACCGCGCGGGCCGCCCCGTGGCAGCCGTGTGCCACGGGCCTGCCGCCCTGCTGTCCTGCACCGGCCCCACCGGTGCCTGGCCGTTCGCCGGCTACCGGATGACGTCCTTCACCGACGACGAGGAGAAGGACGTGGGTCTCCTGAACGCCTTGCCGTGGACCTCCCAGCAGGCCCTGACCCGCCGGGGAGCCCGTTTCCTGACCGGGCCGGGTCCGTGGCAGGAGCACGTGGTGGAGGACCGGGGCCTGCTCACCGGACAGAACCCCGCATCGGCCGGCCCACTCGCCGCGCGCCTGCTCACCGCGATCGCCTCCGGGCACACAGCGATCACTCGCCCCGGCGGCTGAGCGCCGAGGCGCACCGCCCAGCCCTGGTCAAGAGGGCTCACCGAGGGCACCGACGAAAACGCCACGCAGGCGGCCATGCGGACCGCCGAGCAGCGCGGTCGGTACCTGGCCGCGAAGGCCCCGGCCGCATCGTGACGAAGCGGTTCCCCGGGACCGCTGACGCGACCCCGGGGAACCGCTGTGCTCACGCGTGGCACACGGCCCGGTTGACCATCTGGTTGTGCCGGACGACCACGGGACGCGCGCTCTTGGCCAGGGACTTCACGGCCGGGTTGGTGCCCGTGGCGATCTCCTTGTCGATGAGCGCAAGGGTCTGCACATGGGCGGGGTACTGGGCCTTGAGCCACGCGGCGTCGTACGCGGTCGTCCGGGCAAGGGACTTGAGGGCGGCGGTCTTCCTCTGCTGTGCGGCCGTCTGCCCGGAGGGCAGGGTCACACCGAGTTGCGCCGCGGTCTTGACGACGCCGGCATCAAGGGTGCGGTGGTCGCGGACGAAGTCGGCACCGGCCCGCCTGACGCAGGCGGTGGTCGCGGCGCCCTGAGCCTGCTGACCGGTCGCGATCTCCCACAGGTTGCCCTGGTGGGCCGCGGTCAGGAGCTGCCGGTCCAGGGCGGAGACCGCCGACGGCGAGGGCGACGACGCGGCGAGCGCCGGGAGCGACGTGACACCCATGACGCACAGGGTGGCGGCGCAGACGGCGGCGGAACCGGCACGGGATCGAGTCGTGTACATGAGTCCTCCACAGGTCGCACGTGCAAGCCCGACGAATCCCCACCCTCATCACTCGAATCACTCAACTCACTTGAATAACCTGAATACCCACAAACAACACCTATGCCATGGTTCACCCGGTTGAGTCACCCGGCAACCGAAGGCTCCCCGTAAGGTGGGGCCCGTGATCCTCGCGCAGCCCGTCGCCGGCACGGCCAGGGCCCGCATCCGTCCGTCGGTGCGGGCCTGCGTTCTGGTCGCCGTCCTGCTCGGGCTGTTCCTCATGCACGGCGGCCCGGCCGCGGCCGCGGGCGGCTGCCACGGGGCCATGCCGGACATGGCGACCGCTGTCCCCCGGTCCGCCCCGATGCCCGCGCGCCCGGACACGATGCACCCGGACACGATGCGTCCGGACACGATGCATCCGGCACCCGCGACGGCGGCCGCGCACCCCGCCGGCCACCCGGCGCCCGCAGCCGCACCCGCAGCCGCCAAGGCGACCGCCCGGGCGGACGAGGTCATGCGGGGCGCGCTGTGTCTGGCCACGACGCCCCGGTCCGAGATCCCGCCGCCTCCGCTCGCGGCGAGCGCCCTCGTGTTCCCGGCCGCCCTCGTGCTGGCGCGGGCCCGGCCGGGTCACGACGGCACCCGTCGCCGGGGTCCACCGGCCGGCGGGCGTCACCTCCTGCTCCAGGTGTGCGTCGCACGGACGTGACGGGGCCCTGGGGATCCGGCTCTGCGCCGCGGTCCCGCACGGCTCTCACACGTTCGGCCGCGCCGACTCACGGCGCCCGCCTGGAAAGACACACCCATGATCCAGCGTTTCCGCACATCCCGCCGCGCCCTCGCGGCGGCCGCCACCACCGCGGCCCTCACCCTGACCCTCGCCGCCTGCGGCTCCGGCTCCAGCTCCGGCAAGGGCCACGACTCCGGCATGGCCGGCATGGACCACAGCGCCACGCCGTCCCCCTCGTCCCCGGCCGGCGGCATGGCGTCGATGCCCGGCATGGACCCCGCGTCCACCGGCAACGGTCTGGCCGCCGCCGAGGACGGGTACCGGATGACGTCCACGACCGCCACCCTCCCCGCCGGCCAGGCGACGGAGTACCGCTTCACCATCACCGGACCGGACGGCAAGCCGGTCACCGGCTTCGCCGTCGACCAGACCAAGCGGATGCACTTCTACGCCATCCGCTCCGACCTCACCGGCTTCCAGCACCTGCACCCCACCATGGCCGCGGACGGCACCTGGACCGCGCCGTCGGCCGCGCTGCGGCCGGGCACCTGGCGGCTGTACGCCTCCTTCACCCCGTCCGGCGGCGCCGGCCGGGGCAAGGGCTTCGTACTCAGCCGCACCGTGAAGGTGCCCGGCATGGCGATGCCCTCGGCCCTGCCGAAGCCGTCCGGCACCGCCGGCGTCGACGGCTACACCGTCACCGTGCAGGGCGATCCGATGGCGGGCATGGCGCACCAGCTGACCGCCACCGTCTCCAAGGACGGCAAGCCGGTCACCGACCTCCAGCCGTACCTCGACACCTACGCCCACCTGACCGCCTTCCACCAGGGCGACCTCGCCTTCGCCCACCTCCACCCGGAGACGATGGCCGACGGCGGCCGCGGCGGGCCGACCCTGACCTTCCACGCCGAGTTCGCCCGGTCCGGGAACTGGCGGCTGTTCCTGCAGTTCCAGACCGGCGGCAGGCTGCACACCGCGTCCCTGACCCTGCACGTCGGCTGAACCGACGCCGCGCCCTGGCCACGACCACGGCCAGGGCGCACCACCCGGCGGGGGAGAGGGCGCCGAGGAAGGTGACGGCCGCGGCGGACCGCGCCGCGTGCGGGTGGTGCCGTGCGCCTTCCGCCACTCGGCGAAGAGGGCGTCGGCCTTCGTCCGCTGGGCGCCGGCCAGCTTGCCGATCGCGCCCGGCCCGCGGGGCCGCCCCGAGGCAAACCCTCGGAGAGGCCGGTGCGGATGCCCGCGGATCCTCGGTGGCGGTTCGGTGGGTCTTGACACTGTCTTGACGTGACCTGGCCCGATAGGGTGACGGCAGGTGTGCCGGGAAGTCTGGTCGGCCGGGAGCCGGGGTGGCTTCCGCAATCCCCTTCCGCATCCCCGGGGGACGGCATGCGCAGCGTCGGTACGGTTCTCTCCCTCGTGGTCCTCGCCACGGTGGTCGCCACCTTCGCGCGCCGATGGCGCATTCCCGCCCCCTCCCTCCTCGTGGTCGCCGGTCTCGCCGTGGCGCTGCTCCCGGGCACCCCGCAGATCCAGATCAGCCCCCAGATCATCGGCCTCGTCGTCCTCCCGCCCCTGCTGTACGCGAGCGCCGAGGACATGCCCTGGCGGGAGCTGCGGGCGGTGTGGAAACCGGTCGGGATCCTCGCCATCGGCCTGGTGCTCGCCTCAGCGGCGGCCGTCGCCGCCGTGGCCGCCCTGGTCACCCCCCTGTCCTGGCAGATGGCGTTCGTGCTGGGCGCGGTCCTGGCCAGCACCGACCCGGTGGCGGTGACCGCGCTAGGCCGCAGGCTCGCCCTGCCGCCCCGGGTCCAGGTCCTCGTCCAGGCGGAGAGCCTGTTCAACGACGCGACCTCCCTGGTCCTGGTCCGGGTGGCGGCGGGCATCGCCGTGGCCGCGGCCGCCGCCGACTGGGGCGCCGCGAGCGGCGAGTTCTTCCTGCTCGCGGGCGGCGGCACGGTGATCGGGGCAGCCGTGGCCGGAGTGATCACCCTGATCCGGCGCCGCACCGAGGACCCGGTGCTGGAGACGGTGATCGCCCTGGTCACCCCGTACGCCGCCTACCTGCTCGCGGAGGCCGCGCACACCTCCGGAGTGACGTCGTGCGTGGTGGCCGGGGTGGTGCTGGGCGGCCGGGGCGACCGGCTCACCAACGCCCGCATCCGGCTCCAGCTGCACGCGGTGTACGGCACGGTGGTGTTCCTGCTGGAGAGCGTCGTGTTCAGCCTGATAGGCCTGGCCCTGCCCGCCCAGGTGCGGGCGCTGGCCGACGGCGACCGGTCCTGGCCGCTGTACGCCCTCGCCGTCGCCGCCACCCTCGTCGCCGTACGCCTGCTGTGGCTGGCGCCCCTGTCGGCGGTCGTGCAGCGCAACGGCGGGGGCAGCCGCCTGAACTGGCGGGTGCCGGTGGTGCTGACCTGGGCGGGCACCCGCGGGGTGATGCCGCTGGCCGCCGCCCTGTCCATACCCGAGGTCATGAAGGACGGCAGTCCGCTGACCGACCGGCCGCTGGTGCTCGTGCTGACCACCTCGGTCGTGGTGGTCACCCTCGTCGTGCAGGGCTTCACCCTCGCCCCCGTCGTGCGCGCCTCCGGCATCGCCCTGGAGCCCGCCCACACCGCGCGCGAGGAGGCCCAGGCCAGCTCCCACCTCGCGCACGCCGGCCTCGCGCGCCTGGAGGAGCTCGCGGAGCTGGAGGTCGTACCGGACGTCGTCCTGGACCGGCTGCGCCGGGGCCTGAACGCCCGTCTCGACGACGCCCGCGACCGTCTCGCCCGCAGCAACGGCGCCGAGGGCGTGGCCACCGAGTCCGCCGACCGGGTCTACCGCGAGCTGCGGCGCGACCTGATCGCCGTCGAGACCGGCGAGCTGCAGCGGCTGTACGACGCCCACGCCATCAGCGACACCACGCGACGGCGGCTGCAGCGGGCCCTGGACCTCGAGGAGGCCCGGCTCTCCGACGCGTAGCGCTGCGCGTTGCGCTCCGCGGGGCCCGTCGACCCGACTGCGGGTTGCACGGCTGACCTGCGTTTTCGTGGCTCCGCACGGTGACTTGACGTCGTGGCTCCGCACGGTGACTTGACGCAAGCTTGACGCCCGCGGCGCCATGAGCCATGGGCCCCCGTCTCACCGTCTGCCTACGCTGGTGCCGGTGTCCCCGTGATGGCCGGAAACCCACGCTGAGCCGCACATCAGGAGCGCGCCGATGGCCACGACACAACACCCTCCGCAGGCCGGCCGGCTGCGCGCCTGGATGCTGGAGGGGCTGTCCGACATGGGCAAGGCCGGCGGCCACACCGGACCGCACGCCGAGCCGGAGCCCCCGCACGAGGGCCAGCGCTGGTACCGGGTGATGTGCCTGACCGGTGTCGACTACTTCTCCACCCTCGGCTACCAGCCCGGCATCGCCGCCCTGGCGGCCGGCCTGCTCTCCCCCGTCGCCACCCTGGTCCTCGTCGTCGTCACCCTGGCCGGCGCCCTCCCCGTCTACCGCAGGGTGGCCGAGGAGAGCCCGCACGGCGAGGGCTCCATCGCCATGCTGGAGCGGCTGCTGTCCTTCTGGAAGGGCAAGCTGTTCGTCCTGACCCTGCTGGGCTTCGCCGCCACCGACTTCCTGATCACCATCACCCTCTCGGCCGCCGACGCCTCCACCCACCTCATCGAGAACCCGCACCTGACGAACGCGCTGCACGGCCGGCAGATGCTGATCACCCTGATCCTGGTGGCGCTGCTCGGCGCGGTCTTCCTCAAGGGCTTCCTGGAGGCGATCGGCGTCGCGTTCGCCCTGGTGGTGGTCTACCTCGCCCTGAACGCCGTGGTCGTGGTGGTCGGCTTCTGGCACGTGCTCACCGCCGGGCACGTGGTCACCGACTGGACCGCCGCCCTGACCACCCAGCACGGCACCGTCTTCGCCATGATCGGCGTGTCCCTGCTGGTCTTCCCCAAGCTCGCCCTCGGTCTGTCCGGCTTCGAGACCGGTGTCGCCGTGATGCCGCACGTCCAGGGCGACCCGGGTGACACCGAGGACGCTCCCAGGGGCCGGATCCGCGACACGAAGAAGCTGCTGACCACCGCCGCCGTCATCATGAGCGTGTTCCTGATCACCACCAGCTTCATCACCACGGTGCTCATCCCCGCGAACGCGTTCCAGCCCGGCGGCAAGGCCAACGGCCGCGCCCTCGCCTACCTCGCGCACGAGTACCTCGGCGGCGCCTTCGGCACGGTCTACGACCTCTCGACCATCGCCATCCTGTGGTTCGCCGGCGCCTCCGCGATGGCCGGCCTGCTCAACCTCATGCCGCGCTATCTGCCCCGCTACGGCATGGCCCCGCACTGGGCGCGAGCGGTCCGCCCGATGGTGATCGTCTTCACCCTGGTCGCCTTCCTGGTCACCTGGATCTTCGACGCCAACGTCGACAAACAGGGCGGCGCCTACGCCACCGGCGTGCTGGTCCTGATGTCCTCCGCGGCCATCGCGGTGACCATCGCCTCCCACCGGGCGAGCCAGCGCGGCTGGACCGCCGGCTTCGGCACCGTCTCCGCGGTCCTGCTCTACGTCACCGTCGCCAATGTCATCGAGCGCCCGGACGGCGTGAAGATCGGCGCCTGCTTCATCGTCGGCATCATGCTCGTCTCCTTCCTCTCCCGGCTGGCCCGCGCCTTCGAGCTGCGCGTCACCCATATCGAGCTGGACGACATGGCGGAACGGTTCATCCGGGACATGTCGCACCGCCGTATCCGCTTCATCGCCAACAAGCCCGGCCGACGCGACAAGGCCGAGTACCGCGACAAGGTCGAGCAGATCCGGGCCGACAACGACCTCCCGACCACGGAGGACTTCGTCTTCGTCGAGGTCACGGTCACCGACCCCTCCGAGTTCGAGGCCGGCCTGACCGTGCACGGCGAGGTCCTGCACGACCGCTACCGCGTGCTCACCCTGGAGTCCTCCTCCATCCCCAACGCCCTCGCCGCGCTCCTCCTCCACGCCCGCGACGTCACCGGCTGCACCCCGCACATCTACTTCGAGTGGACCGAGGGCAACCCCTTCGCCAACTTCCTGCGCTTCTTCCTCTTCGGCCAGGGCGAGGTCGCCCCGGTCACCCGCGAGGTACTGCGCGAGGCGGAACCGAACCGACCCCTGCGCCCCCGCGTGCACACCGGGTGAGACCGGGCGGGATGCCGACGCCGTCGAGGACAACCGGGTTCCATCCGGGCCAGAAGGGCCTCAGCACGCTGAAACCCGCAGGTGGGCGGTGGGTGCCGGGGGTCGGCGGGACGGCCTTTAGGCTTCTTCTTGCAGGCAAACCGCTTCGGAAACTCTGAAATGGGGTCCCGTTGAGCTTCTGGTCGATCTACCAGCACGGCTTCGCGCGCGTCGCCGCGTGTACGGGCCACACCGTCATCGCCGACCCGCGCGCCAACGCCGAGACGGTCCTGCGCCACGCGCGCCGGTGCGCCGAGGAGGGCGTCGCCGTCGCCGTGTTCCCGGAGCTGTGCCTGTCCGGATACGCGATCGACGACCTGCTGCTGCAGGACGCCCTGCTCGACGACGTCGAGACGGCGCTCGCCACCATCGTGGCCGAGTCGGCGGAGCTGCTGCCGGTCCTGGTCGTCGGCGCCCCGCTGCGCCACAGCGACCGGATCTTCAACTGCGCGGTGGTCGTGCACCGCGGCCGGGTCCTCGGCGTCGTACCGAAGTCGTACCCGCCGAACTACCGCGAGTTCTACGAGCGCCGGCAGATCGCCGGGGGCGACGACGAGCGCGGCGGAACGATCCGGCTGGGCGGCGCGGAGGTCCCCTTCGGCGTGGACCTGCTCTTCGCCGCCGCTGACGTCCCCGGTCTCGTGCTGCACGCGGAGATCTGCGAGGACATGTGGGTGCCGGTGCCGCCGAGCGCGGAGGCGGCGCTGGCCGGGGCGACCGTCCTCGTCAACCTCTCGGGCAGCCCGATCACCGTCGGCCGGGCCGAGGACCGCAAGCTGCTGTGCCGCTCGGCGTCCTCCCGCTGCCTCGCCGCGTACGTCTACGCGGCGGCCGGCCTCGGCGAGTCGACCACCGACCTGTCCTGGGACGGCCAGACCCTGATCTACGAGAACGGGGCGCTGCTGGCCGAGACCGAGCGCTTCCCGCTGGGCGAGCAGTACGCGGTCGCGGACGTTGACCTCGACCTGCTGCGGCAGGAGCGGCAGCGGACGGGCACGTTCGGCGAGAACCGCCGTACCCACGCCGCCCGCACCTCCGACTTCCGCACGGTGTCCTTCGAACTCGCCCCGCCGGTGACCGACCTGGGCCTGCGCCGCCGCGTCGAGCGCTTCCCGTTCGTGCCCGCCGACGCCGAGCGCCTCGCCCTGGACTGCTACGAGGCGTACAACATCCAGGTCGCGGGGTTGCAGCAGCGCCTGGCGTCGATCGGCGGCCCCAAGGTGGTCATCGGTGTCTCCGGCGGCCTGGACTCCACGCACGCGCTGATCGTCGCCGCCCGGGCGATGGACCGCGCCGGCCGCCCGCGCAGCGACATCCTCGCCTTCACCCTGCCCGGCTTCGCCACCAGCGACCACACCAAGGACAACGCCCACAAGCTGATGCGGGCGCTCGGCGTGACCGCTTCCGAGCTGGACATCACACCGACCGCACGGCTGATGCTCAAGGAGATCGGCCACCCCTTCGCCGCCGGCGAGCCGGTGTACGACGTCACCTTCGAGAACGTCCAGGCGGGCCTGCGCACCGACTACCTGTTCCGGCTGGCCAACCAGCGCGGCGGCATCGTCCTCGGCACCGGCGACCTCTCCGAGCTGGCGCTCGGCTGGTCGACGTACGGCGTCGGCGACCAGATGAGCCACTACAACGTGAACTCCGGCGTGCCGAAGACGCTGATCCAGCACCTCATCCGATGGGTCATCGGCAGCGGCCAGTTCGACGACGAGACGGGCAAGATCCTCGCCGCGATCCTCGACACCGAGATCAGCCCCGAGCTGGTGCCCGGCGAGGAGCTGCAGTCCACCGAGTCGAAGATCGGCCCGTACGCGCTGCACGACTTCACCCTGTTCCACGTGCTGCGCTACGGCTTCCGCCCCTCGAAGATCGCCTTCCTGGCCTGGCACGCCTGGCACGACCCGCAGGCGGGCGCCTGGCCCCCCGGCTTCCCGGAGGCCGACCGCGGCTCCTACGACCTGGCCCAGATCCGCCACTGGCTGGAGGTCTTCATCCGCCGCTTCTTCGCCTTCTCCCAGTTCAAGCGCTCGGCCATGCCCAACGGCCCCAAGGTCTCGGCTGGCGGCTCCCTCTCCCCGCGCGGCGACTGGCGGGCCCCGTCGGACGGCACGGCCCATGCGTGGCTGAGGGACCTGGAGCGCGTCGACCTGAAGGCGACGCAGGCGTAGGAGGCGCCCCGGGCTGGTGCACGGGGCGCCGCCAGGCACGGAGTTCTCGCGGGCTTGCTCAGTTGTTCCAGGTCTCGTCGTACGGGTCGGGCGGGACCGGGACCGGTCTGGCCGAGGTGACCTGCAGATACGGGATGGGGCCGTTGTTCACGGGGTCACGGCTCAGCAGGGGGCTGTACGTGCCGGTCACCTCCAGCCAGGCGTCCGGGCGCAGGACCGGCGGCAGCTCGCCGGTGAGGGCGATCTTGACCGGCTGGGCGTCCGCCGCACAGCAGTTGAGGGCCATGCGGACCAGGTACGGCGCGCCCGAGTGGTCCAGGGCGAGGAACCCGGTGACGCGGACCGCGCGGCCGTGCAGGGAGCGGCCGTGGTCGTAGGCCGCGCGGGAGGCGTAGTCGATCACGGAGAGCGGGGCCGGGTCGGCGGCGGGCATCCGGCCGAGGACGTACGGCTTCTGCAGGGCCGTACCCGAGCGCAGGGCGCTGTAGGAGCCGAGGGCGGGCGGGGCGATGAGGATGAGGGCGAGGAGGGGGAGCAACAGGAGCCAGGAGATGCGGGGTTCGGGGTGGTGGTCGTGTGCCTCGGCAGCGGCGGCCTTGGCGCGGCGGCGCTCGTACCAGACCGTCGCCAGCGCCGCCGCGATCAGGACCGCGCCCGAGGCCAGCAGCAGCGGGCGCAGGCCCTCCTTGACGTACCGGAGGAAGAGATCGGTGCTGCCCGCGTGCAGGAGGGCGGCGCCGAGCAGGAACATGACGGCGGCCTGGGCCTGGCGGTTCACAGCAGCACCGTCCCGGTCACCACGCCGCCCGCGATCGCCAGCACGAACGTGGCCGGGGCGAAGCGGAGGGCGAAGGTACGGCCGAAGGTGCCGGCCTGCATCGCGAACAGCTTGAGGTCGATCATCGGTCCCACCACCAGGAACACCAGCTTGGCCGTCAGGGAGAACTGGGTGAGGGAGGCCGCGACGAACGCGTCCGCCTCCGAGCAGATGGACAGCAGTACGGCGAGGACGGCCAGGGCGAACACGGAGAAGACGGGGTTTCCGGCCGCCGTGCGCAGCCAGTCCGCCGGGGTGGCCGCCTTCAGGGTGGCCGCGGCCATCGCGCCCAGCACCAGGAAACCGCCCGCGTGCATGGTGTCGTGCCGTACCGAGTTCCAGAACGCCTCCCCCTTGGTCGCGCCCTCGTGCGCGCCGTGGGCCGGCGGGCGCAGCCAGTCGGTACGGCCCAGCCGCTGCCACAGCCAGCCCATCGCGCACGCCACCAGCAGGCTCGCCAGGAACCGGCCCAGCACCATCTCCGGGTTGCGGGGGAAGGCGACGGCGGTCGCGGTGAGGACGATCGGGTTGATCGCAGGGGCGGACAGGAGGAAGGCCAGGGCGGCGGCCGGGGTGACCCCCCTGCGGACCAGGGCGCCCGCCACCGGCACCGACGCGCACTCGCAGCCGGGCAGCACCGCGCCCGCGACCCCCGCCACGGGGACCGCCAGCGCCGGGCGGCGCGGCAGGGCGCGCGCGAAGAAGGCCGGCGGCACGAACACCGCGATCGCCGCCGACAGCAGCACCCCGAGGACGAGGAAGGGCAGCGCCTGGACCGTCACCGCGACGAACACCGTCATCCAGCTCTGCATCAGCGGGGTGCCGAGGAGCCCGCGGATCGGCGACTGGGCGAGCACCGCGAGGAGCAGCGTCAGCGTCAGCACGAGAGGTGAGCTGAGCCTGCGGCCCTCCTGGCCGGGCGGCGCTCCGGCGGGTCCCGCCTCCGCGCCGGGCGGGGCGTCTTCCGTGATGGCCACGTGCGGTTACCTCCGGCTGGCTGTCCTCGATCGCTCCCTCCCCTTCGGTACGGGAGTCGTCCCCACGGTGTTCACACCGTTGCTGGAACCACTCCTCTCCTTGGGGCAGTCTTTTCCCTCGTGGGGAGCGTTCCGTATCAAGGTGGGCCCAGTGGACCGCACATGGTGGTGTGCGGTGACGACGGGCTCGCGCACCGGCTGGCCGCCGAGTTGCGCGGAGTCTACGGCGAGCAGGTCACCCTCGTGGTACCGCCGAACGAGCGCACCGCCAGACCTCCGGTGGTCGGACGGGCCCGGGCCGCTTCGGCCGCGCTGTTCGACCGCGTGGTGAGCGCCGCGGTCGGCCGCGGCGGCAACGGAGCCGGATCGGGCCCCGGATCCGGCTCCGGACCGACCGCACGACCCACCGCACGACCGGCCGCCACGGCCACGGGCACCGGTGGTGCGGGCAGTACCGCCGACGGCGGCACCGGCGGCGGGGGCGAACGGGTGCTGGAGGCCGCCGAGATCACCGAGGCCGTGCTCGCCGAGGCCGGTGTGGAACGGGCCGCCGCGCTCGCCCTCGTCTTCGACGACGACGAGACCAATATCCGGGCCGCGCTGACCGCCCGCCGGATCAACCCGCGGCTGCGGCTCGTCCTCAGGCTCTACAACCGGCGGTTGGGCCAGCACATCGAGGAACTCCTCGACCAGGCGGCCGCGTTGGTCACCGGTAACGAGGGCGGCGCCGAGGCGTCCACCACCGTGCTGTCCGACGCCGACACCGCCGCGCCGGCCCTGGCCGCCACCGCCGTCGCCGGCACCAGCAAGGTCGTCCAGACCGAGGGACTGCTGCTGCGGGCCGTCGAACGGCCGACGGCCGGCACCGGACTGTGCACGCTCGCCCTGCTCTCCCCGCCGGGCGCGGATCCCGAGGGCGGCGGGGACCAGGAGTCCCGGCTGCTGCCGGACGACGACGAGGTACGGCAGGCCGCGGGGCGGCCGGCCGTGGTGCTGGAGCAGGTGTCCTCGGCGGGCGGCGGCGAGTCGGCCGCGCCCGGCCGTGGCGGGGTGCCGCCGCTCGCCTCGCTGTTCTCCCGGCGGCTGCGGTGGTCGCTGGCGGGCATGGTGGCGTGCGTGGTCGCGCTCGCCGTCGCGCTGTGGGTGGTCACCGGGATGCATCCGCTCAGTGCCTTCTACCTGACCTTGCTGGACCTCTTCGCGATCGACAATCCGGCCATCGGTGAGTCCCTGGGCCGGCAGATCCTCCAACTCCTCTCCGGACTCGTCGGGTTGCTGCTGCTCCCGGTGCTGCTTGCGGCCGTGCTGGAGGCACTCGGCACCTTTCGCACCGCCTCCGCCCTGCGGAAACCGCCGCGCGGTCTCGGCGGGCACGTGGTGCTGCTCGGGCTCGGGAAGATCGGCACCCGGGTGCTGACCCGGCTGCGCGAGCTGAACATCCCCGTCGTGTGCGTCGAGTCCGACCCGGAGGCGCGGGGCCTTGCGACCGCGCGGCGGCTGCGGGTGCCGGTGGTGCTCGGGGACGTCACCCAGGAAGGGGTGCTGGAGTCCGCCAAGATCCACCGGGCGTACGCGCTGCTCGCGGTGACCAGCGCGGACACCACGAACCTGGAGGCGGTGCTGTACGCGCGGAGCGTACGGCCCGATCTGCGGGTCGTACTACGGCTGTACGACGACGACTTCGCCACCGCGGTGTACCGCACCCTGCGGGCCGCCTACCCGCACGCCCTGACCCGGAGCCGGAGCGTCACGCACCTGGCCGCGCCCGCGTTCGCCGGGGCGATGCTGGGGCGGCAGGTGCTGGGCGCGATCGCGGTGGAACGGCGGGTGCTGCTGTTCGCCGCGGTCGATGTCGCCGGGCATCCCCAGCTGGAGGGGCGGACCGTGCGTGACGCTTTCCGGGCCGGGTCCTGGAGGGTGCTGGCACTGGAGGGGCGGGCGGACACGGCACCGGACCATGTGCTGGTCAAGGAGGACCGGGTCGTGGTCGCCGCCACCCGCAGAGGGCTCGCGGAGCTGCGCTGACCCACAGGCGGCTCGGGCGGCGCCCTACGCGCCCAAGTGCCGTGCCGCGAAGGCCATTTCCAGTCTCACCTGCTTGATCCGCTCGTCCACCACCAGGGAGCCGTGCCCGGCGTCGTAGCGGTAGACCTCGTGGGTCGCGCCTCTCGTCTCCAGGCGTTTGACGTAGTTGTCGATCTGACGGATCGGGCAGCGGGGGTCGTTGACGCCCGCCGAGATGTAGACCGGGGCCTTGACCGCGTCGACGTACGTGAGCGGGGACGAGGCCTCGAAGCGCTCGGGGACCTCCTCGGGGGTACCGCCCAGCAGGGTGCGGTCCATGGCCTTCAGCGCCTCCATCTCGTCGTGGTACGCGGTGACGTAGTCCGCGACGGGCACGACCGCGATGCCCACCGTCCACGCGTCGGGCTGGGTGCCGAGACCGAGCAGGGTGAGATAGCCGCCCCAGGAGGCGCCGGTGAGGACCAGCCGGGCCGGGTCGGCGAGGCCCGAGGAGACCGCCCAGTCGCGGACCGCTGCCACGTCCTCCAGCTCGATCAGGCCGACCCGGTGCTTCAGGGCGTCGGTCCAGGCGCGGCCGTAGCCGGTGGAGCCGCGGTAGTTGACGCGGATCACCGCATACCCCTGGTCGACCCAGGCGGCCGGGCCCGCCGCGAAGGAGTCGCTGTCGTGCCAGGTCGGGCCGCCGTGCAGGTCGAAGACCGTGGGCAGCGGGCCGCTCGCGCCCGCCGGCCTCTGGATCAGGGCGTGGATGCGGCCGCCCGGGCCCTCCACCCAGGCGTCCTCCACCGGCACCGACGGCGGGCAGGCCATGCCGGGCGGGTCCAGGACGATGCCGCCGGAGGTGGACCGCACCGCCGGGGGCTCGGCGGCCGACGACCACAGGTACTCCACGCTGCCGTCGGGGCGGGCCGTGGCGCCGGAGACCGTGCCGGGCGGGGTGGGGATGCGGGTCAGCTCGCGGCTCGCCAGGTCGTAGCGGAACAGCTCGCTGCGGGCCTCGAAGCCGTGGGCGATCAGGAGGGCCGAGCCGTCCGGGTACCACTCGGCGCTGACGTCACCCGGCAGGTCCAGGGCCAGGTCGGTCTCCTCGCCCGTCGCCACGTCCCACACCAGCGGCTCCCAGCGGCCCCGGCGCTGGTGGCCGATGAGCAGCCGGGTGTCGCCGTCGACCGGCGCGAAGCCCAGCACCTCCAGGCCGAGTTCCTCGGTGCCGCCCTTGGTGTCGTCCAGCTCGGCGACCGGCGTGCCGTCCGGGCGGAGCACACGCAGCGCCGCGTGCATGGCGTCGCCGTGCTCGGTGTGCTCGACGGCGATCAGGGAGCCGTCGTGCGAGAGGTCGCCGACGCCCGCCGACTCGCGGTGCCGGTAGATCTCGACCGGATCCTCGCCCTCGCGCGCGAGGTGGATGGTCGTGCCCTCGTCGTCGGTGGAGCGGCCCACGACCGCCGTGCGCCCGTCCCGGGACAGGGCGAGGCCGGCCGGGTAGGACGGATCGAGGCCCGGGACGGCCGGCTCGTCCTCGCCGCCCCCGAAGGGCTGGCGGCGCCAGATGCCGAACTCGTCGCCGTCCTTGTCGTCGAACCACCAGATCCAGGCGCCGTCCGGGGAGAGCGCGCCGTCCGTCGTGCCGTTGGGCCGGTGCGTCGCCTGCCGCTGCCCGCCCGTCGCGCGGTCCCAGGCGTACAGCTCGTACGTGCCCGTCGCGTTCGACACGAACAGGGAGCGGTCCGGCGCGTCCTCCGCCCAGTCGGGCAGCGACACGCGTGGCGCCCGAAACCGCTTCTCCCAGTCCGGCATGCCGGCCGCGTCCGCCGCGCCCGGCCCGTTGCTCTCACTCATCGCCCCAGTCATGCGCCCATACTGCCTGGCCGCGCCGACAATTGGGTGGCGGGCGTGCGCAGCCTGTGGATAACTTCCCGACCATGAGCACCCAGGCCGATCACAAGCCCGCCCCCGACGGCTGGCGCGAGGACAACCGGGCCATGTGGGACGAGCGAGTTCCCGTGCATGTCGCCGGCGCGTACTACGACCTCGACGGCTTCCGCGCCCACCCGGACGTGCTGCGGGACTTCGAGACGGCCGAGGTCGGCGACGTCACCGGCAAAACGCTCCTGCACCTGCAGTGCCACATCGGGACCGACACCCTCTCCTGGGCCCACCGGGGCGCCGCCCGCGTCGTCGGCCTGGACTTCTCCGCCCCGGCCGTCGAGGCCGCCCGCTCCCTCGCCGCCGGTCTCGGCCACGGCCCCGAGCGCGCCGCCTTCGTCACCAGCGACGTGTACGACGCGGCCGACGCCGTGCCCGAGCCGTCGTACGACATCGTCTACACCGGGCTCGGCGCGCTGTGCTGGCTGCCCGACATCCGCCGCTGGGCGAAGACGGCCGCCTCCCTCGTCGCCCCCGGAGGCTTCCTCTACCTCGCCGAGTTCCACCCGATCACCGAGGCCCTGGACCACGCGACCGGCTCGCGGATCGTGCGCGACTACTTCTCCCGCGACGCCCAGGTCTACGACGAGCCCGGCACCTACGCCGACCCGGGTGCCTTCACCTTCCGCAACCGCAGCGTGCAGTGGCAGCACACCCTGGGCGACGTCGTCTCCGCGCTCGCCGCGACCGGGCTGCGGATCGAGTTCCTGCACGAGCACGACGTGTCGCTCTTCCCGGCCTTCGAGAACTTCGAGATCCGCGACGGCTACCACCGCTTCCCGGCGGACCATCCGCGCATCCCGCTGATCTACTCGCTCAAGGCCACGAAGAGCCGATAGCCGACCCGCGGGCGGGCGCCCCGCGGGGGCGCCGTACCGTGGAGGGCGTGTACCGGTTTCTGCTGACACCCCGCTGGTGGGGCATCAACGTCTTCGTGCTGCTCGCCATCCCGTTCTGCGTCTTCATGGGGTCCTGGCAGCTGAGCCGGTTCGAGGGGCGGGTGCAGGAGCACCGGAGCGCGACGCGGGCCGCCGCATCCGACCAGCACGAGACCGCGCGCCCGCTGCAGGCCATGCTGCCCGTCGACAAGGCCACCTCGGGCCGCCGGGTCACCGCGAGCGGGCACTACGGCACCCAGCTGCTGGTGCCCGGCCGGCAGCTGGACGGCAGGAACGGCTTCTACGTCCTCACCCTGCTGCGCACCGACTCCGGCAAGGCGCTGCCGGTGGTCCGGGGCTGGCTGCCGGGCAGGGCGGACCCGGCGAAGGCGCCCGCGCCGCCGAGCGGTGAGGTCACCGTCACCGGTGCGCTGCAGGCGTCCGAGACGCCCGGGGACAACGGGGTGAGCGCGACCGGCGGACTGCCGGCCGGGCAGACGGCGGCGATCAGCTCGGCGTCGCTGGTGAACCTGGTGCCGTACCGGCTGTACGACGCCTGGGTGACCCTCGACAAGGCCGACGCCGGAATGAGGGCCGTGCCCGCGACGGCGCCGGACGGCACCGGGCTGGACCTGAAGGCGTTCCAGAACCTCGGCTACACCGGCGAGTGGTTCGTCTTCGCCGGCTTCGTGGTGTTCATGTGGTTCCGGCTGCTGCGGCGTGAGGTGGAGTACCAGCGGGACGCCGCGCTGGGCCTGCTGCCGGAGGAGACACCGGCGCCGGTGCCCAGTAGCTGACCATGCCTGGTAGCTGACCAGTACGACGGCGCTCCTACGCCCCCGCCAGTACCCCGGTGTAGATCACGGTCCCCGCGCACTCCCCCGCCACTGTCGCGGTGGCCGAAGGTGCACCCCCCTGCGCCATGTGGGTGATCTGTACGCTGCCGTCGGCCGTGCCGTCCGCGGTCGTCAGCTGGGTGGTGGTGCCGCCCGACCCCGCGCTGTCGGTCGAACCGCCGGAGGCGGTCGGCGACGGGTCCGGCGTGGCGCCACCGGTGGCCGAGCCGCCGGTGGTGCCGGTGCCGCCGCCGGTGGTGGGGCAGGTCGCGGAGGGTACGAAGGCGAACTTCTCCTCGTAGGCCGCGCCCGGCTGCAGGACCAGCCCGGAGACCTCCAGCGAGGGGTCGGGCAGACTGGTCGCCGCGTCCCCGGCCACATGCCGCGCGGTGCTGATCCTGGTCTTGTCCGCGGCGCCCACCGCGGTCGGCGTGATGGTGCCCGCGCCGGCGACGGTGCAGGCGGCGGTGGAGACGTTGACGACGCGGAAGGTGCCGTAGACCACGCCCGCGGAGTCGGGGGCGTCGGCCGCTGCGGTGGCCGAGCCGAGCTGGGCCTTCGTACACAGCGGAGCGCCGCTCGGGGCGAGGCTGGAGGACGGGTCGGCGCCGCCGGTGGAGCCGGTGCTGCCGCCGCCGGTCCTGCCCTTCCCCCCGGGCTTGCCGGACTCCCTGCCGCCGGGCCTGACGCTCGTGCTGCCGGTGTCCTTCCTGCCGCCCGTGTCGCCACCCTTGTCCTTGCCCTGCCCGGTGCCGCCCTGGGCCTGGGAGGACTGGCCGGCGATGGCGGTGTTGGGGTCGGTGCCGCCGGATTCGGAGACGTGCACGAGGGCAGGGACGGCGGTGCCGATGAAGAGGGCCGCGGCGGCCATGCCTACGGCGGCCTGCCGCTTGCGGGCCCGCCGCGCGGGCACGGCCCGGCGCAGATGCTCCAGGGTGCCGGTGCGCGGCTCGATGTCGTCGACCGCGGAGTGCAGCATCCGGCGCAGCGCCAGCTCGTCGGCACCGAGTCCGTCGAGACCGGTCCCGAGACCGTCCAGCTCGAACCCGTCGGGACCGGTCCCGAGACCGTCCGGCTCGAACCCGCCCGGACCGGTCCCGACGCCGTCCGGCTCGAACCTGTCGGGACCGGCGCCGTGACCGTCCCGCCCTGGGCCGCACCCACCGAAACCGGAATCCCGCCCGAGCCGATCCGCACCGACCCCGAACCCACCGGTCCCCGCGCCGCGCCCGGCGTATCCCGGGCCGCGCCCCTCAAGGCCAGCGCCGGGCTCTTCCTGACCTGCGCCGCGCCCCTCAAGGCCCGTCCCGAACCCGCCAGGACCCGCGCCGCGTCCCTCAGGACCCGCCCCGCGCCCCTCGGCACCCCTGCCGTGCGCGGCGTGCGCCGGGGCGGGCCCGGTGGCAGCTTGGTCGTGCCTGGCCGGGCCCTGGTCGAGGCCCTCGGGGCCCTTCTCGTCGGGGCCGTGGTTCACAGTTCCGTTCCCAGCGTGCGATTGCGTGTGCTCTTGCTCATCCGGCCCCGTCGGCTCGTGCCAGGCGAAGGGCTCGTGACGTTCGTGGGAGTGGCGTTCATCGGAATCGCCCCCTTGGGCGCGCTCGCTCATGCCGGTGCCTCCATGGCCACCCGCAGCGCGGCGATGCCCCGCGAGCCGTACGCCTTCACCGAACCCAGCGAGATCCCCAGCGTCTCGGCGACCTGGGCCTCGGTCATGTCCGCGAAGTAGCGCAGGACCAGGACCTCGCGCTGGCGGCGCTGCAGGCCCTTCATCGCCTTGATGAGGTCGCGGCGCTCCAGCTGGTCGTAGGCGCCCTCCTCCGCGCTCGCCATGTCCGGCATCGGCTTGGAGAGCAGCTTCAGGCCGAGGATGCGGCGGCGCAGGGTCGAACGGGAGAGGTTGACGACCGTCTGCCGGAGGTAGGCGAGGGTCTTCTCGGGGTCGCGGACGCGCTTGCGGGCCGAGTGCACGCGGATGAAGGCCTCCTGGACCACGTCCTCGCAGGAGGCGGTGTCGTCGAGGAGCAGCGCGGCGAGGCCCAGCAGCGAGCGGTAGTGCGCCCGGTAGGTCTCGGTGAGGTGGTCGACGGTCGTGCCGGCGGCCTCGGTCGCGGTGGCCGCTGCGGCCTCCTCGGCACCGTCACGCTGACTCGGTATGCGGGCGGGCCGCGCTGCGGGCATGGGCGCGATCACCGGCATGCCGCCGGGCCTGCGGGGCCGGAGCGCCGCACGGGGCGGCCGGAGAGCCGCCGTGCCGCGGGCCGCACTGAGTTCGAGTACCTCTGCCACGCCAGTTGGACACGTCCACCCCCGCCAGGGTTGTACGGGCCGGGCGTCACATGTGCGACGACCAGCCGTACCTCAAGTGCCGTCATGCGACCCGCTCTTCCCCTATGTCCGATATGGACGAGTGTCCCCACACTCGCCCCGACCACGGCGTCCCCACGCCCGAAGGGTGACCGCAAAGACGCTCCCCGCCCTCCGCACGGTTGCGGGGACGGGGAGGGAAATCCTCTGTTGCCCTGGGCAATGATTCAAGTGGTTTGGACAACTGCTCGCCACCATAGTTCTTACACGGATCCTACAAACCTCTTGCAGGACCTTGTCCCGGCGGTAGGTGTCTCAGCGGTCGGCGTCCCGGCGGTCGGCCCACTCCGCCGCGACCAGCTCCGCGATCTGCGTGGTGTTCAACGCGGCGCCCTTGCGCAGGTTGTCGCCGCAGACGAAGAGTTCGAGCGCGGTCGGGTCGTCCAGGGCCCGCCGCAGCCGCCCCACCCAGGTCGGGTCGGTACCCACGACGTCCGCCGGAGTGGGGTACTCGCCGGCGGCCGGGTCGTCGCACAGCACCACACCGGGCGCGGTGGCGAGGATCTCCCGGGCGCGGTCGACCGTGACCTCGCCCTGGAAGCGGGCGTGCACGGTCAGCGAGTGGGTGGTGATCACCGGAACCCGTACGCAGGTCACGGCGACCGGCAGCCGCGGCAGCCCGAGGATCTTGCGGGACTCGTCGCGGACCTTCATCTCCTCCGACGACCAGCCGTCCTCCCGGAGCGACCCGGCCCACGGCACGACGTTCAGCACGACAGGCTCCGGGAACGGCCCGGTGTCCTCCCCGACGACCCGCCGTACGTCGCCGGGCTTGGTGCCCAGCTCCGTGCCGGCCACCAGGGACAGCTGGGCCCGCAGCGCGTCCACCCCGGCCCGCCCGGCCCCGCTCACCGCCTGGTACGACGACACCACCAGCTCGCGCAGCCCGAACTCCGCGTGCAGCGCGCCCAGGGCGACGATCATCGTCAGGGTCGTGCAGTTGGGGTTGGCGACGATCCCGCGCGGCCGGGTGCGTACGGCGTGCGGGTTGACCTCGGGCACCACGAGCGGCACCTCTGGGTCCAGCCGGAAGGCGGCGGAGTTGTCGACGACCACCGCGCCGCGCGCGGCGGCGATCGGCGCCCAGTGCGCGGCGACCTCGTCGGGCACGTCGAACATCGCGACGTCGACCCCGTCGAAGGCCTCCTCGCTCAGGGCCACCACCTCGACCTCCTCCCCGCGCACGGCCAGCTTGCGGCCGGCCGAGCGGGGGGAGGCGATCAGGCGGATCTCGCCCCAGACGTCCGCGCGCTGGGACAGGATCTGGAGCATGACCGCGCCGACGGCTCCGGTCGCTCCCACGACCGCGAGCGTCGGCTTGCCGGTCATCGGCGGGTACCCGCGCTCACCGGCCGGTGCCGCCGTAGACGACGGCCTCGTCCGAGTCGGAGTCGAGCCCGAAGGCGGTGTGCACGGCACGCACGGCCTCCGGCACGTCGTCCTGGCGGGTGACGACCGAGATGCGGATCTCGGAGGTCGAGATCAGCTCGATGTTCACGCCCGCGTCGCTCAGCGCCTCGAAGAAGGAGGCGGTGACCCCGGGGTTGGTCTTCATCCCCGCGCCGACCAGCGAGATCTTCCCGATCTGGTCGTCGTACCGAAGGGAGTCGAAGCCGATCCCCGGCCGGTTCTTCTCCAGCGCGTCGATGGCCTTGCGGCCCTCGGTCTTGGGCAGCGTGAAGGAGATGTCCGTCAGGCCCGTGGCGGCGGCGGACACGTTCTGCACGACCATGTCGATGTTGATCTCGGCATCGGCGATGGCCCGGAAGATCGCGGCGGCCTCACCCGGCTTGTCCGGCACGCCGACGACCGTGATCTTGGCCTCGGAGGTGTCGTGCGCGACACCGGAGATGATGGCCTGCTCCACCTGCTTGTCCCCAATCGGCTCACTGCTGACCCAGGTGCCCTGCAGCCCGCTGAAGCTGGACCGGACATGGATCGGGATGTTGTAGCGGCGGGCGTACTCCACACAGCGGTGGAGCAGCACCTTGGAGCCGGACGCGGCCAGCTCCAGCATGTCCTCGAAGGAGATCCAGTCGATCTTCTTCGCCTTCTTCACCACACGCGGGTCGGCGGTGAACACGCCGTCGACGTCGGTGTAGATCTCGCAGACCTCGGCGTCGAGCGCGGCGGCGAGCGCCACGGCCGTCGTGTCGGACCCGCCACGCCCCAGCGTGGTGATGTCCTTCTTGTCGGCGCTGACGCCCTGGAACCCGGCGACGATGGCGATGTTGCCCTTGTCGAGCGAGTCGCGGATCCGGCCCGGCGTGACGTCGATGATCCGGGCTTTGTTGTGGACCGAGTCGGTGATGACGCCTGCCTGGCTGCCGGTGAAGGACTGGGCCTCGTGACCCAGGTTTTTGATCGCCATCGCCAGCAGGGCCATGGAGATCCGCTCTCCGGCGGTCAGCAGCATGTCGAATTCGCGCCCGGCAGGCATCGGAGAAACCTGCTCGGCGAGATCGATCAGCTCGTCCGTCGTGTCGCCCATCGCGGAAACGACGACGACAACCTGGTTGCCGTTCTTCTTCGCTTCCACGATCCGCTTGGCGACGCGCTTGATGCCCTCGGCATCGGCTACGGAGGAGCCTCCGTACTTCTGCACGACAAGGCCCACGTGCGCTCCTCGCTCGGTTCGTTTGTGTCGGCTCAGTCTAACGAGCGCCCGAATTCCACCACCCTGCTCCCGCATGGTGAGACATCCGGTCGTCCGTGTCCGGCACCTGCCCAGCCCACGACGCACCACTCGGGAAAGTGCCCCGGCTCACAGTGCCGACTGTGTACGTTTCAACCAGGGGGTGGAGGATGCCGGAGATCCTGCTGGCGGCGATCGTCCTGCTCGGCGGATGCGTCCAGTCGCTGACCGGCATGGGCTTCGCCCTGGTCGCCGTACCGGCGCTGGTACTGCTGCTCGGCCCCGCCGACGGGGTGGTGCTGGCCAACTGCGCCGCCGGCGCCATCAGTGTCGTGGGCCTCGCGGGCGGCTGGCGCCGCGTCCGCCCCGCGGCGATGGTGCCGTTGTGCCTGGCGGCGGCCTGCACCGTCCCGGCGGGCGCCTGGATGACCCGCCAACTCCCCCGTCCGGTCCTGCTGTTGACGATGGGCGCCCTGGTGACGGCGGCCGTCCTGCTGGTGATGCGCGGCGCCCGTCTCCCGGCCCTGCGCGGCGGCAAGGGAGCGGTGACGGCCGGCGCGCTGGGCGGCTTCATGAACGCGGCGGCGGGCGTCGGCGGCCCACCCGTCTCCCTCTACGCCCTCAACGCAGGCTGGACGATGCGGGAGTTCGTCCCCAACGCCCAGTTCTACGGCGTGGCCGTCAACGCCTTCTCGATCGCGGCGAACGGCACGCCTCGCCTGACCGGCGTGCAGTGGGCGGCGACGGTCGGCGCGCTGGCGGCCGGCGCCCTGCTCGGCCACGCGATCGCCGGCCGCGTCCCGGAACGCCGGGCCCGCCATCTCGTCCTGCTGCTGGCCCTGGCGGGCGGGGCGACGGCGGTGGGGAAGGGGTTGTGGGGGATGGGGCCGGCCTAAGCGGCGGCGCCGTTGCCGGTGACGCCGGTGTGGAAGACCGGCCAGCAGACCTCGGTCCGCCACAGCGCGCTGTCCGGGGTCTGACGCCGGCCGACCAGGTAGTACTCGCGGATCGGGCCGTCGACAACGAGTGCGTGGCGGGCCACGTAGGCGGCGAGCGTGCCGTAGGCGCGGTCGACCTCCGAGGGCGGGCCGCAGTGCTCGATCACGGCCAGTTCCGCAGGCGGCACCTCCAGCGGCTCGACCCGGCCGACGGTCCGGAGGGGGCCGTCGCAGGGCACGAACACGGTGACCCGCCCCCGGTGCCGGGTGAACAGCTCGTCCGCGTACACCCCGCCGGCCGTGCCGGTCTCCCGCAGTCCCTGGCTCGCCACGGTCGCGAACAGTTCGCCCAGGGCGCCTTGGAACCAGGCCTCCAGGTCCTGGACGTCGACCGTCGCCGTGACGGCCGCGGCCCGCACCGCGCCGACGCTGCGCAGCTCGATCCCGGCCATGTCCTCGGACGCGGGCGGCGACAGCAGGTCGTGCAGCGCCTCGACCGCCCGCCGGGTGCGGCCCAGCTCCTCCTCCAGCCGGTGCAGGTGCGCGCTGATGTGCCGGTTGCGGCTCTCCACGTCCGTGGCAGCGAGGACGGTCGCGATCTCTTCCAGGGGCATCCCGAGCTCCCGGAAACGGCGCACCACCTGGGCCGTGGGTATCTGCTCGGCCGAGTAGCGGCGGTACCCGGTCCGCGGATCGACGTCGTCCGGCACCAGCAGGCCGACCTCGTGGTAGTGGCGCAGGGTCTTGACGGTCATGTGTGTGGCGCGCGAGAAGTCGCCGATCGACAGGTGGCTCGTCACGCTTCGATTGTGCGGCCTCCCCCCGGGGGAGAGTCCGGGGGCTCGGCTGCCCTTGACCCTCCCGCGACGGCCGACCACAGCCTGATGCACACGGCCGCATCCCGGCCCCTCAGGCATCAGAGCAAGGGAGTTGACCCCACATGTCGCAGAGCACCGCCACGGATGTCGACGCGATCGTGCAGCGCTACGTCGCCGTCTGGAGCGAGCCGGACGCCGCCGCACGCAAGCGTGTCGTCGCCGAGTTGTGGGCCCCGGACGGCGTCGAGTTCGTCGAAGGCGCACAATTCCGCGGCCACGACGGGCTGGTGGACCGGGTCGCGGAAGCGTACGGGCTGTTCGTCGGCTCCGGTGAGTACCACGTCACGCACGACCCCCACGTCACCGTCCACGACGACATCGCCGTCCTCACCGTCCAGCTGAGGTACGCCAAGGGGCCGCGGGAGGGTGAGGTGGCCTGGGCCGCCAGGGCCTTCCTGGTGCTGGACGACGACGGACGGATCCGGCAGGACTACCACCTGACCGTCCAGCCGCTGCCGGAGGCATAGGGCCGTCGTCAGCCGCTGAACTCCCTGAGCGGCTCGGTTTCCAAGGTGAGAACACCACGACCGAGCGGTCGTCACGGTCGATGAGGAGGTGGACGGGGATACCGGCGGCGGCGTAGCCGTCGGCTTCTCGAGGCGCTTTACGTTCCGGCGCAAGCTGATCACGCAACGTCACCCGTTCGGGTTAGACCCGCCTAACTCACGTACAGACTTGGCTGGTTGGGAGGTTCAACCAAGCCCAAAACCCAAGGGAAGGGCTCGAGGCCCGAGGCTCAAGCCCCGGGCTGAAGTGCGGCGATGAACGCCGACCAGGCGGGGGCGGGGAGATGGAGTTCGGGGCCGGTGGGGGCCGTCTTGGAGTCGCGGATGTGGATGGTGGTGGGGGTGGGGGCGACTTCGACGCAGGCGCCGCCTTCCGAGTTGCTGTAGCTCGATTTGGACCACTTCAGCTGGTCGTTCATGGCTGATCCACCATCCGCTCGATGAAACGGGCCGACTCGTCGGGACTGAGAGCCTCCGCGCGGATCATGCTAAGCATCTGCGCAGCGCGGCTGACAGCTGGCGGATCAGCCGAAAGCGAGCTGGACAACGCCCCTTCGGTGAACGTGAACCGCTCATGGTCACGGGTCTCCAGCAGGACCATGGGCCCCATGAGCGCGGGCGCAGTGGCCCGCTCGAACGGAAGCACCTGGATCACTACATTGAGCAGGTTCCCCAGCTCCAGCAGTCGACGCAGCTGCGGCTCACCGACCTGAGGGCTCCGCAGGGCGCCCTCGTACAGGACGAAGCTCAAAGCCACCGGCGGTTTTCGTTCCGTCAGAATCGCCTGCCGCTCCATACGCGCCGCGATCCGCTCTTGCACCGTCTCGTCGTCCAGTAGCGGAACATGGTTCTGAATCAGGGCAGTTGCGTACGCCTTCGTTTGCAGGAGCCCGGGAATGTACGTGACCTCGTACCACCAGAGGCTGATCGCCTCCTTCTCGCGCTCCATGAAATCCACGGCCCCCGCCGGGAACTTCTCTCTGCTCAAGTAGTCCTTGGCAGCGCTCAGCAGCCCCTCCGCTCCGCACAACTCGTCCGCCACGTCCAGGACTCGGGGCGTCGGCATGCGCACCCCCTGCTCCATGGCCTTGATGGTGTCCGGGGAGTAGTTCGACGCGGCGGCCAACTCCTCCCGGGAGACGTTCGCCTTCATGCGCCAGCGCTTCAATTGGTTGCCGCTGAAACGCCACATGGGGGGCGACTGGGACACCGCATGCACCTCCGACCGACACAGCCATGCGTGTAGCACCTGAGTCACTACCGAGGGTAGCGACGCTGACGCCACCGTGTGACCATGACGAACGGAATTCACCGGCCCGCCTGGGTCCCCCTCCGCGGCCACCGACTGCGCGTCGCCGGCGTGCACTTCGACGCCGTGCGGATCGAAGGGAGGTGGGGAGAGGCCGTCGCCGAATCCCTGATCGAGCGCGAGGACGACGACGCGGGGCCCATCGTGTGCGCAGGCGGCAGCGGGACCCGGTGGGTGTACTTCCTGCTGGCGCCCGGGGTCGTACACCACTACGACTGGCCACTCGGCGTGCAGTACTTCGGCCGACGCATCGACCGGACGACCGTCACCTACGTGGGCGTTCCCGCGCTGGACGGCGACACCTGGCCGCTGCGCTGGTACAGCGAGCCGACGCCGACCGCGCCGTACGTCGACGCGGAGGCGCTGCTCGTGGCTACTTCCCTGGCCGCATCCCCAGGGGTGCGCCGATCTCCTCGGCCATGACGCGGCCGGCCTCGAACTCCAGGGTCTCGTCGCCCATGTCGGACTGGTCGGTGTCGAGGCCGTCCAGTTCCTCCAGGGGCTGGTTGAGGCGGACGTGGATGAGGACCGACTGCAGGGCGCGCAGGACGGCGGAGGACGTGGGGCCCCAGTTGGAGAAGTAGGAGAACTGCCACCACCACAGGGCCTCCGTGGTGCGGCCCGCGCGGTAGTGGGCCATGCCGTGGCGGAGGTCGGTGATGATGTCGGCGAGGTCGTCGGACAGGCGGGCCGGGACCGGGGCCTTGCGCGGCTCGTAGGGGTCGAAGACCTCCGAGTACACGTCCACCGGCTCCAGCAGGCGGGCCAGGTTCTCGCGCAGCCCGTCCACGTCGGCGTCGGGGCCCGTGTCCGGCTCGTAGCGCTCGTCGGGGACGATGTCCTCGTGGGCGCCCAGGCGGCCGCCGGCCAGCAGCAACTGGGAGACCTCCAGGAGGAGGAAGGGGACCGTCGAGCCCGGCTCGTCGCCCCTCGCCACCTCCGTGACGGCCACCAGGAAGCTCTCGATCTGGTCCGCGACCTGGACCGCGAAATCGTCCGGGTTCCGACCGGTCGCGTGCAGTGTGGCGTCAGACATCTAGGAGTCGTCTCCCCTCGAAGGCGCGGCCGAGGGTGACCTCGTCCGCGTATTCCAGGTCGCCACCCACCGGGAGGCCGCTGGCCAGGCGGGTGACCTTCAGGCCCATGGGTTTGATCATGCGGGCGAGGTAGGTGGCCGTGGCCTCGCCCTCCAGATTGGGGTCCGTCGCAAGGATCAGCTCCGTGACCGTACCGTCGGCCAACCGCGCGAGAAGTTCTCGTATACGCAGGTCGTCGGGACCGACACCCTCGATCGGGCTGATGGCGCCGCCGAGCACGTGGTAGCGGCCGCGGAACTCGCGGGTGCGCTCGATGGCGACCACGTCCTTGGGCTCCTCGACCACGCAGATGACCGACGGATCGCGGCGCGGGTCACGGCAGATGTTGCACAGCTCCTCCTGCGCCACGTTGCCGCACGTCGCGCAGAAGCGGACCTTCGCCTTGACCTCCAGGAGCGCCTGCGCGAGCCGCTTCACGTCCGTCGGCTCGGCCTGCAGGATGTGGAAGGCGATCCGCTGCGCGCTCTTGGGACCGACGCCGGGCAGCCGCCCCAGTTCGTCGATGAGGTCCTGGACAACGCCTTCGTACAACGGACTGACCTTCCTGGAGACCTTTCGGTACGTACGCTAGTTGCCCCGGGCTCAGAACGGCAGACCGGGGATGCCCGTGCCGCCGCCGAGGCCCTGGGCGAGCGGGCCGAGCTTCTGCTGCTGGAGCGTCTGCGCGTTCTCGTTGGCCGCCTGTACGGCCGCCACGATCAGGTCGGCGAGGGTCTCGGTGTCCTCGGGGTCCACGGCCTTCGGGTCGATCTTCAGTGCGCGCAGCTCGCCGGAGCCGGTCACGGTGGCCTTCACCAGGCCTCCGCCCGCCTGCCCGTCGACCTCCGTGTTCGCCAGTTCCTCCTGCGCCCGCTGGAGATCCTGCTGCATCTTCTGGGCCTGCTGGAGCAACTGCTGCATGTTGGGCTGGCCACCACCGGGGATCACGATCAGCTCCTCTACGTTTTTCTCCGCTGAGCATGAGCCTACGTGGTCCACGCGGCCATCGCCCCGCCACTCTTTCGAGTGAGAAGCACGGGAGCCCTATACCTGATCAAGGCCCTCTTCCGGGCGGAAAAGTCGGGAAAGCGTCCTCTCCGCCACCCATTGGGCGGTAGGAAGGGTCCCGCGCGTCGTCATGGAATGTCACGGAACGTGACCGGTCGTGATCAGTAGGGAGTGCCGGGTGGGTCAGCCGGAGATGCAGCCCGAGGGTCCGCCTCAGGACGGGCGGGGCGAGGGTGCGGCCGGGCTGCGGCCGGGCGATCTGACCGGGCGGGCGTTTCCGCTCGGGGACTGGGGCGAGCCGGCCGAACGGCTCGACGAGCTGTACCGGTGGGTGGAGCGCGGAGCACTGCAGACGGCGTCCTGGTATCTGCGGGACCGGGTGTGGAAGCGGCGCGGCGCCCGGGTGCTGCGCTGCGGCGCGGCCGCGGGTGCGGCGGCCGGGGCGGCACTGCCCCTGCTGGACCTCACCGGGGCCGCCCACGGGGTCGCGCCCTGGGGCTGTCTGGCGCTGCTGCTCGCCGTCGGCTGCGTCGGCATCGACCGGTTCTTCGGCGTGACGTCCGGCTGGATAAGGGACGTGGCCACCGCGCAGGCCGTACAGCGGCGGCTGCAGGCGTTGCAGTTCGACTGGGCCTCCGAGAGCATCCGGGAGGTGCTGGGCCCGGCGGAGGGCACGGCCGGCGAGGCGGCCGAGCGGTGCCTGGGGGTCCTGCGGCGCTTCGCGGAGGACGTCACGGAGCTGGTGCGCACCGAAACCACCGACTGGATGGTCGAGTTCCGCACCGGTTCCGCGCCGCTGGGCATGCAGGCGGCGGTGGCGTACGTCCCCCGGCAGGAGCCCGGCGCCCCGGCAGGCCGCTTCCCCCTCCCGCCCGCCAACGGAACCCGCCCGAACATGCCCAGGCAACGCCCGCCGGAGCCGCGTTAGGCCCGGTCGGGGTCACGTACCGGCGGCCTCGGCGGAGTCCTACTGTTTCGTGTACGTCAGGCTCTCCCCGCCGCCCGCCTTCGTCCGCTTCAGCCTGCCGTCCGGCAGCAGCGTGACCTCGGTGGCCTCGCCCGGGGTGCAGGAGGAGGCGGGTTCGCCGCTGGTGACGGTGGACGGACCGATCTCCAACGGCCCGCCCGCGCTGGGCTGTTGGGCGAGCTTGGCGTCGAAGACACAGTGGTACGTGCCGCCGCCGTCGGTCGGCCCGTCCGCGATCAGCGTCAGCACACTCTGGCCCACCTCGCCCTGCCGGATGGTCAGTTGGCGGGTGTTGGTGCCGTTGGCGTTGTCGATGGTCGTCTCCCAGGTCCCCAGGTAACCGGCCGGAATCGGGCCGTCCGAGGAGGCGGAGACGGAGGCGGAGTCGGACGGCGTCGGCCCGGCCGTACTGGGCGCCCCCGAGGTGCCGGAGCCGCTGACGGTGGGCGCCTGACTGACGGTCCCGCCGCCCTTGTCGCCGCCCCCGCCGCCGTTCCTCATCAACGCGTACACCGAGCCGCCCGCGCCCAGCGCCACCACCAGCGCGATCACGACGAGCAGCGCGGTCGAGCGCCCATTGCGCCGCTCCGGCTCCCGCGCCCCACCGACGGGCGGCGGCCCGTACGGCGGCGTGGACCCGAGCCCGCCGCCATGGGGGGCGTACGGCTGCGGATAGCCGTAGGCACCGCCCGGCTGCGCATACGGCTGAGGCGGAGGCTGAGGCTGTGGATGCTGCTGCGCATACCCGTACGCCCCCGGTACGGCCCCGAACCCCGGGGCCGCCGGTGGCGCGCCCGGCGGTGGAGTCTGCCCCGCAACGACGGTCGGCAGATGATTCACACCGCCGACCCCGACCCCGGGCCCGCTCCCCTCATCAGCAACGGCCCCATGCTCGGCCGCCACAACACCGTCACCACTACCCGCACCAGCCCCGGGCGCGGCACCCCCACGGCCACCACCCGCACCAGCGACAGGCGCAGCACTCCCACCGCCACCACCCGCACCGGCCGACGGCGCATCCGCCCCACCAGGGCCACCCGCACCCGACAACGATTCCTGCACCGGTGGTGCGGGTGGGAACCCGGACCCGGCCGAAGGCCGGGTGCCCCCCGACGCACCCGCACCCGCACCCGCACCCGAGGACGACGACGAGGACGAAGACGAGGACGACGACGAAACAGCCCCGTCCCCCTCCGGATCCTCGACCTCCAGCAACTGCACGGCATGCCGCCCGAGTTGCGCCACCAGCGCCCCCGGCAGCCAGGGATCCCGCGACCGCCCCCCGGCCACCGTGTCCTCCGCCCCCGTCCGCTCCAGAATCGCGTCCAGCGAAGGCCGGCCCCCCGGCTCCTTGCGCAGGCACTCCCGCACCAGGTCGGCGATCCCCTCCGGCACCCCCGCCAGATCCGGCTCCTCCTGGGCGATCCGGAACATCATCGCGTGCACCCCGCTGTTGGCGGTGCCGAAGGGCAGCTTCCCGGTCGCCGCGTACGCCAGCACCGACCCGAGGCAGAAGACGTCGCACGCCGGTGTGATCCGGTCCCCCCGCACCTGCTCGGGCGCCATGAACCCCGGCGACCCGACCAGCGACCCGGTCCGGGTCAGCCCCTCACCGCCCAGCGAGGTCGTCTCCAGCGCCCGCGCGATCCCGAAGTCGATGACCCGCGGACCGTCGATGGTGACGAGGACGTTCGACGGCTTCAGATCCCGGTGCACGATCCCCGCCGCGTGGATGTCCTTCAGCGCGTGCGCGAGCCCCGCCGCCAGGATCCGCACCGACCGCTCGGGCAGCGCCCCGTGATCGTGGCCGACCACCTGCTGCAGGCTCGGCCCGGCGACGTACCCGGTGGCCACCCACGGCACCGCCGCCTCGGTGTCCGCGTCCAGCACGGGCGCGGTCCAGTACCCGCCGACCCGCCGCGCGGCCTGCACCTCCTGCCGGAACCGCGCCCGGAACTCCTCCTGCTCGGCGAGTTCCTCGCGGACCAGTTTCACCGCGACGGTACGGCCCCGGTCGGACCGGGCCAGATACACGTGCCCCATGCCGCCCGCGCCCAGTCGCGCCAGCAGCCGGTAGCCCCCGATGCGCTGCGGATCCCCCGCCGCCAGCTTCTCCATGCCCGCCCCGCCCTCCCCCTGGCCACACATCGCATACGTGTGCAACAGACCGAGAATAGTCCGGCCCCAGAAGGAGTCGCGCGGCCCGCCGCCTACGGTTCCGTAACAGGCCTACCCAGTTCGTCCACGACTGCTGGTGGTGTCGACAACCTGTCGCAGAAACCCCTCGTCCACGGAACAAGACGCCGATGTCGCTTCCGCATCGCGGACATTTACCCTCACCGGCATGACCCCTCAGCCCAACCCCGACGCCGGCGCCGCAGTCAAGGCCGCGGACCGCGCGCACGTCTTCCACTCCTGGTCCGCCCAGGACCTCATCGACCCGCTCGCCGTCGCCGGCGCCGAGGGGTCGTACTTCTGGGACTACGACGGCAACCGGTACCTGGACTTCACCAGCGGGCTCGTCTACACGAACATCGGCTACCAGCACCCGAAGGTCGTCGCGGCCATCCAGGAGCAGGCCGCGAAGCTGACGACCTTCGCGCCCGCCTTCGCGATCGAGGCGCGCTCGGAGGCGGCCCGGCTGATCGCCGAGCGGACCCCCGGCGACCTGGACAGGATCTTCTTCACCAACGGCGGCGCCGACGCCGTCGAGCACGCGGTGCGCATGGCCCGGCTGCACACGGGCCGCCCCAAGGTGCTCTCGGCGTACCGCTCGTACCACGGCGGCACCCAGCAGGCGGTCAACATCACCGGTGACCCGCGCCGCTGGGCGAGCGACAGCGCCACCAACGGTGTCGTTCACTTCTGGGCGCCGTTCCTGTACCGCTCCCGCTTCTACGCCGAGACCGACGAGCAGGAGACCGCGCGCGCCCTGGAGCACCTGGAGACGACGATCGCCTTCGAGGGGCCGGGGACCGTTGCCGCGATCATCCTGGAGACCATCCCCGGTACGGCCGGGATCATGGTCCCGCCGCCCGGCTATCTGGCCGGGGTCCGCGAGATCTGCGACCGCCACGGCATCGTCTTCATCCTGGACGAGGTCATGGCGGGCTTCGGGCGCACGGGTGAGTGGTTCGCCGCCGATCTCTTCGGTGTCGTACCCGACCTGCTGACCTTCGCCAAGGGTGTGAACTCGGGTTACGTGCCCCTCGGCGGTGTCGCGATCTCACCGGAGATCGCCGCGACCTTCGGCAAGCGGCCCTACCCGGGCGGTCTGACGTACTCCGGGCACCCGCTGGCCTGCGCCGCCGCCGTCGCCACGATCAACGTGATGGCGGAGGAGGGCGTCGTCGAGAACGCGCGGCGCCTCGGCGAGAGTGTCCTCGGCCCCGCCCTCGCCGAGCTGGCCCAGCGCCACAGAAGCGTCGGCGAGGTGCGCGGTGTCGGCATGTTCTGGGCGCTGGACCTCGTGAAGAACCGCGAGACCCGCGAGCCGCTGGTGCCGTACAACGCGGCCGGCGCGGCGAACGCCCCGATGGCGGCGTTCGCGGCGGCCGCCAAGCAGCACGGCATCTGGCCCTTCGTGAACATGAACCGCACCCATGTGGTCCCGCCGTGCAATGTCACGGAGGCCGAGCTGAAGGAGGGCCTCGCCGCCCTGGACGCCGCGCTGGGCGTGGCCGACGAACACACGGAGTAGACGAACACAGGGAGTAGCCGCACCGCACCTGCCGCCGGGGAGGCTCGAACGCGTAAGGTGACGTGCTCGTACGAAATCTCCCAGGAGATGCCCGAGCACGTCATCTACGCGCAAGGAGTGACCCCGACCATGCCCGGCAACGGCGCCGTGACCCGCAGCACCCTGCGCCAGCAGATCGCGGACGCGCTCCGTGACGAGGTGCTCGCGGGGCGGCTGCGGCCGGGCCGGGCGTTCACGGTCAAGGAGATCGCCGAGCAGTACGGCGTCTCCGCCACCCCCGTCCGCGAGGCGCTGGTCGACCTGTCCGCGCAGGGCATCCTGGAGGCCGACCAGCACCGCGGCTTCCGGGTGCCGGAGTACTCCGTCACCGACTACCGGAACATGATCGAGGCCCGCAGCCTGGTCACCGACGGCATGTTCCAGGCCCTCAGCACCGGCCACCCCGCCTTCCGCACCCCGCCCGAGGACCCCCGTACGACGGCCGCGCTGACCACGGTGCGCCGCCGCGGCGAGGAGGCCGCACGGGCCGCAGCGGCCGGTGACCTCACCATCCTCATCGGCTACGACCTGCGGTTCTGGCGCGAGCTCAGCGCGCTCTTCGGCAACCCCTACCTCGGCGACTTCCTCAACCGCCTGCGCGTGCAGTCCTGGGTCTGCGCGGTGCAGCACCTGCTCCGCCTGCCCGACCTGCGCGGCCGCCTGTGGGCCGGGCACACGGACCTGGTCGACGCGCTGTCCCGCCGCGAGGCCGACGCCGCCCGCAGCATCGTCGCGGCGTCCAACGCCCATTCGCTTCAGCTGCTGGAACACCTGACCAACGGGTAGATGACCAGTACCCTTCCCAGACCACCTGCTGTGCGAACCCTTCTGTGCGAGGAGCTCTCTTTGGCCTGTGACCTGTGGCTGGTACCGCTCGTGGACGTGTTGTGCCACACCCCGGAAAACCCGTTCGCCGAGGAACTCGCGCAGTACAACAACGCACTGGCGGCGGCCGGCCTCCCGTCGGTGCCCGTGTACCAGTACATGCCGGGCCTGTCCGGCGAGGTCGCGCCCGTGGCCGGCTTCGACTACGACGCCCTCCACTTCCTCCGCCGCGCGTATCTGCTCCAGGTCTGCGGCCTGCCGGTGACCCCGGTGGACGAGCTGGGCGGCGACTACGAACAGCTCCTGGAGATGTTCGAGTCGACGGCCCAGCAGTCCCACCTGGTCTGGCACTACGACCACGCGGGCGCGTACGTCCCGGTGGACTTCCCGCACCCGCTGTCGAACGACGAACTCCTCGCGGGCGGCGGCCCGTTGGGCAGCTCTCAGTCGCTGCTGCGCGAACTGGAGTACGTCGCCGCGTCCATCGGCATCGACCCGGCCAACCCCCCGGCCGCCCCGGCCCCGCCCACGGCCCCCACGGAACTGGAGGAACCGGCCGTCCCGGCGCCGTACGACCCGAGCCCCTTCGCCCGCGAACGGCATGTGTGGCTGGGCCTGCACGCGGCGGCGACCCGCTCGCTGGCCCAGGGCTCGATGATCGTGTTCAGCTGAAGGGCACCTCGGAGCGGTGTGATTTCACCCACCTGTTCTTGCCGTGGGGGAAATGCCCGGCCTACGTTCGATGACATGTCCCCCCACGGCCCCACCTTCGACTTCACCGTCGACCTGAGCTCGCACGAGATGCTCCGGCGCACCCATGTCATGGCCGCCCTCGGCCCCGGCTGGGACCCTGCGGCGGCGCTGCGCGGCGAGGAGGAGGCGCGTGCGCTGCTGTACTCCGGCCTGGACGCCGAGCAGCAGCGCATCTACGACGAGCTGGTGGCGGCCGGTGTGCTCCCGGCGGGGCCCGGCGATGCTGCCGCTTGATCCACAGGCCGACAGGGCCCGGCGCGCCTGGGGGGTGGACTGCCCGAACTGCGACGACCGGAGCGGGTGGCGCTACCTGCTCTCCAACTCCGGCAGCCTGCTGCACCTGCAGTGCCCCGCGTGCCACCACGTCTGGCCCCACGAGACCCACTTCGGCGCCACCCGCTCCACCCCCTGACGGTCAGAAGACCGGCGTTCCCGCCTGCGTCAGCTTCCAGTTGGTGACGGCGAAGTCGGCCGGGTCGAGGGTCTTCTTCGCGGTCACGTAGTCGATCATCAGCTGACGGATCTCGTTCGTCGAGCTGTAGGCGATCGGGGCGGAAGCGATGTGCGGGTAGCCCGAACCGCCGTTCGCGCGGTAGTTGTTGACCGCGACCACGAAGACCTGGTCGTCGGCCACCGGGGCGCCGTTGTAGCTGAGGTTCTTGATCCGCGAGCCCTCCGGCTGCGCGATGTCGATCTCGTAGTCGACGCCCGCCGCCGTGTCGTACATGTAGTCCCAGAAGTTGTTGGCGTTGGTCAGCGTCGCGGTGTCGACCTTCGTGCCGGCCGGAACCTGGTGGTAGTACTTCGCCGCGTACTCCAGGTAGTCCCTGAGCTGGGCGCCCGTCAGCTTCTTGCCGTACAGGGTGTTGTCGTAGATGTAGAGGCCGGCGATGTCCTTGATGGTGACGTTGCCCTTGGGGATGTCCGCCGTGCGGGAGAAGGGGGCCGCGACCGAGATCAGCGGGAGCGCGGCGTCCGACGCGGACAGGCCCGCCTTCACGCTCTCCGTCTGGACCTTGTGGATGAAGTCCATGATCGGCACGTCCTTCCAGCAGGACTCCGCCGCCGAGAGGTCCGCCGTACACGTGCCGACCGCCGTGTTGACGTACTTGACCACCAGCTCGTGGTCGGCCTCCAGGAGCTTCTTGATCTCCGGGTCCTCGTCCACCGTGTTGGGGTTGAGGGTCTGCGCCGTCTTGCTCGTCACCTTCCACTGTCCGTGGTGGAGTTCGAGCTCGAAGTCGAAGACGCTGAGCCGGTAGCCCCAGCAGTACGGCTCCGAGAGCAGGACCTCCTCGCCGGTCTGCTCGTTCTTCACCGTGTAGGACGGGACCTCGACGTGGGTGTGGCCCACCAGGATCGCGTCGATGCCCGGCACCTGCTCGGCCACCAGGTTCGACGCGTTCTCCACGTACGGGAGTTCGTCGCCGTACGACGACGAGCCGTCCAGGCCCGAGTGGTCGGTCAGGAAGACGACGTCACAGCCCAGCGCGCGCAGGCGCGGCACGTACTTCTTCGCCTGCTCGACCAGGCCCGGGAACACCATCTTCCCGCTGACGTTGTCCTTGTCCCACAGCGCGATGCCGGGGTTGGTCAGGCCGAGGATGCCGACCTTGATGTCCGGGGCGCCCGGCACACAGATGCGCTTCACGGTGTACGGCTTGAAGGCGGGCCGCAGGGTCTTCGCGTCGAGGGCGTTGGCGCCCAGCAGCGGGAAGTGGCACTGGCTCTCGAACTTGCGCAGCGTCTCGATGCCGTAGTTGAACTCGTGGTTGCCGAGGGCGGCGGCGTCGTAGCGCATGTGGTTCATGGCCACGGCCATCGGGTGCCTGGGGCCCTTCTTGCCGTCGGTGCCCGTGATCGGGTCGACGCGCGCGAAGTAGTAGGCCAGGGAGGTGCCCTGGATGATGTCGCCGGCGTCGACGAGGAGGACGTGGTCCTCGCCCTTGGCCTCGCGCTGCTGCTTGATGAGGGTGGCCACGCGCGCCACGCCCACGGAGTTGCCCGCCTTGTCGGTGTAGGCGGCGTCCTTGTAGTAGTCCCAGTCGAAGACGTGGCTGTGCAGGTCGGTCGTGCCGAGGATGGAGAACGACCAGGTGCGGGGCGGCTTTCCGGGGCGGTGGCGGTCTTCGGCCGCCTGCGCGGTGCCGGTGCCGACGGCCCCGGCGGCGGCCACCGCCGCACCGGTGACGGCCGACTTCTTCACGAACTCCCGGCGGTTCATGGGACTGACGGGCATGCAAAGCTCCTGGTTCGGCTGGAGTTGGCGAATGGCAGCGGCGGTGCAGTGCGGAGGCTACCCGCGTAGATGCTGCTCGCGCCGGTGATTGCCGGAAACCAGGAAATGGTCATGTCCAGGTCAAGGATGAGTCAGCACGCGGCCTGTGTGAACCCTGGGAAAACCGCCGGTGTCAGATACGGCCGATCATCCTGATCTCCGGCGGCCACAGCACCCCGCTCGCCAGCAGCAGGCAGGGGCCGAGATGCACCGGGCACACCCGGAGCGGGGGCAGCTGGTACCGGGCGACCTCGAAGACCGCGGGATCGGAGCAGTCCGTGCCGTCGCCGGCGGCACCTTCGCCGCCGTACGGTCCCCGGCACCGTGCGTTCCGGTGGACGCTCATACCTCGATTGTCCACCGGAACGCAGGACCACGGCTCCTGAAGCAGGAACGAGGCTCCTCTACAGGAACGAGTTGATCTCGATCGTCTCGTCACGGCCCGGGCCCACGCCGATCGCGGAGATCGGGGCGCCGGACATCTCCTCCAGCGCCTTGACGTAGTTCTGGGCGTTCTTGGGGAGGTCGGAGAAGGACTTCGCCTTGGTGATGTCCTCGGACCAGCCCGGCAGGGTCTCGTAGACCGGCTTCGCGTGGTGGAAGTCGCTCTGCGAGTACGGCAGCTCCTCGACGCGCTTGCCGTCGATCTCGTAGGCCACGCAGACCGGGATCTGCTCCCAGCCGGTCAGCACGTCCAGCTTGGTGAGGAAGAAGTCGGTCAGGCCGTTGACCCGGGTCGCGTACCGGGCGATGACGGCGTCGAACCAGCCGCAGCGCCGGTCACGGCCCGTCGTCACACCCCGCTCGCCGCCGATCCGGCGCAGCGCCTCGCCGTCCTCGTCGAACAGCTCGGTCGGGAAGGGACCGGCGCCGACGCGGGTGGTGTAGGCCTTGAGGATGCCGATGACCCGGCTGATCTTCGTCGGGCCCACGCCGGCGCCGGTGCAGGCACCGCCCGCGGTCGGGTTCGAGGAGGTCACGAACGGGTACGTGCCGTGGTCGATGTCGAGCAGCGTGCCCTGACCGCCCTCGAACAGGACGACCTTGTCGTCCTCCAGGGCCTGGTTCAGGACCAGCACGGTGTCGGCGACGTACGGCTTGATCTGCTCGGCGTAGCCCAGCAGCTCCTCGACCACCTGGTCCACGGCGATCGCGCGCCGGTTGTAGAGCTTGGTGAGGATCTGGTTCTTGACGTCGAGGGCCGCCTCGACCTTCTGGGTCAGGATCGACTCGTCGTACAGGTCCTGGACCCGGATGCCGACGCGGTTGATCTTGTCGGCGTAGGTCGGGCCGATGCCGCGGCCCGTCGTCCCGATCTTCCGCTTGCCGAGGAAGCGCTCCGTCACCTTGTCGACGGTCACGTTGTACGGCGTGATGATGTGCGCGTTGCCGCTGATCAGGAGCTTGGACGTGTCGACGCCACGCTCGTTCAGACCGCTCAGCTCGGAGAGCAGTACCGACGGGTCGACGACGACGCCGTTACCGATGACCGGAACACACGTGGGCGAGAGGATTCCGGAAGGGAGGAGGTGGAGCGCGTACTTCTGGTCGCCGACGACGACCGTGTGGCCGGCGTTGTTGCCGCCCTGGTACCGCACTACATAGTCCACCGAGCCACCGAGCAGGTCGGTCGCCTTTCCCTTGCCTTCGTCACCCCACTGAGCACCGAGCAGCACAAGTGCGGGCACGCGCGTACACCCCTTCCGGGCGGGGCATGTCCAAGGTCGGGGGCGTGGGCGTAAGGTTCACCGCCGCGTGCCACAGCGACCGCCGTTGGTCGCACAACCGTCGGACCGGATGCCCCGGAATAGACGAAGCCCCTGGCGCAATAGCGCAAGGGGCTCTTGCACAAAGATGCTACCCGAGGAAGCGAGGCAGGACCGAGGTGGCGACTTTCGCGATGTCCGAACAGCTGCTGGTGATCATCGATCCGGCGGCACGGCAGACGGACGGGGAGTCCGTACGGATCGCGAAAGACGTGCTCAGCGCGGGTGCGGCGGCGAAGGTGTGCCTGCCGGACGGGCCGGAGGAATTCGCCCGCGCGCTGGGCCGACGGGGTTCCAGGCGGCCGGTTGTGGTGGGCGACGGTCACGCTCTGGTACGGGCCGTGACGCTGCTGCACCGGATGCGCGAGCTGGCCGGATGTGCGCTGTCGGTCGTCCCGGTGGGTGACACCGGCCTCGCCGAGTCGCTGGGCGTGCCCGGCGGCACGGTGGCGGCGGCGCGAGCCGTGCTGGACGGCTCCGAGCGGCGCCTGGACCTGCTGGTCGACGAGAGCGACGGGGTCGTGCTGAGCCGGCTGGGCATCCCGCCGGAGCCGGCAGTGCGGGCGCCGGCGGCCGAGCCGGTCCCGGTCGCCTCCGGCCGCCCCTGGTACCGCTCCCTGGTCCGCACCCTCGCCCCCCGCCCGCCCCGGCTCTCCGCCGTACCGTCGCCGGGTGCCTCCCGGCTCCGGGTCGAGGTCGACGGGCAGACGGTGGTCGACCTGGGCCAGCCCGTGGAGGCGGTGTCGGTGACCCCGGGCACGGGCGGACTCGCGGAGGTGGAGGTACGCCCGCTGTCGGTCGGCGCGGAGGCCACGCCGGTACGGGCATCCGGGCGGACGGTGACGGTGACCGGCGCGGACTTCCGATACCGGGCGGACGCGGGGGTGTCGGGACCGGTACGACGGCGGACGTGGCGGGTGGCGGAGGGGGCTTGGGGGCTGGTGCTCCCGGGGTCGGCGGGGTGAGTCAGCCCTCGTCGTCATCCTCCTGCGGCGCCTGGAAGCCGTCGGTGTCGAGGGTGCAGCCGATGGGGTCGGGGATGTAGAGCTTCTCGCCGAACGACTTGGTGAGGCGCCCCTGGTAACCGTTGGGCGTCGGCTCCCAGAAGACGGTGGCCTGTTCCTCCTGCATGTCGAGGAGAAGGTAAACGGGCACGCCGACCTTGCTGTAGACGTCGAGTTTGTCCGTGCGATCTTCGTCTCGTGTGGCCGGAGAGGTCAGCTCGGCGACGAACGAGAGAGCCTGGCCGTCGAGGCGGTTACTGGTGGTCCGGCGGGCACGTCGGTGAGCCGCGTGAATGTCGGGGCCGTAGGCGCGCTCGACGCCCGGGAACACGTACAACAAGGGGCCCCAACTGATGCGGTGCTCCTCGGGCAGATGAGGACGCAGCTGATCGCAGACCATGTCCATCACGTCCGCGTAGTACGCCTTCGACCACGGCGACACGACGATGCTCCCCCTGATGATCTCGGCCTTGTAGCCGTCGGGCACGTTCAGCTCGTCGAGGAGGTTCAGGAGCTCCTCGAAGCTGCCGCGGGGTTCGGCGTCGTTTATCACCGGTCGCTCTGCCATCAAGGTCATGATGCCCCCTTCCTCCGACACGAACCAGCAGCTACGTAACGTAGTCGATCGGCTACACGATCGGGGCCGTGATCGACAAAGTCGACCCTTCAATGGTCTGGTGACAAATATTTAACCGCGCCAACCCCTTCCCGCGCCCCTCCCCCGTGCAGCATCCTGCTCCATCAGGACCCATCAGGAAGCACGGACCGGACACGGAAGGGGCCACCCGATGGCAATAGACGAGGGCGTCGCCCCAGCGGCCGACACAGGGGACGGTGAAGCGGTTCACCGGCTGAAACCCAATGCCGTGGGGCTGCTCGGCGTGGTCTTCATGGCCGTCGCCACCGCCGCTCCGATCACCGCGATGACCGGCAACGTGCCCTTCATGGTGTCGTCCGGCAACGGCATCGGGGCGCCCGCGAGCTATCTCGTCGCAATGGTCGTCCTGGCAATCTTTTCCGTGGGTTTCACGTCGATGGCGAAGCACATCACGTCCACCGGGGCCTTCTACGGGTTCATTTCCTACGGCCTCGGCCGGACCGCCGGCCTCGCCTCCGGGCTGCTCGCGACCTTCGCGTACGTCGTCTTCGAGCCCGCCCTGATCGGCATCTTCTCCACCTTCGCGACGACGACCCTGAAGGACCAGACCGGCGTGCACCTGCCCTGGTGGGCGTTCGCGATCCTGATGCTCGCGATCAACGCGACCGGCACCTGGTTCGGGGTCAGCGTCGCCGAGAAGCTGCTGGTGGCGCTGCTGGCGACCGAGGTGACCGTGCTGGCGGCGATGGCGGTGTCCGTGGCCTTCCACGGGGGCGGCCCGCACGGGTTCAGCCTCGCGCCGGTCAACCCGGTCAACGCCTTCAAGGGCACGTCCGCCGGACTCGGGCTCTTCTTCGCCTTCTGGTCCTGGGTCGGCTTCGAGTCGACCGCGATGTACGGCGAGGAGTCCCGCGACCCGAAGAAGATCATCCCGAAGGCCACGATGATCAGCGTCCTGGGCGTCGGTGTCTTCTACGTCTTCGTGTCCTGGATGGCCATCACGGGCAACGGTGAGGCCGAGGCCGTGAAGGCGGCCTCCTCCGCCAACCCGCTCGCCCTGTTCTTCAACCCCACCGAGCGCTACGTCGGCCACTGGGCCGTCGACGTGATGCAGTGGCTGATGATCACCGGCTCGCTGGCCTGCGGCATGGCCTTCCACAACTGCGCCGCCCGGTACCTCTACGCCCTCGGACGGGAGGGCGTCCTGCCCTCGCTGAAGAACACCGTCGGCCGCACCCACGCCCGGCACGGCTCCCCGCACATCGCCGGCCTGGTGCAGACGGTGGTGAGCGCCGTACTGATCGCCGCGTTCTGGATCGCGGGCAAGGACCCGTACAACGCGCTCTACGTCCTGCTGGCCATCCTCGGCACGATGGCGATCCTGGTCGTGCAGGCCGTGTGCTCCTTCGCGGTCCTCGTCTACTTCCGCAGGCACCACCCCGAGAGCCGCCACTGGTTCCGGACCCTCACCGCCCCGCTCATCGGCGGCATCGCGATGCTCGGTGTGGTCGTCCTGCTGGTGTCCAACATGGGGGTCGCGGCGGGCACGGAGTCCGGCTCACTGCTGCTGAAGGCGACGCCGTGGCTGGTGGCACTGGTCGCGGCGACGGGCGTGGGCTACGCGCAGTACCTGAAGCACCGGGCACCCGAGCGGTATGCGCTGCTGGGGCGGACGGTGCTGGAGGAGACCAAGGAGCGCTGAGAGGGCGGGAACGCTGAGAAGGCGGGAACGCTGAGAAGGCTCAGCGGCCGTACTTCCGCTCCCGGTACACCCGCCAGCGTTCCATCATCTGGGCCACGTCCTTCTCCACGAACTCGAAGAAGTCCAGCGTCTCGGCCAGCCGGCGTCCCGCAGGGGTGTCGGCGCCGAGGCTGTTCACCCCTTCCCGCAACGCCTCCTCCCAGCGCTTGATGATCGCCTCGCGGTTGGTGAGCGCCTCGTACCACTGGTCGCTGTGCACCCGGTACCGCTCCCGGCGTGAGCCCGGCTCGCGTTCGCGGGAGACCAGGTGGACCTGCGCGAGATAGCGGACGGCGCCGGAGACGGCCGCCGGGCTGATCCTGAGCTGTTCACCCAGCTCGGCGGAGGTCAGGGTGCCGTCGTCGGAGGCGAGCAGCGCGCCGAAGACCCGGGCCGGCATGCGCGGCACGCCCGCCTCCACCAGCTGTGCCGCGAAGTGCTCCACGAACCGCGAGACCGTCTCCGGGTCCCGCTCCGGCGTTCCTGCCCTCGGCTCCGTCATGCCCCTCAGCCTATCCGCGGTTCAAGTGATTCCTTAACTTCACAAATTTCTGAAAGAAGCGTACGTTCGGAGGCATGACGAAGGCAATCACGGTCTCCGGGCTCCACAAGTCCTTCGGCCGTACGCACGCGCTGGACGGCCTCGACCTGGACGTCGAGGCCGGTGAGGTGCACGGCTTCCTCGGCCCGAACGGCGCCGGCAAGTCGACCACGATCCGGGTGCTGCTCGGCCTGCTGCGCGCCGACGCGGGCGCCGCACAGGTGCTGGGCCGCGACCCGTGGCGGGACGCGGTGGAGGTGCACCGCAGGATCGCCTACGTGCCCGGTGACGTCACGCTGTGGCGCAACCTCTCCGGCGGCGAGGTCATCGACCTCTACGGCCGGCTGCGCGGAGGACTCGACGCCCGGCGCCGCGCCGAGCTGATCGACCGCTTCGAACTGGACCCGACCAAGAAGGGCCGCACCTACTCCAAGGGCAACCGGCAGAAGGTCGCCCTGGTCGCCGCCTTCGCCTCGGACGTGGACCTGCTGATCCTGGACGAGCCGACCTCGGGCCTGGACCCGCTGATGGAGGAGGTCTTCCAGGCGTGCGTGGAGGAGGAGCGGGAGCGCGGCCGTACGGTCCTGCTCTCCTCGCACATCCTCAGCGAGGTCGAGGAACTCTGCGACCGCGTCAGCATCATCCGCAAGGGCCGGACGGTGGAGAGCGGCTCGCTGGCCGACCTGCGGCATCTGACCCGGACCAGTGTGAGCGCCGAACTCGCCGGGCCGCCCAACGGGTTGGCCCGCCTGCCGGGCGTGCACGACCTCGACGTACAGGGCCACCGGGTCCGGCTCCAGGTGGACACCGACCAACTCGACGCCGTGCTGCGCTCGTTGACCGCCTCCGGCGTGCGATCGCTGACCTCGACGCCGCCGACGCTGGAGGAGCTGTTCCTGCGGCACTACCAGGACGAGGTGCCCGCATGAACTCCCCACTCGCCGGTACCGGAACCCTGCTGAGGTTCGCGCTGCGCCGCGACCGCGTGCTGATCCCGGTCTGGGTCGCGGTGAACGCGCTGATGGTCCTCTCCATGCCGAACACTCTGCGGACCCTGTACGGCACCCCGGCCGCCCGCGCCGACCTGATGCGCCAGATGGCCACCAACACCTCCCTGCGCGCCATGGTCGGCCCGGTCTTCGACGACTCCCTCGGCGCGCTGACGGCCTGGCGGGTCGGGGTGTACGCGGGCGCGCTCGCCGCCGTGACGAGCCTGCTCGTCGTCGTACGGCACACCCGGGACGAGGAGGAGAGCGGGCGGCAGGAGCTGGTGTCCTCCGGGACGGTGGGGCGCCGGGCCCCGCTCACGGCGGCCCTGCTGACGGCGGCCGTGGCGAACGCGGCCCTGTGCGTGCTGGTCGTGGCGGGGCTGGCCGGGCAGGGTGCCCCGGGCGCCCTGGCCTTCGGGCTCGGGGTGGCGGGTGTGGGCATGGTCTTCGCCACCATGGCGGCGATCGTCGCCCAGCTGACGGAGAGCGCCCGGCTGGCCCGGGGGCTGACGGCGGCCGTGCTGGGCGCGGCGTTCGTCCTGCGCGCGGCGGGCGACTCGGCCTCCTCCGACGGCTCCTCGCTGTTCACCTGGCTGTCCCCGCTGGGCTGGCTGGAGAACCTGCGTGCCTTCGCGGCCGAACGCTGGTGGGTGCTGCTGCTCTTCGCGGCGGCCGCCGCCCTGCAGGGGCTGGTCGCCTACGCGTTGGCCGGACGGCGGGACATCGGCATGAGCTTCCTGCCGACCCGGCCGGGTCCGGCGGCCGGCCGCCTCGGCACGGCGGGCGCGCTGGCCTGGCGGCTGCAGCGCGGCAGCGTGCTCGGCTGGTCGACCGGCTTCTTCGTCGCCGGAGTCGTCTACGGCGGGATGACCGACGGCGCGGCCAGACTCGTCGGCGACAACGCCAGGGCGCGGGAGATCTTCCAGCGGATGGGCGGCCAGTCGGGGCTGACCGACGCGTTCCTCGCCGCGATGGTCGGCATGCTGGGCCTGGTCGCCGCGCTCTACGTCGTCTCCTCCGTGCTGCGGCTGAGCGCTGAGGAAACCTCCGGCCGAGCCGAACCGGTCCTCGCCGCGGCCGTGGGCCGGCTGCGCTGGGCCGCCGGCCACCTGCTGATCGCCTTCGGCGGCTCGGCCCTGCTGATGCTCCTGGCCGGCCTGGGCTTCGCCGTCGGCTACGGCCGGCAGATCGGGCCGGTGCTGGGGGCGTGCCTGCTCCAGGTCGCCGCGGTCTGGGTGATCGGCGGTGTCGCCGTCCTCCTCCTCGGCGTCCTGCCGCGGGGCGCGGTCGCGGCCTGGGGCGTGGCCGGTGCGGTGCTGCTGATCGGCTGGATCGGGCCCGCCCTGAACGCGCCGCGGGTGGTGCTGGATCTGTCCCCGTTCGGCCATCTGCCCAAGCTGCCGGGGGGCGGGATGGAGTGGGGGCCGGTGCTGGTTCTGCTGGGTCTGGCCGTGGTGCTGGTGGCCGGCGGTCTTGCCGGGGTACGGCGGCGGGATCTGGCCGGCTGAGGGATCCGGCCGGCTGGGCGGTGGTGGCCGGCCGGGCGTCGTGGCCGGCCGGGCGTCAGCCGACCACCACGCTCAGCCCCTCCAGCCCCCTGATGACGAAGTTCGGCTTGCGCCGCGGCTCCGCCGCGAGGGTCAGCGTGGGGGCCTGCTGCAGGAGGGCCGTCATGGAGGCGGCGAGCTCGATGCGGGCCAGGGGCGCGCCGATGCAGTAGTGGACGCCCGCGCTGAAGGAGATGTGCGGGTTGTCGGCGCGGGTCAGGTCGAGTCGCTCGGGGTCGTGGAAGACCTCGGGGTCGTGGTTGGCGGAACCGAAGAGCATCGCGATCTCCGAGCCCCTCGGGATCGTCGTGCCGTCGATCTCGATGTCGTCCAGCACCCAGCGCTCGAAGAGCTGCAGCGGGGTGTCGTAGCGCATCAGCTCCTCGATCGCGGAGGGGATCAGGGAGTGATCGGCGCGCAGGGCGGCCAGCTGGCCGGGGTTGCGCAGCAGCGCCCACCAGCCGTTCACCGTGGCGTTGACCGTGGCCTCGTGGCCGGCGTTGAGCAGCAGGACCGCCGTGGAGATCATCTCCTGCTCGGTCAGCCGGTCGTCGTCCTCGTCGTGGGCCGCGATCAGGCCGGAGATCAGATCCTCGCCGGGCTCCTTGCGGCGGGCCGCGATCAGCGTCCGCAGATACTCGGAGAACTCCACCGAGGCACGGACCGCCCGCGCCGCGGTCTCCTGCGACGGGTTCAGCTCGTACATCCCGCAGATGGCCGCCGACCAGGGACGGAGCTGCCCGCGGTCCGCCTCCGGGATGCCCAGCATCTCGGCGATCACCGCGACCGGCAACGGCTCGGCCACGTCGGTCAGCAGATCACCGCCGCCGTCCCGGACGAGGGCCGCCACCAGGTCGTCGGCCAGGCCCTGCACATACGGCGCCAGCCGCTCCACCGTGCGCGGCGTGAACGCCTTCGACACCAGGCGCCGGATCCGGGTGTGGTCCGGCGGCTCCAGGTCGAGCATGCCGTGGTCGTTGAGGGTGTGGAACGGCTCGTGCTCCGGCGCGGGCGGGGTCCGGCCGAACTCCTCGTGCGAGAAGCGGTGCTGGTACGTCCGCCCCAGCCGGCGGTCCCTGAGCAGCGCCGAGACGTCCGCGTGGTGTGGGACCAGCCACTGGTCGGTCGGCTCGTACCGGATCACCCGGCCGCGTGCGCGCAGCTCTGCGTAGGCCGGGTACGGGTCCGCGAGGAACGCCGGGTCCCAGGGATCGAAACCGAGGTCGGTGGGGCCTGCCATGCCGGGACGCTAACCCGCCGGACGGATGTCTGACCAGGGGTCTCCCGTCCGAAGGGGCCGCCCTTCCCGTCAGCCCGGTGTCACCAGGCGCGCCTCGTACGCGAACACCGCCGCCTGCGTGCGGTCTCTGAGGCCCAGTTTGACCAGGACACGGCTCACATGGGTCTTGATCGTCGACTCGGCCACCACCAGGCGCTCGGCGATCTCCGCGTTGGACAGGCCCTGGGCGATCAGGATCAGGACCTCTGTCTCGCGTTCGGTGAGTTCGCCGTAGGCCGCCTGGGCCGACGGGACCAGGCGCGGGGTGTCCGAGAGGCGGGAGAACTCCGTGAGCAGGCGTTTGGTGACGGAGGGGGCCAGGAGGGCCTCCCCCGCGGCCACCACCCTCACCCCGTCGGCCAGTTGGCGGGCCGAGGCGTCCTTCAGGAGGAAGCCGGAGGCTCCTGCGCGCAGGGCCTGGTACACGTACTCGTCCAGGTCGAAGGTCGTCAGCACCAGCACCTTCGCCGCCGCGTCCGCCGCCACGATCTCCCGGGTGGCCTCGATGCCGTTCAGCTCCGGCATGCGGATGTCCATCAGGACGACGTCCGGGGCGAGTTCCCGGACCCGGTCCACCGCCTCCCTTCCGTTGACGGCCTCGCCGACGACCTCGATGTCCGGCATCGCGTTCAGCAGGACGGAGAAGCCCTCGCGGACCATCATCTGGTCGTCCGCGATCAGTACGCGGATGGTCATGCGTCCCCTTCGCTCGCGGTGGCCGCCGGCACCGGCAGGAACACCGTCACCTCGTAGCCCCCGTCCTCCGCCGGTCCCGCCGTCATCTCGCCGTTCAGCATCGACACGCGCTCCCGCATGCCCGTGATGCCGTGCCCCGCACCCGGAGAGGGCTTCACGAGGTGCGGCGCGGGCGGGCGGGTGTTGACTATGCGCAGGCCCAGACCGCCGAGGACATAGCCGATCTCCACGCGGGCGCTCGCTCCGGGTGCGTGCCGCAGGGTGTTGCTGAGGGCCTCCTGCACTATTCGGTACGCCGACAGCTCCACGCCCTGCGGCAGTTCACGCACCGCGCCGGTCACCACCCTGTCCACCGTCAGGCCGGCCTCGCGCACATTGGCCAGCAGCCCGTCGAGGTCGGCGAGGGTCGGCTGGGGGGCGTCCGGCGCCTCGTAGTCCTCCGCGCGGACGACCCCGAGGACCCGGCGCAGCTCGGTCAGGGCCGCCACCGCGTTCTCCCGGATGGTGGCGAACGCCTTCTCCAGCTCCTCCGGCGGGTTCTGGACCCGGTAGGGCGCGGCCTCCGCCTGGATGGCGACCACCGACATGTGGTGGGCGACCACGTCGTGCAGCTCACGGGCGATCGTCGTGCGCTCCTCCAGGAGGGTGCGGCGGGAGCGTTCGTGCTCGGTGACCGTCTGCTGGGCGGTCACCTCCTGCTGGGCCTGGCGGCGGATGTGCCGGACCGAGACGGCCAGCAGGATCAGGGCCGACATGAACAGCATCGGGGTGACATTGGTGTCGTAGCGGTGCCAAACGCCTCCGGTGACGAAGCCGTAGGCCGCGGTCATCACCCACATCGAGGCCGCGGTACGCGGGCGGGTGCGCAGCGCGACAACCGTGAGCACCACCAGGTGGGACAGGAAACTGCCCGGCAGCCAGGGCCAGTCGCTGAAGTCGCCGCGGCCGATCAGGGCGGCGACCGTGCTCGCGGCCAGCGAGCACCAGAACGCCCCCACCGGACGCGCCAGCGTCAACAGGACCGGCCCCAGCGCCAGCAGCCCGCACAGCAGGGCGGCCGGCCCGGACTCGAAGGAGCCCGCCACGGCGAGGGACATCGCGAGCACACCGAGGGCGGCCACCACCACGTGCGGCAGCCAGACCGCGCCGGACAGACGGCGGACGAGCGGGCCGTCGGCGCTCCGGCGGGGCAGCGGGTCGTAGGCGAAGGCGTCCTGGAACAGGTCCTGCCGCAGCCCTCGCAAAGCGTCCGCGGCCAGCCGGAACTCCGGACTGCGCGGCCGGCCGGCCGGGCCCGGCGGTGTCGTCTGCGTGTGCGTCGTCTGGGTCACGTACGCAACGGTAGGCGGGCGGCCGGGCCCGGTCGTCACCTTGGAGAGGGGTTCTCGGGGGTCCCTCTCAGGTACTACGGGTCGCCCCTTGAGGGGTGTCACCGGCCGCCGCCGGGGCGGACCACGCCGGACTCGTAGGCGAAGATGGCCGCCTGGGTGCGGTCGCGCAGGCCCAGCTTCACCAGGATCCGGCCCACATGCGTCTTCACGGTCTGCTCGGCCACGACCAGCCGCTCGGCGATCTCCGCGTTCGACAGGCCCTGCGCGATCAGCGCCAGCACCTCCGTCTCCCGCTCGGTGAGGTCGCCGACGCGCTGCTTGAGCGGGGCCCGGGGGCTGCCGTCCATGCGGGAGAACTCGGCGATGAGCCGGCGGGTGATGCCGGGCGCGAGCAGGGCGTCGCCCGCCGCCACGACCCGGACCGCCTCGGCCAGCTTGTCCGCGGAGGCGTCCTTGAGCAGAAAGCCGGAGGCCCCGGCCCGCAGCGCCTCGTACACGTACTCGTCCAGGTCGAACGTGGTCAGCACCAGCACCTTGACGGCCGGATGCTCGGCGGCGATCCGGCGGGTCGCCTCGATGCCACCGAGCTCGGGCATCCGGATGTCCATCAGCACCACGTCCGGGGCCAGTTCGGCGGTCTGCACGATCGCGTCCAGACCGTCCACCGCCTGCCCGGTCACCTCGATACCGGGCTGGGCGCTGAGCAGCACGCTGAAACCCTGCCGGACCATCTCCTGGTCGTCGGCGATGAGTACGCGGATGGGACCGGCGCCGCTCGTCATGGGTCCTGTTCTCCTGTCGGGAACTCGGGCGGGTACGGATCAGGGGTGGAGGAGCCGGCCGGCAGCCGGTGCTGGAACGCGGCGGGCAGGGCGAGGCCGGCCGGCACCGGGGTGCCGTCGCGCGGGAGGAACGCGGTCACCCGGAATCCGCCGTCCTGCTCCCCCGTCGCGACGACGTGCCCGCCCAGCATCGCCGCCCGCTCCCGCATGCCGAGCAGACCGTGACCGCTGCCCGGCGTCGGCGGGACCGGAAGGCTGGGCGGGGAGTTGGTGATGTCCAGGCATATCCCATGGGGGTGGTGGAGGACCGTCACGCCGACCCTCGCGCCCGGGGCGTGCCGCAGGACGTTGCTCAGGGCCTCCTGGACGATCCGGTACGCCGACAGCTCCACACCCTGTGGATAGCCGCGGGGCTCCCCCTCCACCGTCTTGACCACGTCCAGGCCGGCCGCCCTGGTGTTCTCCATCAGCGCGTCCAGGCGGGCGAGATTCGGCTGCGGCGCATCGGGGGCCGGGCCGGTGCCGGGGGTGGGCAGCCGGTGGGCCTCCTCGACGGCCTCGGGGTCGTCCGGGCCCTCCGACCGCAGCACCCCGAGGACCCGGCGCAACTCGGTCAGGGCCTCCAGGGCGTTGTTGCGGATGCCGGCGAGGTTCTCCTTCAGCTCCTCGGAGGGGTTCTCCACCAGGTGCGGGGCCACCTGGGCCTGGATCGAGATCACCGACATGTGGTGCGCGACCACGTCGTGCAGCTCGCGGGCTATACGGCTGCGCTCCTCCAGCAGCGTGCGCCGGGCCCGTTCCTCGGCGGTGATCGTCGTCTGCTGGACCAGCTCACTGCGGGCCTCGCTGCGGCTGCGCAGGGCCGCGCCGATGGCGGTGGCGATCGCGAACAGGCCGACGGCCACCGTGCCCGTCGGGGAGTAGCGCGCCGCTCCCAGGCCGCCCTCCACGACGGCGGTCACCAATGCGGTCGTCACGAGCGCGGCGACCGTCCCGCGGAACCGGACGCGCAGGGCGAGGAGCACCAGGACGGCCATGTGGGCCAGCAGGACGGGCGTGGCCCAGGGCCAGCCGGGGCTGGCCAGCCGAAGCAGCGGTCCCATCATCTGCTGGCGGGCCAGCAGCGCGGTGGCGAGGGCGGCGAACAGAGACAGGGCCCAGGCGGGCACCGGCCGCCACAGGGCCAGGACGACGGCGACGGCCTGGAGGAACGTGCTGAAGAACGCCACGGCCGTGGTGAAGCCGTAGGCGTTGGCCAGTTCCTCGGCGCCGCCGAGGGCGATGGCCAGGGCGAAGTAGAAGGTGACCAGGTAGGTGAGGAGACGGGCCCAGCGGTGCCGGGACAAAGGGGGTGACTGGGGCGAGGGGTTCTCGCCGAGCCAGGCCCGCAGGCGGCGCCGGGCGGACTTGGGGGTGGGTGCACCGGCCGTCGCGGGGGCGTGGTCGGGTGCAGGTGGCCCCTGGGGGGCGTTCTCACCGTCGGCGGCCGCGGGATTCACAAGGTCAACACTAGGCATTGCGCGGGTTCTTTGCTGGGGGCAGATGGCGGTGGACCACAGGGGACCTGCGGTTTCGGGGGCGGCGAGGGCCCTGTTCGTGATGGCGGAAGGCCGTCCAGCACAGGGCGAGGACCAGGCCGAAGACAGGGAGCCAGACGAGGCGGTACGGCACCCAGCCCGGGGAGTCGGGTTCGGTGTGCAGGCCGGGCACCCGGCCGGCCAGGAGACCCGTGGCCGTCGTGGCCATCATGGCCGTCTGGTGCCAGAGGTAGATCGTCATCGCCGAGAGGTTGACCAGCGCCACCGCCGCCCAGAGCAGCGGGCGGGCCATCGCGCGGCGCAACCGGTCGCGGAGCAGGAGGGCGAGCCCGCACTGGGCCAGGCCGAAGGTGACGGCCGCCAGGGTCGGGGGGTCGAGGTTGGAGATCGTCGCGCCGGGGACGCCGACCATGGACGCCGGGTATCCGGCGCAGCCGACGAGGACGGCCGTGGCCGCCGTACCGCCGAGGAACAGGACCCGGGCCGCGCGGCGGCTGTCCAGCTCGCCCCGGGTCCAGGCCGCGCCCAGGGTGTACGGGACCAGCCAGCCCGCCGGGAGGTTCAGCCAGCCGAGCCAGGACGGGCCGCTGTGCAGACCGAAGCGGAGCAGGTCCACGTGCAGGACGGCGGCCAGGGGCCAGAGCGGGTTGAGGCGGGTGAGGAGCGGGGTGGCGGCCGTCAGGCCGGCGAAGACCAGCAGGAACCACAGCGGTGACAGGGCCAGCTTGAGCAGGGCCTCGATGGTGGCGAGCGGGGTGCCGGACAGGAGGAGGGTCGTGGCGGCCACCGCCCACAGGCACAGGAGTGCGGCCACCGGGCGGAGGAGGCGGGTCAGGCGGGCGTGCAGCCAGGAGCCGTAGGTGTCGCCTCTGTCGCGGGCGGTGGCGAGGCTTCGGGTCGCCACATGGCCGCCGACCAGGAAGAACACGGCCAGGGTCTGGAACAGCCAGGAGATCGGGGCCAGCCAGGGCATGTGCTGCAGCGGGCTGGTGGCGTGCAGGCCGCCGTCCTTGGTGACCAGGGCTGTCACCAGCCAGTGGCCGAGAACGACGCCCAGGATCGCGATCGCTCGGAGGGCGTCCACGGCTCGGTCGCGGGAGGCGGGGGTGAGGGTGTCGAGGTGGTGGGCGGAGTGGTGGAGGGTGCGGAGAAGGTGGCGCCGGGTTCGGGTGCGCGTCGGGTGCGTGTGCGGGTTCGGCTGCGGGTTCGGTCGCGGGTTCGTGGGTGGGCACCCGGCCTCCGGCCGGGTCTGGGTTCCCACCCGCACCACCCGTGCTGCCTTCGTCGTCGGGTGCGGGTGGCCCTCGTGGGGCGACAGCGCCGTCGGCGGCTGCGGGGCCGTGCGCGGGGAAACGACATGAGGGGCCGGCGTGGGCCGGGGGTTGCTGGGCGCGCTGGGGGTGGGGTCAGGCACGGGGCACCTCCGGGGTCTCGCCGAGGGTGATGCGGGCCAGGTCGGCGAGGGAGACCGAGCCCGGGGTGAAGTAGCCGCTGTGGTCGGCGTCGCCCGCGTCGAAGACCCGGGCACCGAAGGCACGGGAGACCGGGTCGGCGCCGAGACCGACGGTGGTGCCGAAGAAGGTGACGCTGACGTGCGGCACATCAGCGACCCAGTCCTCGCTGCCGCGGGCCGCCCAGACTCGTGCCCGGGTGTGCAGGGCCGCGGCGGAGTCCGCGCCGGTGCCAGGGCTGCCGACGAGCACGATGTCGTCGGCGTCCAGGCCCGCGGCGGCCCGGCCGCAGACGACCGTGCCGTAGGAGTGGCAGAGCAGTGAGATGTGCGCCTGGGCCGGGGTCACGGCGCGCAGGTGACGTAGGAAGGCGCGCAGGTGGGGGGCCGCTTCCTTGGCGCGGGTGGTCGTGGTCACCGTGGTGCTGACGGTGGCCGGTGTCTCGTAGCCGAGCCAGGCGACGACCGCGGTGCGGGTGCCTCGGGGCGCGCGGTGGGTGAGGTCCGTGAACAGGGCCGCGGCCGCCTTGTGGAAGCGGGCGTAGGTGTCCAGGGAGGTGTCCGAGCCGGGGACCAGGACGGCGACGCGGTCGGCGTGGGCGAGGTCGCCGAGCACCTCCGTGGCCCGGCCCGCGCCTCGACCGTCGAAGGTGAGGAGGTGGCGGGACGGTGCGGCCAGGGTGCGGTCGGCGGCGGCGCGGTGGGTGTCGCCGTGCGCGGCGGCCATGTCGGCGGCACGGGTGGCGTTGGCCCGGTTGGCGGCGTAGGCCGTCTGGAGGGTCGTCGCCGTGATCGGGGGGAGGGTGGCGGGGGCCGGGGCGGGGATCCGGGGGCGGGTGGCGCCGGAGAGGGGGGCCGCAATGGCCGCGGTGAGGAGGGTGGCAAGGAGGGTGCGGCGCCATTTCTTGTCGTGCGTGGTGTGCGTGGTGTGCGTGGTGTGCGTGTTCGGCTGCGGGGCCGTGGGAGGGCTCCCGGCCTCCGGCCGGGTCTGGGTTCCCACCCGCACCACCCGTGCTGCTTTCGTCGTCGGGTGCGGGTGGCCCTCGTGGGGCGACAGCGCCGTCGGCGGCTGCGGGTCCGTGGTTTCGCGGGTGTGCCCCATGGGCGGGCTTCCTTTCAGATTGCCCGGCCATCGGGCTTGTCTGACAAGGAAGTTATGGATCGGGGCGTGTCGTCGGCGTCCCGCCAGGGAGCTGTTCTGCGAGGTAGCTCTCAGGTACTACGGGTATCACCGGGACCGACCCGCAAGGGGGCGGGCTACCAGGCCAGTTGGGCGATCTCCTCCGCCACCACCGCGCACGCGTCCGCCGCCGGGTCGATGAGCGGGAAGTGGCCGACGTCCTCCAGCAGGGTCAGGCCCACCACCTCACCGGCCTTCGCCGCCGCGTCCGCGTACGACTCGGCCACCGCCTGCGGCACCACCAGGTCCGTACGGCCCTGGACGAGCGTCGTCGCGATGCCCGTGGGCAGGAGCAGGACGGGGTCGGCGCTGGGGCGGCGCTCGGCGAAGGTGTCGTGGCCGCCGAGGAGTTGCAGGCTCGCGTTGCCGCAGACGTCCAGCTTCTCCGCCACCTCGAAGTCCGCGATCGGCGCGAGGGCGACGACACCGCGCAGCGGGGCGGGCCCGCCGGTGCGCCAGGGGGCGTCCGCGGGCAGGACGTGGCGGGCCGCTGCCCACAGGGCGAGGTGACCGCCGGCCGAGTGGCCGGTCAGCACCGTGCGGCGGGGGTCGGCCTGCGGGAGGGCCTCCCGGACCAGAGCGGGCAGCGCGTCCAGGGCGGCGGCGATGTCGTCGAAGGTGTCGGGCCAGCGGCCGGCCACCGGGGTGGCCTCGCCGCCGTCGCCCTTGCTCTGGCCGGGGATCAGGGGGTCGGCGCCGCGCCGGTACTCGACGTTGGCCACGGCGAAGCCCCGGCGGGCCAGGTAGTCAGCGAAAGGGGTGATGTGGCGGCGGTCGTAGCGGGCGCGCCAGGCGCCGCCGTGCAGGACCACCACCACAGGGGCCGGGGAGTCCTGGGCGGTCCGGGGGGCGTAGAAGTCGATCACCTGGTCCGGGTGGCCGCCGTACGCGGCGGTGGCGTCGGGGTCGACCGGGGGGTGCGAGAAGGCCGACTCCTCTTCGGCGGCGGCGCGGGCTGCTGCGGAGTCGTCCGGCATGCTCCAACCTCTCAGCGATGGAACCCTTTTGGCGATGGAACCCATTTGGCGTCTGACCGACCAGTTCGCCGTTGGCGGGACGGTATCAGGCCGGTGACATGCGGGGACAAGGGGATGTCACGCAGGGTGAGGGATAAACGGTTCTGCGGGGAGGGGCCCGGGAGAGGGGTGCCCCTCCCAGACCTCTCCCGGGCCTCTCCCGGGTGCCTCCCTACGCCAGTTCCTCGGCCAGGATCCGGGCCGCGCGCTCGGTCTCGGCGAAGGTGACGTACAACGGGGTGAAGCCGAAGCGGAGGACGTCGGGGTGCCGGAAGTCGCCCACGACACCGCGGGTGATCAGGCGTTTCATCACCTCGCCGGCGTCGTCGCAGCGCAGAGCGACCTGGCTGCCGCGCTCCTCGTGGCGTTCCGGGGTCACGGACTCCACACGCCCCGGCCCGGCGTACGCCCGCACGCACCGCAGGAAGAAGTCCGTCAGCGCGAGGGACTTGGCGCGTACGGCGGAGACGGACACGTCGTCCCAGACCTCCAGGGCCGCCTCCAGGGCCAGCATGGACAGGATGTCCGGGGTGCCCACGCGGCCGCGCAGGGCGCCCGGCGCCGGGGCGTACGACGGGCTCATGCCGAAGGGGTCGGTGTGCGAGTTCCAGCCGGGCAGCGGGGAGTCGAAACCGGGCTGGAGATCGCGACGGACGTACAGGTACGCCGGGGAACCCGGGCCGCCGTTCAGGTACTTGTAGGTGCAGCCGACCGCCAGGTCGACCCCGTGCTCGTCCAGGCCCACCTCCAGCGCGCCCGCGCTGTGGCACAGGTCCCAGACCGCGAGGGCGCCGGCGGCGTGGATCGCGGCGGTCAGCCCCGGCAGGTCGTGCAGGCGGCCCGTGCGGTAGTCGACGTGGTTCAGCAGCACCACCGCCGTACGGTCACCCAGCGCCGCCGGCACCTCCGCCGGCGTCACCGCGCGCAGGGTGCGGCCGGTCAGGCGGGCCGCCGACTCGGCGATGTAGCCGTCCGTGGGAAATGTCGTGGCGTCCACCAGGATCTCGGTGCGGTCCTCGCCCGCCATCCGTACGGCGGCCACAAGTGCCTTGAAAACGTTGACACTTGTGGAGTCGCCCACGACGATCTGCCCGGCCGCGGCGCCGACCAGCGGGGCGATCCGGTCGCCGATCCGCTCGGGGGCCGTCCACCAGCCGCTCTCCTCCCAGGAGCGGATGCGCAGTTCGCCCCACTCCCGGCGGACCACGTCGGCCACGCGGTCGGGGACGTTCGCGGGGAGCGCGCCGAGCGAGTTGCCGTCGAGGTAGACCACCTCGTCGAGGACGAAGCGGTCACGCAGCGGCGCCAGTTCGTCGGCCGCGTCCAGCTTCTCTGCCTCCAGGGCCAGTTCAGACATGGGACCTCGCCGTCCACAGCTCCGGGAACACGTTCTTGCGGGCGCGCTTCTCCAGCCAGGCCACGCCGGCCGAGCCGCCCGTGCCGGGCTTGGCGCCCATCGCGCGGCGGGTGGCGACCAGGTGGTCGTTGCGCCAGCGCCAGACCAGTTCGCCCACGTCGGTCAACGCCTCGCCCAGCCGGGCGAGTTCGGCGTCCTGGTCGCCGGAGTAGATCGCCGCCCAGGCCTGCTCGACCGCGTCGGAGGGCTCGTAGCGCTGGGAGACGTCCCGGTGCAGGACGGACGCGGGGATCGCGTGCCCGCGCCGGGCCAGCAGCCGCAGCACCTCGTCGTACAGGCTCGGCTCGTGCAGCGCCTTCTCCAGCTCCGCGTGTGCGCGCGGGGCGCCGCGGTGCGGTACGAGCATGGACGCGGACTTCTCGCCGAGCAGGAACTCCATGCGGCGGTACATCGCCGACTGGAAGCCGGAGCCCTCACCGAGGGCGGAGCGGTACGAGTTGAACTGCGCCGGGGTGAGCTGGCCGAGGGGCTTCCAGGAGGCGTTGAGGGCCTCCAGTTCCCGTACGGAACGCTTCAGCGCGGCGATCGCGGTCGGCACGTCGTCGCCGCGCAGGGCGGCCGCCGCGGTCTCCCACTCATGGACGACGACGGTGAACCACAGCTCCATGACCTGGGTCGTGACCAGGAAGACCATCTCTCCGGGATCGTCGGAGAGGGTGTGCTGGAGGTGGGTGAGCAGGTCCGCCCTGACGTAGTCCTCGTACGGCGTCGTGCCCGCGAAATCGAGATGCGGAGTCTCGGGCTCCTGAGTCTCCATGGACTGCTGAGCCGATTGGGACATCGCTGTCTCCTGTTGTTGCTCCGGGTAGCGGTCCGCCCCTGCCGATGCCGGCACGGGGGCCCCGGTCCCCACCCGGCATCCTCCGCAATGGACCCGGATCCGGCAAGGCCCGCCTGCTGCCAGACGGGCCACACCACCGACTTCCGCCGGACTAGCCCAGCGTCTGCGCCGCCGTCGGAGAGGAGTCCTTCAGGAACTGCGTGCAGCGCTCGTACTCCTCCTGCTCACCGATCGCGTGGGCGGCACGGGCGAGGGCGTGCAGGGCGCGCAGGAAACCGCGGTTCGGCTCGTGCTCCCAGGGGACCGGGCCGTGCCCCTTCCAGCCGCTGCGGCGCAGGGCGTCGAGGCCGCGGTGGTAGCCCGTACGGGCGTAGGCGTACGACTCCACGACCGCGCCGCGCTCGAACGCCTCGTCGGCCAGCTGGGCCCAGGCGAGGGAGGAGGTGGGGTACTTGGCGGCGACGTCGGCGGGGGCGGTGCCGGCGGCGAGCTGTTCGCGGGGCTCGGGGTCGTCGGGGAGGTGAGTGGGGGGCGGACCGCCGAGAAGGTTTTCGTGAATCGTCATGGGGTCCAGTTTGGCTCACCTCACGGTTTGGTGTGCTGGGGCCACTGCTCGCCGACAGGGCCTAACCCCGTCGCTCCCCCTCCAGCGGCGGCGCCGTCACGCAGCCGTGCACGTGGCACTCCGGGTGTCGGCACTCCGGGGCCGGGCGGCGGACCAGGGTGAAGGCCAGCAGGGAGCCAACCACCAGGACCGCCGCGCACATCGGCATGGCCCGCCGGAACGCCGCGTCGAAGGCGGCCGGGACCCGGTACGCCTCCGGGCCCATCCCGGTCAGGAGAGGGAGGGCGGCGACGGCCACCAGCCCCGCCGCTCTCGCCGCCGCGTTGTTGATGCCGCTGGCCAGGCCCGCCCGGGAGGTGTCGACCGAGGCGAGCACCGTCGCCGTCAGCGGGGCCACGAGGGTCACCATGCCCGCGCCCATGACCAGCAGGGCCGGCAGGACGTCGGTGAGGTAGTGGGCGTTCGGGCCCACGCGGAGCATCAGCAGCATCGCCGCAGCGCAGAGGAGAGGACCGATCGTCAGGGGCAGGCGCGGGCCCGTGCGGTCGGACAGCGCACCGGAGCGGGAGGAGAAGAGGAGCATCAAGGCGGTGGTCGGGAGCAGGGCCGTACCGGCCGCGAGCGGCGAGTAGCCCGCCACCACCTGGAGCTGGAGCGCGGTCAGGAAGAAGAAGCCGCCGAACGCCGCGTACACGCACAGGGTGACCAGGTTGACCGCCGTGAACTGGCGCGAGGCGAAGATGTCCGGGGGGAGCATCGGGGCAGGGCGGTGTCGCTCCACGTACACGAAGGCCACCGCCGCCGCCAGGCCCGCCAACGCCGTCAGGGCCACCACCAGCGAGCCCGCCCTCGCCTCGATCAGCGCGTACGTCAGCAGGGCCAGGGCCAGGGCGCCCAGGGCGGCACCCAGCACGTCGAAGCGACCGCGGCTGTCGCTGTCGGAGGACTCCGGCACGTGCCGCACCGCGACCGGTACGCACAGCAGGGCCAGCGGGACGTTCAGCAGGAACACCCAGCGCCAGCCGGGGCCGGTCACCAGCCAGCCGCCCAGGAACGGGCCGACCGCCGCGCCGATCCCGCCGAAGCCGGACCAGAGGCCGACGGCCCGGCTGCGGTCGTCGCGGTGGAAGGACGACTGGATGATCGCCAGGGAGCCGGGGGTGAGGAGCGCGCCGCCGATGCCCTGCAGGGCCCGGGCGGCGATCAGCACCGGCGGGTTCGGCGACAGGCCGCACAGCAGGGACGCCGCCGCGAACCACACCACGCCCAGCACGAAGATCTTCCGGCGGCCGTAGTGGTCGCCCAGCGAACCGCCGAGCAGGATCAGTCCGGCCAGCGTGACCATGTACGCGTTGACCGTCCATTGCAGGGCGGCCAGGCTCGCGCCCAGGTCCTGCCCGATGCGCGGGAGCGCCACGTTGACGACGGTCGAGTCCAGCAGCGCCATGCTGGAGCCGAGGACCGTGGTGAGCAGGATCCACTTGCCCTGGGACGAGGACAGCCGGACATCGGGCACCCCCCAGGTATACAGCGGGCCCGGCGGCCGGCACAGCCGCCGGGCCCACCGCGGGGGTACCCGGTTACTTGATCTTGTTGCCCGCCGAGCGCAGGTTCTGCGTGGCCTCGACGACACGCGCGGCCATGCTCGCCTCGGCCAGCTTGCCCCAGGTGCGCGGGTCGTAGGCCTTCTTGTTGCCGACCTCGCCGTCGACCTTCAGGACGCCGTCGTAGTTCTGGAACATGTGGGCGGCGACCGGACGGGTGAAGGCGTACTGGGTGTCCGTGTCGATGTTCATCTTCACGACGCCGTTCTCGAGCGCGGTGAGGATCTCCTGCTCGGATGAGCCGGAGCCGCCGTGGAAGACGAAGTCGAACGGGGAGGCCTTGCCGAACTTCGCGGCCACGCCCTCGTTCAGCTCCTTCAGCAGCTCGGGGCGGAGCACGACGTTGCCCGGCTTGTACACGCCGTGCACGTTGCCGAAGGAGGCGGCCAGCAGGTAGCGGCCCTTCTCGCCCAGGCCCAGGGCCTCGGCGGTGCGGATGGCGTCCTCGACCGTGGTGTAGAGGGAGTCGTTGATCTCGTGGGAGACGCCGTCCTCCTCGCCGCCGGTCGGGGTGATCTCGACCTCCAGGATGATGTTGGCGGCGCGGGTGCGCTCCAGCAGCTCCTGGGCGATCTCCAGGTTGTCGGCGAGGGTCTCGGCGGAGCCGTCCCACATGTGGGACTGGAACAGCGGGTTCTTGCCGGCCTTCACGCGCTCCTCGGAGATCGCGATCAGCGGACGTACGTACCCGTCGAGCTTGTCCTTCGGGCAGTGGTCGGTGTGCAGCGCGATGTTGACCGGGTACTTCTCGGCGAGGATGTGCGCGTACTCGGCGAGGGCGACCGCGCCGGTCACCATGTCCTTGCTGTACTGGCCGCCGAGGAACTCGGCACCACCGGTCGAGATCTGGACGATGCCGTCGCTCTCCGCCTCCGCGAAGCCGCGCAGCGCCGCGTTCAGGGTCTGGCTCGAGGTGACGTTGATGGCCGGGTAGGCGAACTTGCCTGCCTTCGCCCGGTCGAGCATCTCGTTGTAGACCTCGGGGGTTGCGATGGGCATCTGTCCGCTCCTTGTGTTGCGGGTTGGGGTTGTGCGTTACGGCCCTGACCTAGACCTGGGGGTTTCGACGCCGTCGTCGTCCCCATCTTTCCAGACATGGACCGGTGGTCCATGCGCCGGACAAGTCCAGGTCAATCCGCGTCGTCAGTCCAGACCCAGTTCATCCTTCGAGAAGGCGAAACGGTACGGAACGCCCGCGCCGGCCTCGATCTTCTCGGCGGCGCCGGTTGCGCGGTCCACGATGGTCGCCACGGCCACGACCTCGGCGCCCGCCTCGCGCACGGCTTCCACGGCGGTGAGCGGGGAGCCGCCGGTGGTGGAGGTGTCCTCGACGACCAGCACCCGACGGCCCTTGATCTCCGGGCCCTCGACCCGCCGCTGCAGGCCGTGCGCCTTCGCCGCCTTGCGTACGACGAACGCGTCCAGCTTCTTCCCGCGCGCGGCGGCGGCGTGCAGCATGGCGGCGGCGACCGGGTCGGCGCCCATGGTGAGGCCGCCGACGGCGTCGAACTCCAGGTCCGCGGTCAGATCCAGCAGCACCTGACCGACCAGCGGGGCGGCCTCGCCGTCGAGGGTGATGCGGCGCAGGTCGACGTAGTAGTCGGCCTCCAGACCCGAGGAGAGGGTCACCTTGCCGTGCACCACGGCCTTGTCCTTGATCTGCTGCAGCAGCGCGCCACGTACATCCGTCATGCCGACCAGCTTAAAGGCGCCGCCAGCTCCAGGTGGTGCTCGCCTCCAGCGGCTCCAGCGGGGTGACCAGGCGCGGAAGGGTGTTCAGGCCGTTGGGCGGGCCGGTCTGCGGCTCCACGCACACGGCCTCGGCCTGCTCGTCGTAGACGACCACCCACTCCTCGCGGCTGGTCACCTTCAGCTGAAGCTGTCCGGGCCAGGTGAGGGTGACGTCGACGCCGTCGGGCATGCCGAAGCAGTCGTCCCAGGGGCCGGGCTTCGGGTCGATCCGGTTGCCGGTGGGCAGATGGTCGTCCCCGCGCTCCTCCTGCCAGGCGGGCTTGAAGTCGACGGCCACGTCCTCACCGCCCAGGTTCCGGTTGAACCAGGGGTGCCAGCCGATCTGCGCCGGGAAGGAGTCGTCCCGCGCCTCCACCGACATCGTCAGCGTCAGGCCGTCCTCGGCGAGCGTGACGACCTGGGTGACGCGGCCGGGGTGCGGCCAGGGGTCGACCAGGTCGTACGTGATCACCGCCTCGCTGTCCGAGACGCGCGCGGTGCGCCAGGCGCCGTCGCGGGCGGTGCCGTGGATGGCGTGCGGCGGGGAGTTGAGCGGCATCTGGCGTACGGTGCCGCCGTCCAGGAAGCGGCCGTCCCTGGTGCGACCGCACCACGGCACCATCGGGAAGCAGCCGTAGCGGTGCCCTTGCCTCAGCAGTTGGAGGGCGTCGACCTCGAGGCTGCTGATCCGGCCGCCGTGCGCGGGGCTGACGCGTACTTCCGCGTTGCCCGCGGTCAGCGTGATGTCTTCGTTACTCACGGGACGAGGCTACTGGGGGGAGACGGGTGCGCTTTCGCTCAGCGGCGTTTTCGCAAGGCCCTGCTCACGACGATCGCCGACGCCACCACCAGTGCCGCCGCCGGTGCCGCCCAGCGCAGTGCCGATGTGGCCGTGACGGTCTGCGGCGCCGGAACCGGTGCGTAACGCCCCCGCGGCGGGGCATGGTCGACCTCCTCCGCGCTGCGGCCGATCATCGTGCGGCGGGCGTGGGCGGCCTCGGCGGGGGGCTCGCCGGTGTCGGCGAAGTCCCCGGAGAAGCGGTCGGCCGCCGGGTCCAGGGACGGTGGCGGGACCTCGGTCTCGAAGACGGAGGTCTGCTCGGCCTCGGGTTCCGGCGCCTCCTGGGGCGTCGCCAGGTTCTCCACGAAACAGTTCAGCAGCCGGGTCAGGGCGGCGTGGACCGCGTCCGGCGGGAGCTCGGCGATACGGCCGTCCGCGTCCGCCGTGCCCTCGACCGTGACCGTCGTACCGCCCTCGGCCTCCGCCAGGCGCAGGGTGAGGGCGAGTTTCACGGCACCGGTGCCGCGGGCCTCGGTGGCGTCGGCCTCGACGGCGTACGTGCCGTCCGTGCGGGCTACGACCCGGGCCGTACCCCGGTAGGTGACGGAGTGTCCTTGGACGCGGAGCTTCAGGCGTCCGGCGACGGGTTCGGCACCGGCGTCCTGTTGCAGGCCGGGGACCGCGCGGGCGACGCGCGCGGGGTCGGCCAGGGCGGCTCTGAGCGGCTCGAGCGGAACCGGGACGAAGACCTGGTGCTCCATGTCGGGTGAGCCTACCCAGGTGTGACCGGAAATCACCCGCGCCCGACCGGCTCGCCAGTACCTCAGACCGGCTCGCCGGCACCTCCCGACCAGCTCGCCAGCACCTCCGACCGGCTCGCCGGCCCCCCAACCGGCTCACCAGAAGCCCCCGACCAGCCCGCCCCCCGACCGGCTCCTCAGTACCGCGGATGCACCAGCGTCGACGCGGGCAGCCCCTCGATGCGGGTCCGCTGCGCCGCCCGTGCGTCCGCGGTCAGGTCCGCCGGTGTCAGGGTGCGCAGCGGTCCGGTGGTCAGGCGCAGCGGTGGCGGAGTGGCCCCCGGGCGGGCCAGCAGGAAGCCCCAGTCGTGCGGGGCTCCGGGCGCGCCCGCCGCGCGGTCGGGGCCGGCCGGGAAGCCGGAGTCGTGGCCGAGGACCCGGTAGGGGGAGGCGGCGAGGCCCGCGGCGCTCAGGGTCGCGGCGACCGTCCAGAAGACGCGGGGGCGGGTGGTGACCGACCCGGCGTGGACGACGAGCCGGCCACCGGAGGCGAGGACGCGGCGGGCCAGGCCGTAGAACTCCTGGGAGTAGAGCTTGGTGCTGGCGGTGATGCAGGGGTCGGGGAGGTCGGCGATCACCACGTCGTACCGGGCGGGGGGCGCGCCGCGCAGCCAGCCGAGGGCGTCGGCGGTGGTGGTGTGGACGCGGGGGTCGTCGTAGGCGTGGCCGTTGGCGGCGGCGAGGCCGGGGTCGTGGCGGGCCAGGCGGAGCAGGCCAGGGTCGAGTTCGACGACGTCGACGCGGCGCACCCCGCCGTGGCGCAGCACCTCGCGGGCGGCCAGGCCGTCGCCGCCGCCGAGGATCAGTACGCGCGCGTGCGGGCCGGCGGACATGGCCGGGTGGACGAGGGCCTCGTGGTAGCGGCGTTCGTCGCGGCCGCCGACGCGGAGCCGGCCGTCCAGGAAGAGGTCGAGGGGCTTGCCGTCGGTGCCGCCGGCGAGGACGACCTCCTGGACGTCGGTCTGTTCGGCGACCCGGACGTCCTTGCCGTAGACGGCGTGCCGGGCGGCGCGTTCGAACTCGTCGGCGAGGGCCGCGGCGGAGGCGAGGACGCCGAGGACGACGAGGCCGACGAGGAGCAGGGTCCAGCGGGCCCGGCGGGTGAGGTCGCGGCGGAAGAGACCGAGGACCAGGGCGCCGCCGGCCACGACGTTGACCGTGCCGGTGAGCAGCGCGCCCGTCAACTGGCCGAGGACGGGCAGGAGAAGGAAGGGAAATGCCAGGCCGCCGACCAGCGCGCCGACGTAGTCCGCCGCGAACAGGTCGGCCACCGCGCCGCCCGCGTCCTGGTGGCGGATGCGCTGGATCAGCTCCATCAGCAGCGGGACTTCGGCGCCGATGAGCAGGCCGATGGCGAGCGAGAAGGCGACCAGCAGGCAGCGCGGGCCCTCGGCCCACATCCCGCCCCAGCCGCCGGTCCAGGCGAAGACGGCGTACAGCGCCATCGCGCTGCATCCGCCGATCAGCGCGAGGGCGGTCTCGATCGCGCCGAAACCGGCCGCAGCGTGCCAGCGCAGCCGCTTGGCGCCGAGGGAGCCGATGCCCATCGCGAACACCATCACGGACAGCACGACGGAGGCCTGGGTGACCGAGTCGCCCATCAAGTACGAGGCGAACGCGACGAGTTCGAGTTCGTAGACGAGTCCGCAGGCCGCGCAGACGAAGACGCACACGAGGACCAGGAACCGCCCGGTGCCGGGCCGGACGGGCAGCCGAGCGGGGCCTGTCCAGGACGGCGGGCAACCCGGTTGCGCGGGAGCGTGCGGATCGATCACTCTGCGACGTTACGTCACACGCTCGGTACGCTTCGTCACCCACACGTGTGGATCTGGAGGCAGTTGACGTGTAAGGGGTTTATGTCTGCGCGGCGCGCTCAGTTCAGTTGTGCGGTCGGCACCCGCACGCCGACCCTGGTCCGGGTGGCCACCAACTGGCCGTCCTGCGGGTAGGCGTGCCAGGTGCGCCAGTGCACCTGGCCCTCGTGGCGCTGGGCCAGCATCGCGGTGAAGGCGTGCGGGCTGCCCGGGAAGACGCCGGCGAGGCCGTGCGGATGGTCGGAGACGAGGGCCAGCAACTCCTGGGCGCGGCCCGCGAACGAGCCGGGGGTGAGCACCTCGACGCGCGCGGCGAACTCGTACTCCCAGTCGCCGACGCGCTTGGCGACGCCGAGGGGCAGCGGGGTGCTGGAGCCGGGGATGCAGGCGACCGTCTCCGAACAGCGGCCGCGCTCCTCGTCCAGCAGCACCTGGTGGGACGCGCCGAGCAGTCTCAACTGGAGCTTGGCCCCGGTGAGTTCCAGGTCGAGGGTGGCCAGGGCCGGCAGCGGCTCGCGTCCCAGGGCCCAGGCCAGGTCGGCAGCCCGTGTATCGGTGTAGGAGGTGTTCAGGGTCGTGAGCATGGATCGGCTCCGCTAACACGCGATGAGGGGGAGATCTGCCATGTCAGCCCAGCCGGCTCGGCCGGGGCGGGAGGTCTCAGGGACGTCCGAGGGGCTGCGTTGGCGGTTTAGAGGGAATCATGGACAGTGGCGCCCCGACAGCGTTTTTACCCAACTTCGTGGGGTTTCCATCCCTCAGAGGGCTCCACAGTTCAACTGTTCAACCATGGCCGCGCCGGGCGCGGCCCACGAACGGCGAGCGCCCTCCGGCCGTCCTCGTCCGTACGCACGGCGAGCGCCCGCCGGCCGACCTCGTCCGGCGGGCGCTCGCATGCGGCCCGGATACGGTTCCCCCGGGAGCTCGGCTGCCCCGTGTCAGCTGCCTCCCCCGCATCCGCCCCCGCCGCAGGAGGAGTGGCCGCCGCAGGAATGGCCGCCACCGCAGGAGTGGCCGCCGTGGTGACCGCCATGGTGGCCCCCGTGGTGCCCGCCCGACGGACCGGAGTCGGCGCCGCCCGCCCACCAGCTGCCGCTGCCGTCGTACGCCGAGGACGAGGACGACGAGCGGTACGACCCGGACCGGCCACGGCCGCTCTTGCCGAGCGACACCTTCCGCCGCCGGCTCCCGGCCAGCACCGTGACGGCCACGACCAGGATGACGATGATCCCGATGACCATGGCGTCACCCTCCTTCCGTTCCCCCGAAGCGGTCCCCCATGGACCGCGGTGACCGGCAGATGCCCGGCCGTCCCACGGCGCAAAGCAGAGTTGAGGAACTCCAGAGCTTGGGCGCAGGATGGCCCCCATGACCTCCAGCGCACGCCCTCACCTCAATCGCCGGCTCGCCGAGTTCGGGACGACGATCTTCGCCGAGATGTCCGCGCTCGCCCTGTCGACCGGGTCGATCAACCTGGGCCAGGGTTTCCCCGACACCGACGGCCCCGAGGAGGTCAGGGAGGCGGCCGTACGGGCACTGCGCGACGGCCGCGGCAACCAGTACCCGCCGGGGCCGGGCATCCCGGAGCTGCGCACCGCGATCGCCGCGCACCAGCGGCGCCGCTACGGGCTGGACCACGACCCCGACACCGAGGTACTGGTCACGGCGGGCGCGACGGAGGCGATCGCGGCCGCGCTGCTGGCGCTGGTGGAGCCGGGCGACGAGGTCGTGGCCCTGGAGCCGTACTACGACTCCTACGCGGCGAGCATCGCCATGGCGGGCGGCACGCGCGTACCCGTGACCCTGCGCCCGCACGAGGGCTCCTTCCGCCTGGACCTGGACGAGCTGCGGGCCGCCGTCACCGGCCGCACCCGGCTGCTGCTGATCAACACCCCGCACAATCCGACCGGTACGGTCCTCACACGGGCGGAGCTGGCCGCGATCGCCGAGCTGGCGGTCGAGCGGGACCTGCTGGTGGTGACGGACGAGGTGTACGAGCACCTGGTCTTCGACGACGCCGAGCACCTGCCGCTCGCCACCTTCCCCGGCATGCGCGAGCGCACGGTGACGATCGGTTCGGCCGGCAAGACGTTCTCCTTCACCGGCTGGAAGGTCGGCTGGGCCACGGCGAACGGCCCGCTCGTCTCCGCCGTCCGGACGGCCAAGCAGTACCTGACCTACGTCAGTGCGGGCCCCTTCCAGTACGCGATCGCCGAGGCGCTGCGCCTGCCGGACTCGTACTTCGACAGCTTCCGCACCGACCTCCGCCGCAAGCGCGACCTGCTCGGCGACGGCCTGCGCGCGGCCGGGTTCGAGGTCTACCAGCCCCAGGGCACGTACTTCATCACCACCGACATCAGCCCGTTCGGCGAGAAGGACGCCTACGCCTTCTGCCGCTCGCTCCCCGGACGCTGCGGTGTCGTCGCCATCCCCAACTCGGTCTTCTACGACGACCCCGACGCGGGTCGCAGCCAGGTTCGATTCACTTTCTGCAAGAAGGACGACGTCCTCCACGAGGCTGTTGGTCGGCTGCACCGCCTGGCCGACTGAACAGCCCGGTCTTTATCAGCCGCCGCTGCGGCCGTCAATGGACATGGCGACGACCGGGCGTGCCGCCTTTCGCCGATTCGGCGGCACATATCCGTACGCAGAATTTCAGTTCGATCTCATTGACAGGCGCAGTGAGCGCTCGTTAACCTCTCGCATGCCCGGTCAAGATCGACGCGGGCAAGTCAGTTGTTCGGCACGTTGCACGTTGCCTCCACCGACCACATTTATCGGCTGCGAGGCGGACCTCCATCACATCCTTGGCTCACCCATGCAATAAGGATGCCCCATTGTCCGGTTCCGCACGTTCCAGTTCCGCACAGCAAAGAATTACCTACCCGCTGGTCGGCATATCCGCCCACGCCGCGCCATCCGGCGCAAAGCCTCGGTGCTGAGCCGCGTCCGGTCGCGCGACCTGCTCGCCGGACTGCTGCCCGAGAAGGGCCCCGCTCGCACCCTCACTCTCATCACCGCCGTCCACGGCCAGGGCCTATGGGCGGCGATCAGCGCGATCTACGCGACGTCCGTGGTCGGGCTGTCCGCGGGACAGTTCGCCGTCGGCGTCGTGGTCGCCGCGGCCGTCTCCCTCGCGTCGAGCACCCCGGCGGGCCACCTCGCGGACCGGATCGGTGCCCGCACGGTCCAGCTGTGGTCGCTCATTCTGCTCGGCCCGCTCACCTTGGGCCTGCTCCTGGTGCACGGGCTGGCCGGCTACGTCGTGGTCGTGTCGCTCCAGTCCGCCGCGTTCAGCGCGAGCCGGAGCGCGCGGATGGCGATGATCGCCGGGCTGGTCCCGGCCGAGCAGCGGGTCCGGATCCGCGCCTACCTGCGCGCCACCACCAACACCAGCCTGGCGCTGGGGGCCACTCTGGCCGGCTTCATCCTGGCCGTGGGCACCCCGACCGCCTACCGCTCGGCCGTGGTGATCAACGGAGCGATCTACCTGACGGGCGGCCTGCTCACGCTGCTGCTGCCCGCGGTCCCGTCCCAACCGGCCCGCCCCGGGCCCCGGTTGGAGGTGCTCACCGACCGCCCGTATCTGAGCCTGGTACTGCTGGACGGCGTCCTCTCCATGCACAACCAGCTGCTGGAGGTGGTCCTGCCGCTATGGGTCGTCGAGTGCACGCACGCGCCCCGCTGGATGGTGGCCACCATCCTCGTGGTCAACACCGTCGCGGTGGTGCTGTTGCAGGTCAGGGCGGCCAAGGGTAGCGATCAGCCGCGTGGCGCGGCCCGCTCGGTGCGGTTCGGCGCGGCCTTCGTCGGGCTGGCCTGCACCGCCTTCGCCTTCAGCGACGGGCGCTCCGCCGTGTTCGCCTCGGTGCTGCTCGCGCTCGGCGCCGGCCTGCACGTGGTCGGGGAGATCTGGCAGTCGGCGGGCAGTTGGGGCATCTCCTTCGGGCTGGCGCCCGACCACGCCCAGGGCCAGTACCAGGGCACCTACGCGATGAGCGCGGATCTGGGCAAGCTCGTGGCCCCGGCGCTGCTGGTCTGGCTGGCCATCGGGCACCGGACCGGCGGCTGGCTCGTCATGGCGATCGCCTTCGCCCTGATCGGCGCCTGCTTCCCGCCGATCGTGGCCTGGGCCGAGCGGAACCGGCGCAGCGCGCCCGACCTGGGTGCCGCGGTACCCGAATCAAGTTGACGGGGGAAATCGGAAATGGCACGACACGTCGTCTTCGTAACCTGGAAGACGGGGAACGCTCCTGCCTTCGAAGCCGCAAAACGGCTCGGCCACCGGGTGACGCTCATTCGTTCCCGGCAGATGGAGAAATACCAGAACATCGATTTCAACGAGACTGACCACGGGAAATTCGTCGACGCGGTGCACCTGCTCGACGACGCCACGGAATTCGAAGCGCTGCGGGCCTGCGTACTGGATATCCACGCCGAGTACGCCATCGACGGATTCCTGGCGACCGTGGACGCGCTGGTGGTCCCGGTCGCGCGCATCGCGGAGGAACTCGGCATTCCGTTCACGAGCGCCCATGGCGCGGCGACCGCGAAACAGAAGGACGCCTGCCGGGCGGCGCTGGCCGCCGCCGGCGTGGACACGACCGAGCACGCGGCCGTCGAGGGCCTCGACGGCGCGCTCGGCTTCGCCGCCGCCCACGGCTACCCGCTGGTGGTCAAGCCCGCCTGCGGCTCCGCCAGCGAGGGGGCGCACGTCGTCCCCGACGAGCAGCGGCTGCGCGAGCTCTTCGCCGAGCTGGACGGCTCCGAGCGTCAACGTGCCGCCTACCGCCATGGCATGCTGGTGGAGCGCTACCTGACCGGACGCTTCGTGTCGGCCGAGATCGGCCTCTCGCACGGACGCTTCCTCCGCTTCGCGGTGAGCGAGCGGAAGACCTGGGACCAGCACAAGCCGCTGGAGCTGGGCACCACCATCCCCGCCGCGATCAGCGAGGCCGACCGCCAGGTCGTCATGGAGTTCGCCGAGCGCGCCCTGACCGCGCTCGACATGCGCCTGGGCGTCTTCCACGTCGAGGTCATGCTCGGAGAGGACGGCGTCGCCCGGCTGATCGAGCTCAACCCCCGGGTGATGGGCTCCTGCCTGCCCGAGCTGTTCGTCATGGCCGGCGGGGGAGACCTCTTCGAGCTGCTGGTGCGGATCTACCTCGACGAGGAGATCCCGGCGCAGGACCCGGCCTTCTCCGCGTACGCCACCGTGCGCTGGTTCGGCGCCGCTCAGCGGCAGCCGAAGCCGGAGACGGTCCCCGACCTGTCCTGGGCGGCCGAGTACGGCACGGCGCTGCGCTCGCTGTGGGTGCGGTTCCCCCGGACGGAGCTGCTCGAACCCTGCCGCGGCAATGTCGGCAACTTCGGCGAGGTCCAGGTGGTCCATGCAGACCACGCGACCTCGATCCGGATCGCGGAAGAGATCGTCGAGCGGGTCGAGGCCCAGCTCGGTTTCGAAGTGACGAGGTGACGGGATGACGCTGCCGGCCCTGTACAGCACGACCCGCGCCCAGCTGAGCCGGCTCGGCCTGCCCGAGTCCGACGGACACGCGGCCGAGCCCTCCGAGGCGCGCTTCCCCGACGGCGCCCAGTTCCGCATCGAGGTGCCCACGGTCAACTCGCCCGAGGCCGCCGAGTTCCTGCTCTCCGAGAGCCGCCGGCGCGGCTTCACGGTCAACCGGATCACCGAGACCCTCGGCATGTGCCGCCACACCGACCGCGACCTGCGCTCCTACGTCGCCCTCGGCCGGGAGTACGGTGCCGAGATCGTCATGTCTGTCGGCCCGCGGGCCGCCTACGACATCGGCGCCAGCGTGCAGACCGCCGAGGGCGTCCGGATCGGCTACCGGTTGCGCGGCCAGGACCAGTTGATCCGCGCGGTCGAGGACATCCGGCGCGCCGTGGAACTGGGCGTGCGCGGCTTCGTCGTCTACGACGAGGGCCTGCTGTGGGTGCTGAACCGCCTGCGGGCGGACGGCGATCTCCCCAAGGACATCCACCTCAAGGTCTCCGCCCACTGCGGGCACGGAAACCCGGCCTCCGCCCAGGTGCTGGAGATGCTCGGCGCCGACAGCATCAACCCGGTCCGCGACCTCACCCTGCCGATGATCGCCTCGATCCGGCGCTCGGTCAGCGTCCCCCTGGACATCCACGTGGACAACCCGAAGGCCTCCGGCGGCTTCGTCCGCACCTACGAGGCGCCGGAGTTCGTGCGGATCGCGGCGCCCGTCTACCTCAAGACCGGCAACAGCGCGCTGGAGCGCCACGGCAGCCGGCCCAGCCGGGACCACCTCCACGACGTGCTGCGACAGGTCGAGATCGTCACGGAGTTCCTCGGCCGCCACTACCCGCAGGCGGTGCAGTCCCCGCCGCGCGAGTGCCTCGCCCCGCTGCTCACCTGAGCCCACCCGAGCCTTACCGGCGATTCCGACCCGGGAGTACCACACCCCATGTGCCGCATCCACGGCTGCTTCGGCGTGCCCGTCGGCGACCGCGACCGCGCCGTTCTCACCTCCGTCTCGGCCGGCCAGGTCCACGGCGGACCGGACGCCCAGACCCTCAAGCTCGGCCCCACCTGGGCGCTGGGCAACAACCGACTCGCCATCCAGGGGGTCGCAGGCGGCAACCAGCCGTTCGAACGCCCGGGCCTGACCTGCGTGTTCAACGGCGAGATCTACAACCACGCCGCCCTGCGCGCCGAACTGGCCGGTCACGGCTACCGCTTCGAAGGCACCTGCGACGGCGACGTACTGCTGCCGCTCTACGAGCTCCACGGCGACGCGTTCGTCAGCAGGCTCGAGGGCATGTACGCGATCGCGATCGTCGACGAACGCCGCGAACCGCGCCTGAAGCTGTTCACCGACCATGCCGGCATGAAGTCCCTGTTCTACTACCTGTCCTCGGACGGCCGCCGGATCTGCTTCGCCTCCGAGCTCCAGGCGCTCTCCCGGTTCCCGGACTTCCCGGCCGGGCTCGACCCGCTGGCCGTCGACCGCTACCTGGGCGGCAAGGCCGTCTGGGGACCGGGCACGGTCTACCGCGAGGTACGCACCCTGGAGCCCGGCGGCATGCTCAGCTTCGCCGACGGGCGCCTGGTGACCGCGCGGACGGAGCTCACGGGGCCTGTGGAGCCCGCCGCCGAGACGGAGGACTGGAGCGGCGCGGACGGCCCCGCCCGCGCCGCCGAGCACCTCGACGCGATGCTGCGGGACGAGCTGGCCCGGATGCTCAGCGCCGACGTCCCGGTCTGCGTCATCACCAGCGGCGGGCTCGACTCCAGCTACCTCACCGCCCTCAGCAGCACGCTCGTCCCCGACCTGGCCTCGTTCAACATCGCCTACGAGGGCGACTGGCCCAGCGACGAACGGCACTTCGCGGCCCAGGTCGCCGAGCACTGCGGCACCCGGCACCATCAGGTGCTGGTCCGCCCCGCGGACTTCCCGGCCGTCATCGACCGGTACGTGCGCCACCTCGACCAGCCCAACAACGCCCCGCACAGCCTCAGCACCTTCGCCCTGTTCGAGGCGGTCCACCAGGCCGGCTTCAAGGTGGCACTGACCGGCGACGGCGCCGACGAGCTCTTCGCCGGCTACGCCCGCTTCGCCAAGGCTGCCGGTGACGACGGACCCACCTGGCACCGCGGCTACCAGGAGACGATGGCGGCCACCGGGACCGCGACCCTGACCCGGCTCTACCACCCCGACTACCTCGCCCGGGTCCGTGCGGACGGCGGCTTCTTCGCCGACCGCAGTGGCGACGAGCTGGCCCGCCGGGTCGCGGCGGGCGACCGGGACAAGCTGGAGACGCTGCTGCGCTACGACCAGGTGGAGCGCTTCCCCTCCTACATCCTGCGCCGGGTCGACCACCTGAGCATGGCGCACGCGGTCGAGGCCCGGATCCCCTTCCTGCAGCCGTCGGTGATGCGCTTCGCCCACGCGCTGCCCGCCACGCTGAAGGTCGCCGGGGGGACGGTCAAGGCGCCGGTCGCGCTCGCCGCCCGGCGCTGGCTGCCGGCCGGCATCATCGAGCGGCCCAAGCAGCCGTTCACCCTGCCGATCGCGGCGATGATCCAGCCCGGCGAGGCCCTGTACGACCTGATCGGGGACACCCTGCTGGGCCCGGACCCGCGCTGCGGCGCGCTGTTCCGCCGCGAGGTCGTCCAGGACCTCTTCCAGCTGCAGACCGAGAGCCCGCACGCGGACGCGGCCGAGACGCTCTGGTCCCTGCTCGTCCTGGAGACCTGGCTGTCCGTCAGAGGCCTCACCCTCTGACCGGGGCAGGGGCCTCACCCTCCGACCGGCCCGCCCCTCCGTCCGACCGAGAAGAACCCACCCACAGGAGAGACCGCGATGGACGAAACCCGCATACCGATCCAGTCCCTGCTGGCCAAGGCCACCAAGGCGGACATCCGACGCGACCCGTTCCCGCACGTCGTGCTGGAGAACCCGCTGGGCGACGAGCTGTACCAGGCGCTGGCGACGACGATGCCGACCGCCGAGCACATCAGCGAGCGGATCGGCAAGCCGATCACCTCGAACGAGCGCTACAACTACATGTCGGAGCTGGTCCTCAGGGACGAGACGCTGCCGCAGGTGTGGAAGGACTTCGTCACCTACCACTCGTCCCCGGAGTTCTACGCCGAATTCCTCGAGCTGTTCTACGAGGACCTGATCGCGGCCAACCCGGACGCCGAGAAGATCTGCGGCCCGCTGCACGACCTGCGCGTCGGTCGACGCCACCGCAACTCCTTCGAGACCCACGACATCCTGATGGACTGCACCGCGGTCATCAACTCCGCCGTCACCGGCCGCCCGTCCGCCTACCGGGGGCCGCACGTCGACAAGCCGTACAAGCTCTTCGGCGGCCTGTTCTACATGCGGCTGCCCGAGGACGACGCCACCGGCGGCGACCTCGTGCTGTACCGCTACCGCAGCGATGCGCCGAAGTTCTTCACCAGCAAGTCCGAGTACGGTGACAACCGCTACGACATCGACCCCTCCCACGTGGAGGAGGTCACCACCGTCCCCTACCGCTCCAACACGCTGGTGCTGTACCCGATCAACCCGCTGGCTCTGCACGGCGTCTCGGTCCGCAGCCTGACCCAGCACCAGCGCCGCTTCGTCGCCCTCGTCGGCGACCTCCAGCACCACCTTTTCGATCTCGCCCTGTGAGCCGCCCCGTGATTCCCTTCGACCAACGCTCCGGCCGCCTCTGGTACGACGGCCGGCTCGTGGACTGGGCCGACGCCCGGATCCACGTCCTCACCCACGGCCTGCACTACGCCAGCAGCGTTTTCGAAGGCGTGCGGGTCTACGGCGGCAAGCCGTTCCTGGCGCGCGCCCACGTGGAGCGGCTGCGTTCCTCGGCCGCCCTCCTCGACTTCGACCTGCCGTACGGCGACGACGAGCTGTGCGCGGCGACGGCTGCGGCGATCGCCGCAGCCGGGATCGTGGACGGGTACGTCCGGATGAACGCCTGGCGCGGCTCCGAGGTGATCCAGACCGCCGCCCTGCGGACCTCGGTGCATGTCTCCGTGGCCGCGTGGGAGGTGCCGGCCGGCTACTACGCGCCCGCCGACGTGCTGGACAAGGGGATCGCGCTCACGGTCGGCCGGTACCGCCGTCCGGCTCCCGACACGGCGCCGGTCAAGAGCAAGGCGGCCGGCAACTACATGATCGGGACGATCAGCAAGAACGAGGCACTGCGCGCCGGCTTCGACGACGCCCTGCTGCTCGACAGCGAGGGCTTCATCGCGGAGGCCACCGGGGCCCATCTGTTCTTCACCAAGGACGGCACGCTCCACACGCCCACCACCCGCAGCACCATCGACGGCATCACCCGGGCGTGCGTCCTGCGCATCGCCGAGCACCTGGGCATCCCGTGCGAGGTGACCGACCTGCGGCCGGAGTTCGTCGACGAGGCCGACGGCGCCTTCGAGTGCGGCACGGCCTGTGAGATCCTGCCGGTGGCCCGCATCGACGACCGGCGCTACACCCTGGCCGGACACAAGGTGATCGGCGAGATCGTCGCCGCCTACCAGGAACTGACCACCGGAACCGGTGAGCTGACGGTCAGCGACACATGGGCGCGCTAGCGGTCCTGACGAAGCTGGTCCCGGTCGTCCTCGCGTTCGGGGTGGGGGCGGTCTTCGCCCGACGAAAGATCGTTCCCGCCGACAGCTCCAAGGTGTTCTCCGACTTCGCGTTCCTGTTCGCCATCCCCTGCTACCTGCTCACCAACATCTACCGGAGCGACCTGCACGCGCTGTTCTACTGGCGTGCCATCTCCGGCTACGTGACCGGCGCCTTCGTCGGGGTGCTGGCGGTGGGGCTGGTGGCCCGGCTGATGGTCGGGGCCGACACCCGGAGCACGGCCATGCGGATCATGGCCGGGGTGCAGGTGAACACCGCCTACTTCGCGGTGCCGGTGTTCATCATGCTCTTCGGCACCGCCGCGCCGATCTTCCCGATCCTGCTGTTCCAGGTGTGCGTGCTCTCCTCCCTGGTCATCCTGATCATGGAGCTGGGCCCGGCCGAAGAGGGCAGCGGCAACCCGCTCAAGCGGCTGGGACGGGCTCTGTGGTCCTCCCTCAACACCCCGGTCGTGCTGGCCTGCAATCTCGGCATCCTGCTCAACCTCACGTCGGTGCACGTGCCCGCGTCGCTGCTCGACGGGTTCTCCTTCGTGGGGGCCAGTGCCTCTCCGGTCGCGCTGTTCGCACTCGGCCTCCACATCGGCGGCGCCGGCCTCGCCCTGCGCGGGACCTCGGTCGAGGAGCTCTGGCTGGTCGGCTTCAAGTGCCTGCTCTTCCCGCTGTTCACCTGGGCGCTGTGCGGGCTGGTGCTCGGCGTGTCCGGAGTCTGGCTGCAGTACCTGGTCCTGATCGCGGCCATGCCGGCACCGCAGAACCTGTTCATCTTCGCGCAGCGCTACAACGTGGACGTCGGCCTGTCGGCCTCACTCGTCATCAAGAGCTCGGTGGCGTCCCTGGTCCTGCTCCCGCTCTGGATCCAGGCCGTCCACGGCTGAGCCGCGCCCTCCCCCTTCCTCCGTTCTCTGTTCTCTGTTCCCCCCAAGTTCCCCCCAAGCGATTCCAGGAGCTGACACTGATGACCACCGTCGCCCCGGCCCGACTCGACGTCCGTCGTGTGGCCGGCCGGATCGGCGCCGAGATCCATGGCGTCGACCTCTCCACGGAGCTGTCCGACGAGGTCGTGGCCGGGATCTGGCAGGCCGTGCTCGAACACAAGGTCGTGTTCTTCCGTGGCCAGGACATCGGCCACGCCCGCCACGTCGCCCTCGGGCGGCGTTTCGGGCACCTGACCCGGCGCCCGGGTGCGAAGCACGGCGTCCACCCCGAGGGCTTTCCGGAGATCCTCACGGTCGACGCCAAGGCCGACGTCGAGCGCTACGGCAAGGACTTCGAGGAGCACTTCCGCGCCAAGTGGGTCTCGCCGCTCGCCGGTTGGCACAGCGATCTGACCCCGGCCGTCAACCCGCCCACGGCCTCGATGCTGCGCGCCGAGACCACGCCCGCCTTCGGCGGGGACACCCAGTGGACCAACACCGTCGCCGCCTACGAGGGCCTCTCCGAGCCGCTGCGGCGCCTGGTCGACGGGCTGCAGGCCGAGCACGCCTTCTTCACCGCCGTGCACCTGATGCACTCCGACGAGCGCGACCGGGAGATCCTGGCGAAGTACTGCGCCGAGCCGGAGGTGGCCATCCATCCCGTGGTCCGGGTCCATCCGGAGACGGGGGAGAAGGCGCTGTTCGTCAGCCCCGGTTCCACCACCCGGATCATGGGCCTGAACCGGCTGGAGAGCCGCCGCCTGCTCGACCTGCTCTTCGAGCACCTCACCTCGGCCGAGTACACGGTCCGGTTCCAGTGGGAGCCGGGCAGCATCGCCTTCTGGGACAACCGCTCCACCTGCCACTTCGCGCCCACCGACTTCTCCCACCTGGACGTGGACCGGGTGATGCACCGGGTCACCGTCCTCGGTGAGCCCGCGGTCGGTCCGGACGGCTTCACCTCGCAGCTCGTCGCCGGCGAGCCGATGACCGCCTGGTAGCCGGGCGCCCGGCAACGGTCGGGCGGCGCCCACCGGGACGCCGCCCTGCCCGATCCCACCTGCCCGGACCCGGACCCCGAAGCACAAGCCCTGCACCCGAGAGCGCTCCAGACAAGGACCAGCCATGTCCCACGTCCCCAATCCCGTCCTGCACATCGGCTGGGCGGTCCAGTCGGTTACGGCGCTGACGCGCGTCGGCGCCCAGGTCACCTGCGTCGTCACCGCGCGGGATGCGGCCGCCGCGCGCGCCGCGGGCGCGACCGCGGTCGTGGTGCCGGATCCGACGAGCGTGGAGGACATCCTCGGCGGTCTGGCACGGCAGGCGCTGCGCGTGGCCGACTTCGGCGTCGTCTGCAGCGGACTGGAGTTCTGCCTGGTGCAAGCGGCGGTCGTGGCCGAGCTGGGCGGCGTGCGCGGCACCGGCTCGGCGCGCACCCTCGCCATGCGGGACAAGTTCGTCCAGAAGACCCAGGTACGCGGCGCCGGCCTGCCCACGGCCGCCTGCGCGGTGCTCGACGACGCCGAGGCGCCGCTCGCCCCGGCGCTCCGCTTTCCGCTGGTGTTGAAGCCGCTGGACGGCGCCGGGGCGAAGCACACCGTCGTGGTCCGCGACGACGAGGCGATGCGCGCCGCTGCGGGGCAGGACGGACCGTGGCTGCTGGAGGAGTTCGTCCCCGGCCGGGAGTTCTTCGTCGACGGAGTGGTGCGCGACGGCGAGATCCGGCTCTTCTCCCTCTCCCGCTACCTGCAGAACCTGATCGAGGTCCACGACGGCGGACTGGTCGCCTACCTCGCCGTGCCCGAACACGAGAGCCCCGACCTGTACGAGCGGACCCGGTCCCTGGCCGAGGCCGCGCTCAAGGCGCTGGACCACCACGACGGCGTCTTCCACCTGGAGGTCTTCTGGGACGGCGCGGACGCGGTCTTCGGCGAGTGCGCCGCCCGGGTGGGCGGCGGGAAGGCGGACCGGCTCACCGAGCTGACCTTCGCCGTCGACCTGCACGAGGAGTGGGCCCGCGCCGTGCTCGGTCTCCCCACGGCGGTCCCGGACGTGCCGGTGCGCTCGCGGTCCTGCCACGGCGGTGTCACCCTGCGCACCCCTCAGGGCGAGCTGACCTCGGTGCCCTCGCCCGCGCAGGTGCTCGAGCGTCCCGGCGTGCTCCATGCGGAGATCCGGCTCGCGCCCGGCGACACGGCCCCCGACTTCTCTGCGGCCACCAACGTCCGCGCCGGGCAGGCTCTGGTGGCCGGCGCCGACACGGGTGAGGTCGAGGCGCGGATCCAGGACCTCGACACCTGGTTCTTCGACAGCGTGGAGGTAGCCGTGGCCGAGTGAGGACTCATTCGGGTTCGCGATGTGAGCGCCCTCGGGGGGCGGCGAGCCCGCAGACGGGTGACGACGCAGGCGACAACGGCGCTTCACCGTGCGGCAGAACCTCACCGTCACGCATGGTGCTCAGATGTGACCCAGGCCAGCACCACCCTGTCCCCGCCCGTAGCCGCGCCGGGGCCGGCGCAGCGAGACCGCGCCCGGCCCTCCCTCGTCCGCGCGGGCGGCGCCGCCGTAGGGCTCTTTCTCGGTGTGCGGCTCACCGGGGTGGCCGTGCTGGCCCTCGTCGCGCACATCGCCGGCCGACACCCCCTGCACCTGCTCGGCCGGTCCTGGGACTCGGTCTGGTACCTGGGCATCGCGGTGCACGGCTACGGTCACGACCTGCCCTCCCACGACCCGGGCCCGCACAGCGACCTCGCGTTCTTCCCGCTGTACCCGGCGCTGCTGCGGGCGGTCACGGCGCTGGTCCCGGTCGGCGGCGGCATCGCCGGGCTGTTGATCTCGTGGTCCGGGGCCGCCGTGGCCGCCGCCGGGATCCACGCGGTCGGCTCCCGGCTGCACGGGCGGGCCACCGGTGTCGCGCTGGTGCTGGTGTGGGGGCTGCTGCCGCACGCGGTGGTGCTGTCGATGGCGTACACCGAGCCGGTGCTGACCGCGTTCGCGGCCTGGTCGCTGTATGCGCTGCTGGCCGGGAACTGGGTGTGGGCGGGCGCGCTGGCCGCGGGCGCGGGGCTGGCCCGGCCGAACGGGTTCGCGGTCGCCGCCGCGGTGCTGACCGCGGCCGGGGCCGAGGTGTGGCGGCGCCGCGGAAGGGTTTCCCACAGGCTGTGGACGGGCGCGGCACTCGCCCCGCTGGGCTGGACGGGCTATGTGCTGTGGGTCGGGCGGCGCAAGGGTGATCTGCTCGGGGGCTACTTCGAGGTGCAGCGGCTGTGGGGGTCGACGTTCGACTTCGGGCGCGGTTCGCTGCAGTTCGTGCGGGCGATGCTGCTGCACGGCAGCCAGTTCGTGTTCCCGATGGCGCTGGTCCTGGTCGCGGCGGCGACGGTGCTGTACGCGCTGCTCCTGCTGGACCGCGCTCCGCTGCCGCTGCTGGTGTTCAGCGGGGTGCTGCTGCTGGTCGCGCTCGGCGGGTCGGGCTTCTTCGAGTCCAAGCCGCGGTTCCTGCTGCCGGCGTTCCCGCTGCTGCTGCCGCTGGCCCGGGGCCTGGCGCGCACGGCGAGAGCCCGGCCCTGGCACGCGACCGTGCTGGTCGCGGCCCTGGCCGGGCTCAGCTATGTCTACGGCGCGTACCTGGTGGTGTACGCGCAGGCACCGCTGTAGGCGGTGGGGCGGCGCTTACTCGCCGTCTTCCTCGGGGTTCTCGTCCGCCTCGTTGACCTCCTGCTCCAGGCCGAGCTGCTCGACGAGCCACCGGTCGAACTCGATCGCGGCCCGCACCCAGCTGACGGTCGAGGAGACGAAGTGGTTGATGTCGACGCCCGTGCCGATCAGCATCTGGGCTTCGCCGATCAGCCGGACGGTGCCGTCGTCGTGGGTGTGGGTGTACACCTTGGGCCACAGGGTGCGGCGGTTCCAGTCGTCGAGGGACTCCAGCAGCTGCGGCTTCTCGTCGATCTTGTGCGGGCGGTCGTAGAAGGTCCGCACCGAGAAGACGGCCTGCTCGGCCTCTCCGCGGAACATGAAGTAGGTGCGGAACTGCTCCCACGGAGCCGCGAGGTCACCCTCCTCGTCGACGACGTACTTCAGCTCCATCTGGTCGAGGAGCTGTTTCACGAGGTCCTGATCCGGGACGACGGGGCCCGCCGGTCCTTGGGGCTGCGGTTCGGGCTGGCCCCCGAAGTTCGGAATCGAGGACGGGTCGATGCTCACCGTGTTTTTCCCTTCATGCGGATTCCGCCATCCTCCCCCACGGGGGGAGGGGGGGTGCAAGCCCCGACGCCGACTGTCAGCCGTGGGCTGACACGATCCGGCTGGTCGGGTGGACGGCCGGTGAACCAGTGGGGTCGACATGGTGGGGACCTGAACGGCGCGGGCGCGGTCACGGTGGAGGTGTGGAGGTGACATACGAGGGCCCGGGCCGGGCCCTCGTACGGTTCCCCGCGTTCCCCGCGTTCCCCGCGTTCCCCGCGTTCCCCGCGTTCCCCGCGTGAGCGTCACAGCGTCTTGCCGGTCGCCGGCCCCACCAGCAGGCCCTCGCCGAAGCGGTCGACGCGGACCGTGTCGCCGTCCTTGATCTCGCCGGCGAGGATCTCCTTGGCGAGGCGGTCGCCGATGGCGGTCTGGACGAGGCGGCGCAGCGGGCGGGCGCCGTACGCCGGGTCCAGGCCCTCCTCCGCCAGCCAGGCCAGCGCCTCGGGGGTGACGTCCAGCGTGAGCCGGCGCTCGGCCAGGCGCCTGCCGAGCCGGTCGATCTGGAGCTGTGCGATCCGCTCCAGCTCGGGCTTGGTCAGCGCCGAGAAGACCACCAGGTCGTCGAGGCGGTTGAGGAACTCCGGCTTGAAGGAGCTCCGGACCACCTCCAGGACCTGCTCCTTCTTCTCCGCCTCGCTCGTCAACGGGTCGACCAGGAACTGGCTGCCCAGGTTGGAGGTGAGCACCAGGATGGTGTTGCGGAAGTCGACCGTGCGGCCCTGACCGTCGGTCAGGCGGCCGTCGTCCAGCACCTGGAGCAGGATGTCGAAGACCTCGGGGTGGGCCTTCTCCACCTCGTCCAGCAGGACGACGGAGTACGGGCGGCGGCGGACGGCCTCCGTGAGCTGGCCGCCCTCCTCGTAGCCGACGTAGCCGGGAGGCGCGCCCACCAGCCGGGCCACGCTGTGCTTCTCGCCGTACTCCGACATGTCGATGCGGACCATGGCCCGTTCGTCGTCGAAGAGGAAGTCCGCGAGCGCCTTGGCGAGTTCGGTCTTGCCGACGCCGGTCGGGCCGAGGAAGAGGAAGGAGCCGGTGGGGCGGTCGGGGTCGGCGATGCCGGCCCGGGAGCGCCGTACGGCATCGCTCACCGCGCGGACCGCCTCGGCCTGGCCGATGAGCCGCCTGCCCAGCTCGTCCTCCATGCGCAGCAGTTTCTGCGTCTCGCCCTCCAGCAGGCGGCCGGCCGGGATGCCGGTCCAGGCGGCGACGACGTCCGCGATGTCGTCGGGGCCGACCTCCTCCTTGACCATGGTGTCCTTGGATGCCTCCTCCTCGGCCTCGGAGGCGGCCTCCAGCTCCTTCTCCAGCTGCGGGATCTCGCCGTACAGCAGCTTGGCGGCGGTGTCGAAGTCGCCGTCGCGCTGGGCGCGTTCGGCCTGGCCGCGCAGGTCGTCCAGCTTCTCCTTCAGCTCACCGACCCGGTTGAGGGACTGCTTCTCCTTCTCCCAGCGGGCGGTCAGGTGCCGCAGCTCCTCCTCCTTGTCGGCGAGGTCGCGGCGCAGCTTGTCCAGGCGGGCGACGGAGGCCGGGTCGGTCTCCTTGGCGATCGCCAGCTCCTCCATCTTCAGCCGGTCGACGGCGCGCTGGAGTTCGTCGATCTCGACGGGCGAGGAGTCGATCTCCATGCGCAGGCGGGAGGCGGACTCGTCGACGAGGTCGATGGCCTTGTCGGGCAGGAAGCGGGAGGTGATGTAGCGGTCGGAGAGGGTGGCCGCCGCGACCAGCGCCGAGTCCGCGATCTGGACCTTGTGGTGAGCCTCGTAGCGGCCCTTGAGGCCACGGAGGATCGCGATCGTGTCCTCCACGGTCGGCTCGGCGACCAGTACCTGCTGGAAGCGGCGCTCCAGCGCGGGGTCCTTCTCGATCCGCTCCCGGTACTCGTCCAGGGTGGTGGCGCCGACCATGCGCAGCTCGCCGCGGGCCAGCATGGGCTTGAGCATGTTGCCCGCGTCCATGGCGGAGTCGCCCCCGGCCCCGGCGCCCACGACGGTGTGCAGCTCGTCGATGAAGGTGATGATCTGGCCGTCGCTCTCCTTGATCTCGGACAGCACGGCCTTCAGACGCTCCTCGAACTCGCCGCGGTACTTGGCGCCGGCCACCATCGCCCCGAGGTCGAGCGCGACCAGCCGCTTGTCCTTCAGCGACGAGGGCACGTCACCCTTGACGATGCGCTGGGCGAGCCCCTCCACGACGGCGGTCTTGCCGACGCCGGGCTCGCCGATGAGGACGGGGTTGTTCTTCGTACGGCGGCTGAGCACCTGCACGACCCGCCGGATCTCCTGGTCCCGCCCGATGACCGGGTCGAGCCGGCCCTCGCGGGCGGCGGCGGTGAAGTCGGTGCCGAACTTCTCCAGGGCCTTGTACTGGCCCTCGGGGTCGGCGGTGGTCACGCGGCGTCCTCCCCTGGCCTTCTTGAAGGCCTCCAGCAGCTTCCTGGCGTCGGCGCCCTGCTGGGTGAGCAGCTCACCGGCCCGGCCGCCCTTCGCGGCGATGCCGATGAGCAGGTGCTCGGTCGACAGGTAGTCGTCACCGAGCTCCTTCGCGCGCTCGCCGGCGTCGGCGAGCACGGCCAGCAGCTCGCGATTGGGTTGCGGGGGCGCGACCGTGGAGCCGGTCACGCTGGGCAGCGCGGCCAGCAGCTTCTCCGCCCCGGCGCGTACGGCGGCCTGGTCGGCCTCGACGGCGGCGAGCAGGTCGGTGATGTTCTCGTTGTCCTGACCCTGCAGCAGGGCCAGCAGCAGGTGGGCAGGGGTGAGATCCGGGTGCCCCTCCCTCACGGCCCGGTTGCTCGCCGCGTTGATCGCGTCCCGGCTCCTGTTGGTCAGCTCGGCGTCCACGTCGTCCGTTCTCCTCCTCGGGCACACTCTCCACTGCTGACTTAACCAGCGTACACAAAGTTGAGTCTATTCCGCTCAAGGCAGCTGGGAAGTCTTGCGGGGACTAGGTTGCGGGGCATGGCGATCCACTCCGAGCAGTACCTGGCGTTCTGGCGGGAACGCCACCTGTGCACCCTGACGACGCTCCGGCCCGACGGCAGCCCCCATGTGGTGCCGGTGGGGGTGACGTACGACGCGGAGGCCGGGCTGGCCAGGGTGATCACCAACGGGGCCAGCGCGAAGGCGGGACATGTGCGCGCGGCCGGACCGGAGGGCGCCCGGGTCGCGGTGTGCCAGGTGGACGGCCGGCGCTGGGCCACGCTGGAGGGGCGTGCGCGGGTACGGACGGAACCGGAGCGGGTCGCGGAGGCGGTACGGCGCTACGCCGAGCGCTACGAACGGACACCGAGGCCGAATCCGGCGCGCGTGGTGATCGAGATCGAGGTGGAGCGCGCCTTGGGGAACGGCTGAGACGACCGAAAACTTTCAGCCACCCTGGAAGCGGTCCCATACCCCGAAAAACCGTGGAATGTCCGCAGAAAACTGCAGCGGCGTCACCGTGTTCAGGTCACGGTGACGCCGCTGCGGGGGGAAGCACCTGAGCGATCTTTTACGACGGGGGAATCGCGTCAGGCACTGCGGGGGGTGGCTGAGATGGTCCTCAGGTCCTGGTCCGTGGGCTCGGCGAGCCGGTGGTCCCGCTGGTCGAGGTTCACAAAGATCATTCCGTACCGGATGGCACACCGCACGGGCTGGGGCGCGCCGCGCGGCTTGCGCAGGCACCGGTACGCCCGCACGTCCTCTTCCTCGTCCCGCGTCACGACGACGGGCTCACCGAACACGGTCACCATCAGCGAGTCGCCGCTGTGGGGGATGGCGGTGACCAGGTCGATGAAGTGCCAGCCGGAGCGGTAGGCCGTGGCCATCTCGCGGCGGAAGGAGCGGTCGTCGGGTGGAGTGGTCATCGGTCAGCCCCAGGTGGTGTCGTCTGCACCGTCGGCATGATGAGCCGACGGGGTGCTGTCGGCACTCAAGGCGACAGTCCGAGGAGCCACTCCCCAGGTGGTGTCCGCCATGACGTCACGCTTCACACCGGAGAGGCCACTCAGCGCGCCGATGGCCACAACGGCAGAGAAAGTGACGGCAAGCATCGACCGAAGCATTCTCTTGCGCATAGTCGGCTTCGTCCTCACTTGAAGGTCCCCTCTCCCCCCGTCAAACAAGACGATGTCTCATTTGGGCACGTCATGGCCACACGATCGATGCATCATGTTCCTGCATGTTCAGGACCCTGGGGGGTGGAGATTTGACAACGAATCGGACCAAAGTGTCACATCCCCATGCGATGACCGAGCTCTGCGAGGAGGGTAGCCGCCTCTACGCACAGGCGCTGCGCTCGGGGCGCGTCGCCCGTGCCGACGTGGAACCCGCCCCCTGCCTCATGGAGTTCGCCCTCCTGCACCCGGACCCCGACGACGCGAACTGGCTGCGCCCCACCCCTCCCTCGGTGGCCCTGGCCCAGCGGCTCAACCCCATCGAACGCGAGATATCCGAACGCAGGCGGCTGTCGGTCGAACTGGCCGAAGCCTTCGAACCGTTCATGGCCCTCAGTGCGCAGAGCGCCACACCCGCGCACGCCATCTCGGTGCTGGAGGGCCTGGACCGCATCAACGCGGCACTCGACGCGGCGACGGCCGAGTGCCGCTCCGAGGTGCTCACCGTGCAGCCGACCAGCCGCCGCCTCGAACACACCCTCCTGCAGGGGCTGGAACGCGACCGCCCGCTCCTCGAACGCGGCGTGCGCATCAGGACCCTCTACCAGCACACGGCTCGCTACAGCCCCGAGACGCTCGGGTACGTGTCCCAGTTCTCCGAGGGCAAGGTCGAGTACCGGACCATCGACGAGCTGGTGGAGCGGCTCATCATCTGCGACGAGACCGTCGCCTTCATCCCCACCCGTGACGACCGCCAGGTCGCCCTTGAGCTCCGGCACCCCGGCCTGGTGCGCTATCTGATCAAGGTGTTCGAGTTCATGTGGGCCCGCGCGGTGCCGCTGAGCACCGGCGCACCCTACGAGACCGCCCCCGACGGCATCACGGAGATCCAGCACTCCATCGCCAAGCTCCTGGTGGAGGGCCACGTCGACGAGGCCATAGCGCGCCGCCTGGGCATGAACGTCCGCACCTGCCGCGCGCACATCGCCAAGCTCGCCACGGCCCTGGGCAGCGGCAGCCGGGCCCAACTCGGCTTCCTGATAGCGCAGTCGGGGATTCTCAAGCAGGAGCCCTGACGCCCGACGGAACAAGAGAGTCACTGTGACGACACGTGCGCACCGGCACGGCCCGGAGGAACTGTGCGAACCGGGCATGGAGCTGTACGGCCGCGCCCTGCGCGAGGGGGCCGTAGGAGAACACGAGGCCGCCGAGGTGCCCTGCGTGCTCCGCTCCGGGCTGCTCCAGCCGGACCTCGACGACGTACGCCGGCTGCGTCCCGTCGCCCCGGCCGTGGCCCTCCCGCGCCTGCTGCGCGGCATCGCCGAGGACATCGCCCGGCGGCGGCGCGCCGAGACCCGTCTGGTCGAGGCCTTCGAGCCCTTGCTGGCGCTCGGCACCGGCCCCGCCGCAGACCCGGAGCCCGGGCAGATCACCCTGCTCAGCGGCCTGGAGCGGATCAACGACGCCATCCGGCAGGCCATGCTGCAGTCCTCCGAGGAGGTACTCACCATCCAGCCGGGCGGCAAGCGCCCCGTCTCCTCCCTGACCATCGCCCTCCCCAAGGAGCAGGAGCTGCTGTCGCGGGGCGGCCGGATGCGCACCCTCTACCAGCACACCACCCGGCACGACCCGGCCGTTCTCGCCCACTACGAGATCCTGGACGGCGATGTCGAGGTGCGCACCCTCGACGAGGTGCCCGAGCGCCTCATCGTCCTCGACCGGACGGTCGCCTTCGTACCCGCCACCGCGGACCGGACCATGGCCGCGGAGATCCGCCATCCGCCGCTGGTCGCCTACCTGGCCACCGCGTTCGACCGCTTCTGGAGGCTGGCCACCCCCATGTATCCCCAGGCCGTCCAGCGGCCCTCCCTGGGCGGCATCACGCCCCGCCAGCGCGCCATCGCCGCCCTCCTGGTCGAGGGCCACACCGACGCCGTCATCGCCGACCGGCTCGGCATGAACGTCCGCACCGCCCGGCTGCACATCGCCAGGCTCGCGGCCGCGCTCGGCAGTGAGAGCCGCGCCCAACTGGGCTATCTCATCGGGCAGTCCGGCATTCTCGACGAGCGGGGGGAGATGAGCGCGTGACGCATCAGGAGCACGGGGTCGAGGAGTTGTGCGCCGCCGGTGAGGAGGTGTACGAACGGGCCCTGCGGGAGGGGTGGATACCCGCCGGGGATGCCGCCGAGGTGCCCTGTCTCACCGACTTCGGGCTGCTCCACCCGGTCCTGGACGACGTCGGACTGCTCGAACCGGTGGCGCCCGCCGCGGCCCTGCACCGGCTGCTGCGCGCCTCCGCGGCCCGGGTCGCCGAGGAACGGCGGCGCGAGGAGAGGCTGGTGGAACGGTTCGGGCCGCTCCTGCGGATCGGCGTGGGGCAGCCGCCCGGCACCGGTACCGAGCCGGCGATGCTGCGCCTGCTCAGCGGCACCGAGCAGATCAACCGGGCCATCACGGACGCGATGGTCGACGCCACCGAGGAGTCCCTGACCATCCAGCCGCACGCCGGCCTCACCGGGCCGCGCGGAGAGACGGCCCGCGACACCGCGTTCCGGCGCGACCAGGCGCTGCTGGACCGCGGCGGCCGTATCCGCACCCTCTACCAGCACACCCTGCGCCATGTGCCGGAGGTGTACGGGCCGTTGGAGCACTTCCGGCGCGGCGACACCGAGGCCCGCAGCCTGGACGAGGTGCCGGACCGGCTCATCGTCATCGACCGCAAGGTCGCCTTCCTTCCGGCCGACGACAACGGCACCCTCGCCCTGGAGGTCCGCCACCCGGCGCTGATCAAGTACTTCGTCACGACCTTCGAGCGGCTGTGGCGGCTGGCCACGCCGATGTTCCCGAAGGCGGTGCAGCCGCCGTCGGTGAACGGCGTCACGCCCCGCCAGCGCTCCATCGCCGCCCTCCTGGTCGAGGGCCACACCGACGCCGTCATCGCCGACCGCCTGGGCATGAACATCCGCACCGCCCGGCTGCACATCGCCAAGCTCGCCGCCACCCTCGGCAGCGACAGCCGGGCCCAGCTGGGCTATCTCATCGCACGCTCGGGGATTCTTGATCAGGAGCCGTGAGCGCGCCGGCCGGCAGCCCGGAGCCGCGGTGGCCGTCCAGGCCGACCTGGGCGATCCGGACGCCCAGCTGGGTACGGCTGGCCGCGCCGAGGGTCTCCGACAGCCGGGCGATATGGGCGCGGCAGGTGCGCACGCTGATGCCGAGCCGCTCGGCGATGACGGCGTCCTGGTGGCCCTCGGCGAGCAGCGCGGCGATGGACTGCTCGCGGTGCGAGATGCCTTCGATGCCGGTGTCGGGCAGCGGGGCGGTGAGCGGGATGGCCAGGCGCCAGAGCCGCTCGAAGACCGTCACCAGGTATTCGACCAGGGCCGGGTGGCGCAGCTCCAGGGCCATCGTCCGGTCGGCGTTGGCCGGGATGAAGGCCACCGTGCGGTCGAAGAGGATGAGCCGGTCGATCACCTCGTCCAGGGTGCGGGCCTCCACCGTGTCGCCCATCAGCTCCAGGTAGTTGAGCAGGCCCTGGCCGTGCCGGGCCACATGCGTGTACAGGTCGCGCATGCGCACCCCGCGGCCGCGCAGGGCCAGCGCCCGGTGCAGCCCCTCGGTCAGCTCCGCCTCCCGGCGGATGCCGCCGGGCTGCACGGTGAGCACCTCGGTGGTGCACGCCTCGGTCGCCTCGTCCATCGCGGCCTGGATCCGGGAGAGCCCGTCCAGCACCCGGATCGCGCTGCCCTCGGCCGGTGCGGCCAGGGCGCCCAGCTGACGGCCGAGTCCGGCGTACCACTCGAAGGCGGCCACCGCCGAGCCCACCCGGCGCTGGCTCTCGCTGACCTCGTCGTAGACCCCGCGCAGCAGCCTGGTCATGACCTCCTGCGGGGAGGTCGGCACCAGCCAGTCCATGTCGTCGGGGTCCGGGTGCAGCAGGGCCAGCTCCAGCAGGCAGGGCACCGCCTCGGCATCAGTGCGCGGCACGCGACCCCGGCGTACGGCCCGGGAATAGACCCGGTCGCCGGCCGCGCACAGTCGGTCGGCGCCGTGTGGATGTTCCTCCGCCCCGCGCCCGGCCATCGCCCATTTCACCCCCGGTGTGCTGCCACTTCCGCAGCGCAACTATGCGCGGGCGCCGACCGGGTCCGCAACACGGCTCTCCGCAACAGGGCCGCCGTAAAACGGCGTTATGTCCGGGTATCGGGCAGGCTCCGCCCCTCGCATTGCAACAAGCTGATGGTGGTGGGGCGGACCGCGTCACGGCATCGTTGGTCCCGCTTCCCCCGGGTGTCACTCCAGCACCCGGACCGGCCCCGGCCCGGCACCCCCCCCCCGCCCCGCCGGGGCCGTGCCCCGCGCCCACGGGGGTGGCGCGGGGCGGGAGCACTTCGCGGAACCCCGGCCCGCTGTGGCGCGCTACTTCAGGCCGAGCGCCGCACAGGCCGCCTTGTACTTGGGCGTGCAGATGTCGGCCACCGTGTAGATGCCGTCCGCGATGACCGTGGACTTGATGTTGCTCTTGGTCAGGGCGACCGGCTGGATCAGCTTGGACGGGATGCTCTTGGTGGTGGGGCTGTCGACCTTGTCCTGGGTGAGCGCGTCGAACTGGATGTCCTGGCCATGGACCTTGGCGACGGCCATCTGCGCGGCGGCCTCGGCCTCGTCCGGGTAGGCCTTGTAGACGCTCATGTACTGCTCACCGGCGACGATCCGCTGGACCGCGTCGAGTTCGGCGTCCTGGCCGGTGACCGGGGGCAGGTTCGTGACGCCGGCCGCCTTCAGGGCCTTGATGACGCCGCCGGCCATGCCGTCGTTGGCGGCGTAGACACCGGCGATGTTGTTCTTGCCGATCGCGGCGATGGCCTTGGCCATCTCGGTCTCGGCGAGCTCCGGCTTCCAGTCCGTGGTGTCGTACGTCGCCGCGATCGTCACCTTGCCGGTCAGCTCGGAGAGGGCGCCCTGCTTGAACTGCTTGGCGTTCGGGTCGGTGGGCGAGCCGTTCACCATGACGACCTTGCTGGAGGTGTCGGCGCTCGAGCCGAGGGCCTCCAGCAGGGTGCGGCCCTGCACCTCGCCGACGAGCTCGTTGTCGAAGGAGACATAGGCGTCGATCGGGCCCTCGGCGAGGCGGTCGTAGGCGATGACCGGGATGCCCGCGTCCTTGGCCTTCTGCACCTCGGGGGCGATCGCGTGCGAGTCGACCGCGTCGACCATGATGATGTCGACCTTCTCGTCGATCATCTTCTGCATCTGCGAGGCCTGCCGGGTGGCGTCCGCGTCGGCGTTGGCGTACTCGACCCGGCCCTTCTTGCCCGTCAGTTCGGCCACCTTGTTCTGGATGATGGGGTAGTCGAACTTGTCGTAACGGGTGTTCGCCTTCTCCGGCAGCAGCAGGCCCACGGTGATGTCGCCGCCCTTGCTCGGGCTCGCGCTCGCGCCGCTCCCCGTCGCTCCCAACATGCCACAGCCGGCGAGCGAGAGGGTCATCGTGGATGCGGCCACGGATATGGCGATACGACGCATTCGGGGGCTCACTTCAGGTGCGTTCCGGACGTAGGGCTGCTATACGACCCAGGTGTCTGAAAAGACAACGCGGAGGCCACACCCGCCGTCAAGAAGAACTACTTAACGAGTCCGCAACACCACGCTCAGCTGACTCTGTGAAGGGGCAGCGGAATCACCTCCAAACTCTCTTTACGGACCTTCCATTCAAAGGCAGTTCATGGGTCGGCAAAGATCGGTACAACCAACCCGGTTCACCGCGAGTCGTGATCACCGGCGGCCGTGCGCCGCTTTCCCGACTCGACCAGAGGACCGAATAAACCCAGCCAGGCGCGAGACCGAGCGGGCTGTCGGTGTAGGAGGTGGCGGTGGTCGTGGCTGTCGCCGGTGTCCGACACCGCCACCGCCCGACGGTGAGACCTTCGTCTTCACGGTCGAGGACATCGCCCCGGCGCTCTGGTCGTACGGCGGCAACACCTGCGGTGACATCGGAACGCCGAAGGGGCCCGCGGTCTCCCGCGGGCCCCTTCACCGTGTTCCCCTCAGTCCTGCTGCCGCCCCTTGGGCCGCCACACCACCAGCGCACTGGTCTGCTGGACCTCCTGGTACGGGACCAGGTCGCGGCGGTAGGAGGCGTGGACGGCGGCCTCGCGCTGCTGCATCGCGGCCGCCGCGCCGTCCAGGGCCGCCTGCAGCTCCGCGACGCGGGACTGCAGCGCGGCGACCTGGTTCTCCAGTTCGATGATCCGCTTGATGCCGGCCAGGTTGATGCCCTCGTCCTGCGACAACTGCTGCACCTGGCGGAGCAGTTCGATGTCGCGGGCCGAGTAGCGGCGGCCCCGCCCGGCGGTGCGGTCCGGGGAGACCAGGCCCAGCCGGTCGTACTGGCGCAGCGTCTGCGGGTGGAGTCCGGAGAGCTGGGCCGCCACCGAGATGACGTAGACCGGGGTCTCCTCGGTCAGTTCATACGGGTTTCGTCGACGGCCGTCCATCTCTCTCAGTCTCCCTTCGCGGCCTCGAACAGCTCCGCCCGCGGATCCTCGCCCGCGGTCGCCTCGCGATACGCCTCGAGCGCTTCACGAGCCTTCCCCGACACGTCCTTGGGCACACGCACCTCGACGGTGACCAACAGGTCGCCGCGGGTGCCGTCCTTGCGGACCGCGCCCTTGCCCCGGGCGCGCATGGTGCGGCCGTTGGGCGTGCCGGGCGGCAGTTTCAGGGTGACGGGCGGGCCGCCGAGGGTCGGCACCCGCACCTCGCCGCCGAGGGCCGCCTCGGGATACGTCACCGGCACGGTGACGGTGAGGTTGTCGCCCTTGCGGCCGAACACCGGGTGCGCGCCGACGTGCACGACCACGTACAGGTCGCCGGCCGGGCCGCCCCGCTCGCCGGGCGCGCCCTTGCCGCGCAGCCGGATGCGCTGGCCGTCGGTCACCCCGGCCGGGATGCGGACCTGCATGGTGCGCGAGGACTTCGCGCGGCCGCTGCCCTTGCACTCCATGCAGGGGTGCTCGGCGATCAGGCCGCGGCCCTTGCAGTCGGGGCAGGGATCGGTGAGCGAGAAGCCGCCGCCGGAGCCCCGGGCGACCTGCCCGGTGCCGACGCAGGTCGGGCACACGCGCGGCGTGCCGTTCTTGTCGCCGGTGCCCGAGCAGGCCTTGCAGGGCGCCTGGGAGGACATGCGCAGGGGCACCGTGGCGCCCTCGATGGCCTCCGTGAAGCTCAGCGTGACCTCGGTGTCGATGTCCTGGCCGCGGCGCGGCTGGGTCCGGGTCGTGCCCGTGCCGCCGCGGTTGAACAGGCCCCCGAAGACGTCACCGAGTCCGCCGCCGAAGCCTCCGCCCTGGGTGGTGGTCCCGCCGCCTCCGAAGAGGTCGCCCAGGTCGAAGTTGAAGGAGCCGCCGGCGCCCGGCCCGGGGCGGAAGCCGCCGTTGCCGAACAGGGCGCGTGCCTCGTCGTACTCCTTGCGCTTCTTGGGATCGCCGAGTATGTCGTTCGCCTCGGAGATCTCCTTGAAGCGCTCCTCGGCCTTGGCGTTGCCCTTGTTGGCGTCCGGGTGGAACTCGCGGGCGAGCTTCCGGTACGCCTTCTTGATCTCGGCCTCGGTGGCGTCCTTGGGGACGCCGAGGACCTTGTAGTAGTCCTTCTCGATGAAGTCCTTGGTGCTCATCCCCGGCGTACCCCCTTTCTCGGCTTCCCCGTGGGTGTCTTCACGTCAGCCCTCGTCCGGGCCACCGTTCTCCTTGTTGTCGCCGGCGCCGGCCTGCTTCGCCTCGGTCGTGTCCTCGGCGCCCTCGGCCTTGGCGGTCTGCGCGCCGGGCTGCGGCTCGGCGACGGCCACCCGCGCGGGGCGGATGGTGCGCTCGCCGATGCGATACCCGGGCTGCAGGATCGCCACGCAGGTCGTCTCGGTGACGTCCGGCGCGTAACTGTGCATCAGGGCCTCGTGGATGGTCGGGTCGAAGGGCTCGCCCTCCTTGCCGAACTGCTGCAGGCCCATCTTGGCCGCGACGGTCTCCAGCGACTCGCCGACCGACTTGAAGCCGCCGACCAGTTCACCGTGTTCCCGCGCGCGGCCGATGTCGTCGAGCACGGGCAGGAGCTCGGTCAGGAGGTTCGCGACGGCGATCTCCTTGACCGTGATCCGGTCCCGCTCGACCCGGCGGCGGTAGTTCTGGTACTCGGCCTGGAGGCGCTGGAGGTCCGTCGTGCGCTCGTTCAGCGCGGTGCGCACCTGGTCCAGCTGGGCCACCAGACCCGCGTTCTCGTTTCCGTCCCCGGCCGGGGCCGCCCCCTTCTCGGGAGCGGCCTTCGACTCGGCGTCGTCGGGGGTGGCGCCGGAGGGGACGTCGGGCTTCTCGTCAAAACCCGGGGTCTCCTCCGTCATTACGCGGCACCGTCCTTGCGCTCGTCGTCCACGATCTCGGCGTCCACGACGTCGTCGTCAGCGGCCTTGCCGCCCTGAGCAGCGCCCTCGGGGCCGCCCGCGGCCTGCGCGGCCTGGGCGTCGGCGTACATGGCCTGGCCCAGCTTCTGCGAGACGGCGGCGACCTTCTCGGTGGCGGTGCGGATCTCGGCGGTGTCCTCGCCCTTGAGGGCTTCCTTCAGCTCGCCGACCGCGGCCTCGACCTCGGTCTTGATCTCGCCGGGGACCTTGTCCTCGTTGTCCTTGAGGAACTTCTCGGTCTGGTAGACCAGCTGCTCGCCCTGGTTGCGGGCCTCGGCGGCCTCGCGGCGCTTGTGGTCCTCCTCCGCGTAGCGCTCGGCCTCCTCGCGCATGCGGTCGACCTCTTCCTTCGGGAGCGAGGAGCCGCCGGTGACGGTCATCTTCTGCTCCTTGCCGGTGCCGAGGTCCTTCGCCGTGACGTGCATGATGCCGTTGGCGTCGATGTCGAAGGAGACCTCGATCTGCGGGACGCCGCGCGGCGCCGGCGGCAGACCGGTCAGCTCGAACATGCCGAGCTTCTTGTTGTACGCCGCGATCTCGCGCTCGCCCTGGTAGACCTGGATCTGCACCGACGGCTGGTTGTCCTCGGCCGTGGTGAAGATCTCCGAGCGCTTGGTCGGGATGGTCGTGTTGCGCTCGATCAGCTTGGTCATGATGCCGCCCTTGGTCTCGATACCGAGGGACAGCGGGGTGACGTCGAGCAGCAGGACGTCCTTGACCTCACCCTTGAGGACACCGGCCTGGAGCGAGGCGCCGATGGCGACGACCTCGTCCGGGTTCACGCCCTTGTTGGCCTCCTTGCCGCCGGTCAGCTCCTTGACGAGCTCGGCGACGGCGGGCATACGCGTGGAGCCACCGACGAGCACGACGTGGTCGATGTCGTTGATGGAGATGCCGGCGTCCTTGATGACGTTGTGGAACGGCGTCTTGCAGCGCTCCAGCAGGTCGGCCGTCAGCTGCTGGAACTGGGCGCGGGTGAGCTTCTCGTCCAGGTGCAGCGGGCCCTCGGCGGACGCGGTGATGTAGGGCAGGTTGATCGAGGTCTCGGTGGAGGAGGACAGCTCGATCTTGGCCTTCTCTGCGGCCTCACGGAGGCGCTGCAGGGCCATCTTGTCCTTGGACAGGTCCACGCCGTGGCCGGACTGGAACTGCTTGACCAGGTAGTCCACGACCCGCTGGTCCCAGTCGTCACCACCGAGGTGGTTGTCACCGTTGGTGGCCTTCACCTCGACGACGCCGTCGCCGATCTCCAGCAGGGACACGTCGAAGGTGCCGCCACCGAGGTCGAAGACCAGGATGGTCTGGTCGTCCTTGTCGAGGCCGTAGGCCAGCGCGGCGGCGGTCGGCTCGTTGACGATGCGCAGGACGTTCAGACCGGCGATCTCGCCGGCCTCCTTGGTCGCCTGACGCTCGGAGTCGTTGAAGTACGCCGGGACGGTGATGACCGCGTCGGTCACCTTCTCGCCCAGGTAGGCCTCGGCGTCCCGCTTCAGCTTCTGCAGGATGAACGCGGAGATCTGCTGCGGGTTGAAGTCCTTGCCGTCGAGCTGGATCTTCCAGTCGGTGCCCATGTGGCGCTTGACGGAGCGGATGGTCCGGTCCACGTTGGTGACCGCCTGGCGCTTGGCGACCTCGCCGACGAGCACCTCACCGTTCTTGGCGAAGGCGACGACGGACGGCGTGGTCCTGGCGCCCTCGGCGTTGGTGATGACGGTGGGCTCGCCGCCCTCCAGAACGCTGACGACGGAGTTAGTCGTGCCCAGGTCGATGCCGACCGCACGTGCCATGGTTGATTCCTCCAGCTGACTTGAGTGGAACGGACTCAAGTGTGCACGACGGCCACCGCTGGGTCAACAGACCTGAGTCGGTGAGACTCAAGTCTTATCCGTTCCTTACACGCAACTGGCCGGTCGCCTGCCCCCTGACCTGCGTCGATGGCCCACGCCGAGGCGTCTGGGCGGGGATACGGACACGGATGCGAAGGAGTACGAGCACGGCGAAAAGGGCCCCTCCGGCCACCCACAGCACGGCCCCCTCCCCCGTCCACCCGGTGTGCACCAGCACCCCGACGAGCACCGCCGAGAAGGCGCCCGCCCCCAGCAGCACGACCGACCCCGCCGGGGTGAGCCCGAGCCCGCGCAGCCGGTGCGCGAGATGGTCGGGGCCACGCCGCAGCAGCGGTCGCCGGGCCAGCCCCCGGGCGAGGACCACCAGGACGGCGTCGGCGACGGCGACCGCGGCGAGGCAGAACACCACCGCGGCGCTCGGCCGGAGGGCGTACCCCGCGCGCGTGAAGACGACGGACGACGACAGCAGGAACCCGGTGAACAGCGAGCCGCAGGCGCCGAGCCCGATCCGCGCGGGGGGCCAGTTGTGCATCAGGAAGCCGGTCAGGGCGGCGGCCAGGACGCTCAGCAGTACGGCGAGCCCGTCCATCACCTCGGCCGCGGCACAGGCGCCGGCCCCGAACGCGGTCACCACCCCGACCGTCCCGGCCAGCCCGTCCGCGTGATCGAGCCCCTTGAAGGCCAGGGAGGCGAGCACGATCCAGCCGACGGCGAGGAGGCCGCCCAGCACGCCCGTCTCGTCGTACGGCACCACCCAGGCCGCCGCCAGGGCCGTACCGGCGACGAGCACGCGCGCGCGGAGCCGCCAGACATCGGCGACCAGGCCGAGCGCGGCTACCACGGCGGCGGCGACCAGCAGTTCGTCGACCCCCTCGCCGAGCGGCGCGATCCCGGTCCGCTGCCCCACCCAGGCGACGAGACAGGTGACGGACACCACCGCGAGCCCGCCGAGCAGCGGCAGGCGCCGCTGCCGGCGCCGGTCGACGATGCCCGCCCGCAGCGCGGGCACCCTGAGCAGCGCCGCGAGCAGGGCGGCGAGCAGCAGGGAGGCGGTGGCGGCGGCGATCCCGTAGAGCACGGCTCTAAGGTAGGGGCGAAAGTATCAATTCGGTACGAATAACACGATCCGATGACCCGTGGGATGATGCGCATCACCCCGCGCTCGGCTGCAACCCGACGGAAGATGGGGGTAGTCTCAGACGGACTGCATAAGTTACCGCTTAGTAAGTTCGAGGCCGCCTCAGGAGCCCCAATGCAACTCGCCGCGATCATCGTGTCGCTGGTCCTGATCGTGGTCGGCGTGGCACTGTTCGGCCGCGCCCTCCTCCAGATCTACAACTTCATGCGGCTGGGCCAGTCCGTGCCGGCCGGAACACGGACCAACGACCCCGCACAGCGCACCATGACCGTGGTCAGGGAGTTCCTCGGCCACACCCGGATGAACCGCTGGGGCGTCGTCGGCGTGGCGCACTGGTTCGTGGCGGTGGGCTTCTTCTCCCTGCTGCTGACGATCGTCAACGCGATCGGGCAGCTCTTCCAGGCCGACTGGATCCTGCCGGTCATCGGCGACTGGGCGCCGTACAACGTCTTCGTCGAGTTCCTCGGCACGATGACGACGCTCGGCATCCTCGTGCTGATCGCGATCCGCCAGCTGAGCCACCCGCGCAAGCCGGGCCGCAAGTCCCGCTTCGCCGGCTCCAACTTCGGCCAGGCGTACTTCGTCGAGGCCGTCATCCTCATCGTCGGCGTCTGCATCTTCATGCTGCACGCCCTGGAGGGCGCCCAGCACCATGTCGACGGCTACGAGGCCTCGTTCTTCATCTCGTACCCGGTGGTGTCCTGGCTGAAGGGCATGGACGTCTCCACGCTCCAGAACCTCACCTACTTCTTCGCCGGCCTGAAGATCGCGACCTCCTTCATCTGGATGATCACGGTCGCCCTGAAGACCGACATGGGTGTGGCCTGGCACCGCTTCCTGGCGTTCCCGAACATCTTCTTCAAGCGCAACGCCACCGGTGAGACCTCCCTCGGCGCCCTGCTGCCGATGACCTCGGGCGGCAAGCCGATCGACTTCACCGATCCCGGCGAGGACGACGTCTTCGGTGTCTCCCAGGTCGAGCAGTTCTCCTGGAAGGGCCTGCTGGACTTCTCCACCTGCACCGAGTGCGGCCGCTGCCAGTCGCAGTGCCCCGCCTGGAACACCGGCAAGCCGCTCTCCCCCAAGCTGCTGATCATGTCCCTGCGGGACCACGCGCACGCCAAGGCGCCGTACCTGCTCGCGGGCGGCGGCAAGACCATGGAGGGCGAGGAGAAGGCGTCCGAGGAGGCCCTGAAGGACGTCCCCGCGGCGGCTCTCGCGGAGGCCGAGCGCCCGCTGATCGGCACCGCCGAGGAGAACGGCGTCATCGACCCGGACGTGCTGTGGTCCTGCACCACCTGCGGCGCCTGCGTCGAGCAGTGCCCGGTGGACATCGAGCACGTCGACCACATCGTCGACATGCGCCGCTACCAGGTCATGATCGAGTCCGCGTTCCCGTCCGAGGCGGGCACGATGCTCAAGAACCTGGAGAAGAAGGGCAACCCCTGGGGCCTGGCGAAGAAGCAGCGCCTGGAGTGGACCAAGGAGGTCGACTTCGAGGTCCCGGTCGTCGGCAAGGACATCGAGGACCTCTCCGAGGTCGAGTACCTGTACTGGGTCGGCTGCGCCGGCGCCCTGGAGGACCGCGCCAAGAAGACCACCAAGGCCTTCGCCGAGCTGCTGCACATCGCGGGCGTGAAGTTCGCGATCATGGGCGGCGACGAGAAGTGCACCGGTGACTCCGCCCGCCGCCTCGGCAACGAGCCCCTGTTCCAGGAGCTCGGCATGGAGAACGTGGCCGCGCTGAACATGGCCTTCGGCGAGGAGACCGACGAGGACGGCAACGTCACGGCGGAGTCCAGGAAGCCGAAGTCGGCGAAGAAGATCGTCGCCACCTGCCCGCACTGCCTCAACACCATCGGCAACGAGTACCCGCAGCTCGGCGGCGACTACGAGGTCATCCACCACACCCAGCTGCTCCAGCACCTGGTCGACGAGGGCAAGCTGGTCCCGGTCACCCCGGTCGAGGGCATCATCACCTACCACGACCCCTGCTACCTGGGCCGCCACAACAAGATCTACACGCCCCCGCGCGAGATCATCGGCAAGGTCCCGGGCCTCAGGAACGAGGAGATGCACCGCCACAAGGAGCGCGGCTTCTGCTGCGGCGCCGGCGGCGCCCGGATGTGGATGGAAGAGCGCATCGGCAAGCGCATCAACAACGAGCGCGTCGATGAAGCCCTCTCGCTGAACCCCGACATCGTGTCGACGGCCTGCCCGTTCTGCCTGGTCATGCTGACCGACTCGGTCAACGGCAAGAAGAACGAGGGCAAGGCCAAGGAGTCCATCCAGGTCGTGGACGTGGCCCAGCTGCTCCTCGACTCGGTGAAGACCCCGGTCGACCCGGCCGGCGAGGCGGAGGCCGAGAGCGAGCCGGAGCCCGAGCCGGTCAAGTAACAGCGGTTCCACGCCGTACGACGCCCCCCTGCCCACACCGGGCAGGGGGGCGTCGGTGTGCTGTCTGCGCTACACCATCCGGTGGCTTGTGCGCGGCTTCATGTTATTTGTGCCATCAATTTCCTATTTGTTCCACTATCCAGGTATTGGAGCTGCCCTCACCGAGTCCGGGCGTCCCAAGTCGAGGAGAGTGGAAGAGATGACGACATCGCCTGGATGGCGATCTGCCGTGGCATCAGCAGCCGTGGTCGCGGCGCTCGTCGCCGCACCTCTGGCAGGCGCGGCGACCGCGTACGCCAGCGGCAATCCCTACCCCCTGCATCCCACGCACACGGCGAAGCCGCCGCACCACGAGCACTGCGACGACGACGAGCACGGCGACCACGACGAGCACAGTGACCATGACGAGCACAGTGACCATGACGAGCACGGTGACCACGACGAGAACTGCGACCACGACGAGCACGGACACGACATCGGTGAGGGCCGCCCGGGGAAGCAGCACCTGGCGCACACCGGTGCCGAGGACCACACGCGGGACATGGTCCTGGGTGGCGTGGCCGCCGCTCTGATCGCAGCGGGTGCCGGCACCATGGTGGTTGCGCGCCGTCGCGGCAACTCGTGACACTGTCCGCACCACGGCTGTCCCTGCCTCTGAGGCGTCCCGGCCGCACGCCGGACGCCTCAGAGGCACGTCAGCGCGTTCCCGGCCCTCGGGTCAGGAACGCGCTGCTGGCCGCCGACGCGGGGGCGCCGGCGGAGGCCCGGCAGGAGCGACTGATGCGTACCGCGGCCGAACATGCCGCGTCCGCCCACGAGTTGACCACCGGACCGGCCTGGTACACCGCAGCCCAACTGCCCTACATCGGCCGTCCTTTCGAGACCGGGCGCGGCACGCACAGCTCTCGGACCGACTGGCCGGAGCCGTACTGCCACCGCTCGTGCAAGCCGTCCCCCGCTTCCCGGCGGGCGCGCAAGCGGGCGGCATTCCGCACGTCCTCACCGAACTGGAGGGCAAGGCACCCCAGTTCACCCGGCCCGCACAGATCGCGTCCGAGGTGCAGGACGAGGCCTACCGTCTGCCCCGCTCCACCTGGCTCTCGTCCCGCCTCCGGCCCCGCGCTCCGCGACACGCAGGGCGTCGCCGAGCGCCTGCGTCAAACACTCGGCCAGGAAACGGAGTTCGCCGGGCGGCATGTCCGGCAGGATCTCCCGGGCGTGGGCGAGAAGTTGCCCACCCATGCCGAGCTGCACGGACTCCGTGGCATCGGCCGGCCGGGAGAGCGGGCCGTCACGGTCGTCGCCGATCAGACAGCAGGACTTGCCCTCGGACCCGGCCCAGGGCAGCAGGCGGGGCGCCTCCATCACGCCGCCTCCACATACGGCCGTACGGCCCTGGTGGCGGTGGCGTCGAGGGGAGCGTCGAGGCCGTACGGGCTCCGGTGACGGGGCAGGGGCGTCAACGGGGGCTGGACCCAACGGAGTTCGAGGTACGGCAGGGGTTCCCTTCCGGGCGGGAAGAGCAGCAGGCGCACGCATGCCGCGAGGCGGCGGATAAGGTCGGTCACGTCATCAGCTCCGATTCAGCTGGTGGCCACGCCTCGGGACGGCGGCAACCGTCGCCGGGGCTCCGCCTGGGCGGTATACCGCAGTCTACCGCGGTCGCGCGGTCTACCGCAGAGTTTTAGCGTCAACCGCATGACCCCCGAGCTTGACCGCACTCGCCCGGTGTGGCGCCAGGTGGCCGAGGCCATCGCCACGCGAATCGCCAGCGGCGAGTACCCCCTGGGAGCCCGCGTGCCCTCCGTTGTCGAAATGTCCGCCGAGTTCGGCATCGCGACCTCGACCGCACAGAAGGCGCTGGCCCATCTCAAGGCCGAGGGACTCATCCGAGCCGAGGTCGGTCTCGGCTCCTTCGTGGCGAAGCGCCCCGCCGAACCTGCCGAACCGCCCGCATGAGGCATCCGGCGACGGGGCGCCCCGCGCGGCAGCGCTACGCCCCCTTCGGCCCCGCCTGCTGGACCACCTCGAAGGACCACAGGGTCGAGCCGGAGGCGGCGGGCTTCGGCCGCTCGGCGCCCTCCGCACCGCCCTGGTGGGCGGACTTCATCGGCCCCTCCATCCAGGCCTGGAACGACTCCTCGTCCCGCCAGCGCGTGTAGACGAGGTAGGTGTCGGTGCCCTCGACGGGGCGGAGCAGCTCGAACCACTCGAAGCCGTCGGAGCTCTCCACCGCGTGGGCGCGGGAGGCGAACCGCTTCTCCAGCGTCTCCCGCTGCTCGGCGGGCACGGTCAGCACATTGATCTTGACTACGCTCATGGCACCATCCTGACCCACCACCCACGCGCTTGAGCACCGCCCCGGGGTGTCGCGGTGAGGAGTGTCCTCGGGAAACCCTGGAAAACCCCGGGACCGTCCCCTGACGGTCCCTTAGGGGATGTCACAGGTCGGCCGCAAAGCCGGGCCCGGACGCCCGGGCCCGGCACACCACTCTCCGGGACCAGGTACGTTCGATGACGTGGCTGGATTCAGGAACGGACGCGGGGGCCGGAACAACCGCACCCCCCAAGCACAGCAGGCGCCGCAGGGACCGTCGTACGGCCGGCCCGGACCGCAGGCCGGGCAGCCGGGACCGTCGTACGGGCAGCCCGCGGGTCCCGCACACGGCTACCCGCAGGCGCCGCAGCGGCCGTACCCGCAGCAGTCGTACCCGCAGCCGGGACAGCAGTCGTACGGCAGGCAGGGTCAGTCGTACGGCTACCCGGGCCCGGCCGACGACGGACCGGAGTACTTCGGGGACGACGGCGGCCAGGACCCGTACGCGGCCAACAACCCGGGCCACACCCAGGCGTTCTCGATCGACGAAGCCGCCGGTTACACGCAGGGCGCGACCTACCACGCCGGCTCGGCCGCGGCGCCCGCCGCTCCGCTGGGCCCGCCGCTGCACTGGAAGGAGCTGCTGAAGGGGATCATCACCTCCCCCAACCAGACCTTCCTGCGCATGCGGGACTACACGATGTGGGCCCCGGCGCTCATCACCACCTTCCTCTACGGCCTGCTGGCCGTCTTCGGCTTCGACGGCGCCCGCAAGGACGCGATCGGCGCGACGCTGTCCAACGCGGTGCCGATCGTGCTGATCACGGCGGTCGTGATGGTGCTCGGCCTGTTCATCCTGGGCGTGGTCACCCACACGCTGGCCCGTCAGCTCGGCGGTGACGGCGCCTGGCAGCCGACGGTCGGCCTGTCGATGCTGATCACGGCCCTCACGGACGCGCCGCGGCTGCTGGTCGCCATGTTCTTCGGCGGCGACGCGGCCTTCGTCCAGCTCCTCGGCTGGGCCACCTGGATCGGCGCGGGCGCCCTGCTGACCCTGATGGTCTCCCGCTCCCACGACCTGCCCTGGCCGAAGGCGCTGGGTGCGTCGGCGATCCAGCTGGTCGCGCTGCTGTCGATAGTGAAGCTGGGCACCTTCTAGTGCCGCATCAGGCAACGTTCGCCCCGTCGTGACGGTCGCCCGGTTGCTGTTCCGGGCGGCACCGGACCGTCAGAATGATCACGTGGCTGAACGGGTGCGGGTCCGTGAGATCGATGACGCCGAGGGCAGACGGCTGCTGCGGATCATCCGTAGAGGCACCGGGTCGGTGATTACATCGCCAGGACCGGACTCGACCGCCAACCGCCGTGACCTCGGCCATTGAAGATCTCTAGCGCATCGCCTTCATGATGGCGTCATAGGCGGGCTTGTGGGTTCCGTCGTCGGAGATGATCGCGAAGGAGCTACCGTCCTGACCTGCGTCGTCGCCAGTGTCCTGCAGCAGGTAGTACAAGATCACCGCCGGTGCCCCCTTCTTGAGCGAGGCGATGACCCGTGGCATGTAGATGCGCTGGTCCGTCTCGGAGCTGCAGCCCCGGCAGGTCGGAATACCGATTTCCCCGATGCTGACCGGCTTGTTGTAGCGCGCCTGCAAAAGGGCGATGCGGGCACCGAGCTTGTCGATCTCACCGCTGTCCGTGCCCGGGTAGACATCGACCGTCACCGTGTCGAGCACCGGTGCCAGCACGTCGAAGTAGCGGAACCAGTCGGCTTGTTCCGCGTCGTTCATGGGGTAGCCGCTGGCGTTGGTGGTGACCTTGACACGCGGGTTGGCCCGGTGGATCACGGCGCCCGCGGTCTCGATCAGCACCTTCAGCTGCTGCAGGTAGGAGGAGGACAGCCCATTCACACCCAACGGCTTGAACTGGCGGAAGTCGCTGCCGTCGGCCTCGTTGAACACCTGCCAGACATCTACGTCGTCCCGGTAGCGCTGAGCCAGGAAGGTCCAGTAGTCCCTCGACACCTTCACGTAGTCCGCGAAAGCGAAGTTCTGCGCCCAGTCGGGGGCGCCGCTGGTCACCAGAAAAACGTGCAGGCCCTTACAATGCGCGTATGACAGGGCCTGGTCGTAGGCGGCCAGCCCCTGATCGGACCACGTGATGGCGTCGACGCTCCCACCGGTGGAGACTACCCAGCTGGCGATCCCGATGCGGACCCACATCTGGCCGTTCGCGACCAGGTCGTCCACATTGGCCTTGAACCGTTCGACATCACTGCTCGAGTGGCTGTTCCGGAGGCCGGCGTTGAAGCCGAATTCCGTCGCCCCGCCCGGCGAGGAAGTTGAAGGGCCCGGCGAGGAAGCTGAAGGGCCCGGCGAGGAAGCTGGAGGCCTCACCTCGGCGCCGCGGACGACGAGGAACGCGACCACGGCGGTGAGGACCACCAGGACGAGCCCGCTCCCCCGGAGGGCACCTGTGCGGGTCAACGCGGCCACGGGCAGCCCCTTTGTCATTGCGGTCGCTTTCCTGGACTGCCAAGGTGCCCTCACGTCCCTGGACGACTCTGTCCGACAAGGGGGCGGCCTCGCTGCGCCTGCCCGCCCTCCCCGCGGTCGCCGAAACCGGTTTCCTGGTGCGCGGCGGGCAGGGCGAGGGCCGGCTCGGCGGCGGCGCTCCCGTCGGCCCCGGCGCCGTACGGGCCTCGGCCCGGGGGAGTGAAGGTCGTGACGACGCCGAGGATCGAAGCGCGGGCACGGTCCAGCAGCTCCCGGCTGCGGGTGATCTGCGGCGAGGTAGTCGCCCCCCAGCGCGTGCACAGCAGTACTCCGCCGGCGAGCCCCGCCAGATGGGCGGTGTCGGCGACCCGCAGCAGTGCCGGGGAGTCGAGGACGACGACCTCGTACTGGTTCACCAGCTCGGCGAGCAACTCGCCCATGACCGGCCCAGACAGCAGCTGGGTAGGGTTGGGCGGCGGGGTACCCGCGCCCAGGACGGCAAAGTGGCCATCAGCGCTCTGCAGCGCCTGCTCGACCGGCATCTGGCCGGCGAGGACCTGGGCCAGTCCACGGTCCTCGGCCAGCCGGAGGAGGGGGGCCACACCGGGTGAGCGCAGGTTGGCGTCCACGACGAGCACCCGGCGTCCGGACTCGGCGAGGGCGCGGGCCACGTTGAGCGCGGTGGTCGTCGTCCCCTCCCCCGGGTTGGGGCTGGTGACCAGCAGCGCGCCGGGCTCGGCCTCGACCATCACGAAGCGCAGGTTGCCGGCCACCACCTGCACCGCCTCGGCGAACCGGGAATGCGCCACCGGACCGAGTGGACGGCGCGCCGCTTCTGCGTCCTTCGGGATCAGGCCCAGCACGGGGGCCCCCGCAGCCGTGGCCGCGGCCACATCATTGTGCACTCGCTTGTCGAGGCGGTCCCGCATCACCGCGACGATCATGGCCACCACCAGGCCGAGCAGTGCACCAACCTCCAAGTAGAGTGGCAGATCGGGCGAGGACGGGCCGGTAGGGAGCGTAGGAGTCTCGGTGACCGTGATCCTGACCGGGGCACGGCTCTTGGAAGTGACCCCCTCCACCTGCCGCAGCAGTGCGTCGAACTGCTGGTCGATACCCTGGGCAATGCGCAGCGCCCGATGGGGCGACGCGTCCGTGACAGTGACGTTGATGATCGGGGTGTTCGCCACCACCACGGGGGCGATCTCCTTCGAAACCTGCTGCGGGGTCAGGCCCAGCCCCAGCACGCGGGTCAGCCGCGCGGCGAACTCCTGCGAGGTCAGCAGTTCCACGTAAGCCGTGGTCCGGGCCAGCGACAACGTGTTGCCGGCCGCGGCTGCGGTGACGTCGGCGGCCGCTCCGCTGCTGCTGATGAACAGCTGGGTGGTGGCCGTGTACTGCGGAGGGCTTGCCTTGGCCACCCCTGCCCCGACCCCGACGCCGAGCAGCAGCCCCACGAGCAGGACGGTCCAGCCCCGGACGAAGCTGCGCATGTAGTCGATCAAAGTCACGGTTACCCTCTCACATCCCACAGCGACGCTCTCGGTCGCCACCGGCACGAACCAATCAACCCCACGCCAGGGCCTTCAATCGGCGCTCGCCGCTCGCTCGCTGCGACGGGTGAGTCCTTGCTGCAGGCCGGCGGCTTCGGGGCGGACAGCGGACGGTGTCCGCCCGCCGCAGAGCCGCCCCGGCCGGGATGGTCGCAGTAAGGGCGACCCCGGCCATCCCAACGCCGCTGCGATCACCAGCGGCAGAACCGGCGACAGGTGCTTGAGATAGGAGCCGTAATCAGGCTCGAAGTAGCTTTGCGTGGTCAGGAACGCGATCGCCAGCATCGCGCAACGGATCGCCCGGTCGTCAGGGGGCGCGTCTGCACGGCGGCAGAGCAGGCGCTCCCGCGGGCCGAGGACGGCGATGCCAAAGCACAGCCAGATGCACGCGATGAGCACCAGGCAGACCAGGTAGACCGGGGAGGCTTGGGCGGCCAGGGGCGTCGGCACCACGAGCTGTGCGAGCGTGACAAGGTTCTCTGCGCTGTCCGCCACGGGCCCGGAGCCGACAGACACCGGGACGATCGCGGTGACCGCGTCCGCCGAGCCGAATCTGCCCAGGTTGACCGTGGTCCGCACGGACTGCAGGGGCGCACCGAGCACCAGCGGGGCCACGGTCGTGGCTGCCACCGTAAAGACCACCACCGTGAGCAGAACCAAGCGCCGGTCGGTGCGCCATCTCATCAGCAGCCGAAGTACCAGCCAGAGCCCGAGAACGAGGAACCAGTACTGCCGCAGGAACACGGCGTAGAGCAAGCCGGCGCCGACGACCAGCAGGTCGCCGCGCCAGCCGGCCGGAGCGAGCAGGACGACGAGCGTGACCGGCAGCACCCATACGTCCTTGGAAAACTGGCTGAGGTAGACGCTGGCCAATCCGACGTAGACCACCACGAGGAAGACAGCGCCGAGGGTGAGCCGTCCGCGGGCACGCCGCAGTGACGCCCACAGTCCCAGCATCGCCAGGACCACGCCGAACGCGCCGGCAGCGAACACGGAGCGGGCCATTCCCAGTGCCTTGTAGAGTCGGCCCACGTACAGGAAGCTGGTGTCGTTCAACGGCGCGTACTGCCCTGTCGCGATGCTCTGCAGGGTGATGCTGTCGTAGAAGTACTTGGGCAGGAGCAGCTGGTGCGCGAGAAGCGCGAGCGGCACCATCGCCAGGCAGCCCAGCGCGCAGAGGCCCGTCAGGCGCCCGTCCGAGTGCGTGGGAACGGAGTCGCGCAGGTCACGCAGCTTCAGCAGCACGGAATTCCTCATCCGTGCTCACCACGCGCCCCGAGTACCCGGGGCGCGCCTCCACGCCGCTTCCGCGCCGGCGCGCAGCCACCATCCACTCCTACGCGGAGGAGGGCGCGAGGCTGCCGGCTCGGACATGGGCACAATAACCATCACCACCTCGTTGTAACAGGCGGAGTGCCCGACCAGGTCTGTAGTCACGAGTGGCTTGCGGACAAATCACCCGCAGGGTGGATTCGGAACCCGGCAATCCGCACTGGAGATTCCGGACCGACTACTGTCAGGCACCGCGATCCGGCCTGTGAGCGGGCCTGCTGGCGGGCGTGCGTTCCCTTGTTGACCTACGCACCCGATATCCTCAGCCGACATCCGCAGGTTCGGGCGGTGGCTTGCGAAATCACGGCCTCATGCCCGGCGTTCAAATGCGAAGGCCACCTGAAGGTACCGCGCAAACACATCGAACGGATCGTCACCAGGGCCTGGGACCGGCCGAACCCGATCCGACCGACGCGGTCCGGCTGCTGCGCAGCACGTTCCACGGGCTCGTCGCCCCGGAGAAGGACCCCGACCGCGAACCACGCCCACGCAGGCGGGCGACCTACACCCGCCCGCACGGGGTCCGGCATCTTTTCGCCACCTACGACCTGGTCAAGGACCAGCTCTACGGGCACATCAAGAAGACCAAGAACCGCTCCAAGTTCTTGGAGTTCTGCCGCTACCTGCGCTCGCTTCACCCGCTGGAGGTGCGGATCGCGATCGTCTGTGACAGCTACTCGCCCCACCTGAGCACCAAGCGGTGCCAGCGGGTCGCGACGTGGGCCGCGGCGAACAACGTCGAGATCGCCCACACCCCGGCCAACAGCTCCTGGCTCAACCGGATCGAGGCCCAGGGCAGCATGATCCGCCGCTACATCATCTGGCGGAACAAGCACGCCACCGATCAGCGCCTACGCGAGATCGTGAACAGGGCGAACGTTGCTTGATACGGGGCACCGGATCCGGTGGCACGACCGGTGCCGTGCGCACGAAGTCCCGCACCCGGTCCTTACTGTCGCGGTGCCGTAGCCTCTGGTCCGTGGCCAGGACATGAGCGGACTCATGGGAAGCGGAATGGGCGGGCGAGGGGTGCGCCAAGTGCGCGCAGGGCCGCCCGGACGAGGACGAGTGGGGCGTCCGCTGGTACACCGATGAGTTCGCCGACGCGTACTTGCTGAAGCGGCCCGCGAGCCCGGGGTACAGCGTGGTGGTCCTCCGGGGCCGGCACGTGCCAGATCCCGCTCTCTTCACCGACGCGGAGGTCACCGGTCGGCGATCCGGACCGTCGGCGCCGCGATTCATCGCGCTTACGCGCCCGCGCAGATCAACTACCAGTGCATGAACAACTCCGTGGCGCACGTGCACACCCACGTGCTGCCGCGCTACCCGGACGACCCGGGCCCGCGAACCATGCTCCCGGACCATGCACTCGCCGACGCCCGCTCACTCGACCCGGCCGAGCTGTGATTCGCACAGAGGTTTCTCGCACAGGGAAGGGCCCCGGCGCTGCACGCAGCCGGGGCCCTTCCTGTGCCCGGTGTTCTCGATGTTCTCCGGTGTTCTCAGGCGTCGAGGACCTGCCCGGCCCGCTTCACCACGGGAGGCAACACGCTCCACGGGAAGTTGATCCAGTCGTCGGTCCGCTTCCAGACGTACTCGCACTTCACGAGGGAGTGGGACTTCTCATAGATCACCGCGGAGCGGACCTCGGCGACCGTGTCGAGGCAGAAGTCGCGCACGAGCTTCAGCGTCTTGCCGGTGTCGGCGACGTCGTCGGTGATCAGCACCTTCTTGTCGGAGAAGTCGATCGCGTTGGGGACGGGCGCGAGCATGACCGGCATCTCGAGAGTGGTCCCGACCCCGGTGTAGAACTCGACGTTCACGAGGTGGATGTTCTTGCAGTCGAGGGCGTAGGCGAGCCCGCCGGCGACGAAGACCCCGCCCCGGGCGATGCTGAGCACGATGTCGGGCTCGTAGCCGTCGTCAGCGATGGTCTGCGCGAGCTCGCGGATGGCGCCGCCGAACGCCTCGTAGGTCAGGTTCTCCCGCACGCCCTGCGTGTCACTCATGCTGCTGTGGCCCTCACACCTGGGTCCGATGGAAATTGACGTAGGACCGCGAGGCGGTCGGCCCGCGCTGCCCCTGGTACCGGGAGCCGTAGCGCTCGCTGCCGTACGGGAACTCGGCGGGCGAGCTGAGCCGGAACATGCACAGCTGCCCGATCTTCATCCCGGGCCAGAGCTTGATCGGCAGGGTGGCGAGATTGGACAGCTCAAGGGTGACGTGCCCGCTGAAACCGGGGTCGATGAACCCGGCGGTGGAGTGCGTGACGAGCCCGAGCCGCCCGAGCGAGCTCTTCCCCTCGAGCCGCGAGGCAAGATCGTCGGGCAGGCTGATGACCTCGTACGTGGAGGCGAGCACGAACTCCCCGGGGTGCAGGATGAACGGCTCGTCGCCCTCTGGCTCGACCAGCCGGGTCAGATCGGGCTGCTCGACCGAGGGGTCGATGTGCGGGTACCGGTGGTTCTCGAACACCCGGAAGTAACGGTCCAGCCGAACATCGACGCTCGACGGCTGCACCATGGATTCGTCGTAGGGATCGATCCGTACCCGCCCGGCGTCGATCTCGGCCCGGATGTCCTTGTCTGAGAGAAGCACGTAGCGAGGATACGCAAGGCGCGCGGAGCCGTGACAATCGTGACGACTTCGCGCGCCTGTGTTACCGCTGCGGTCTGTGATACAACCGCTCGCCTCTGTTACTTCTGACTGTCTCTGTTACCTCTGACCGTCCCTGTCTCCACTGTGTGCCACTGTCGGCTGTTCCCGCTAGCGCCTCTCCAGGGCGACCGGCACCACGCTGCGGAGCCGGGCGCACCGGGGACACCTCATGAGCCGGCCGGGGCCGAGCCGGTCGGCCTGCTGCATCGGGAACGAAGCGGTGCTGAAGACGTGCCCGTCCGCACAGCGGACGACGGTGCGTTCCATCAAGTCCCTCAAGTCCCTTCCCCAAGAGCCTCGTCGGGCTCAACGCCCCGACGACAAAAGCCACATTACGGGATGAAAGAGACGACTCTCCAGGCGGCACTCCGGCTTCCCTGGACCCCTCCGCCAGGCCTCCACGGTACGCCCCAACTCGGCCCACCCGCAGCCGGATCCCTCCCCTGAAACAGACTCAGACCCCCGGCTCTCGGCACCAGGGGTCTGTGATGATGTAGAGTAAGCAAGGTCCGGACACCGGTTCCGCGAGGATCATGTCCGTACTTACGCGGGTGTAGTTTAATGGTAGAACATCAGCTTCCCAAGCTGAGAGCGCGAGTTCGATTCTCGTCACCCGCTCCATGTGAAACCCCCAGGTCGGAGACCCGGGGGTTCGTTGTTGTCTAGACCATTTTCGCGGAGCGTCTGCCGGCGTCAGCACGGGCAGACGGTGCAAGGGACGAGGCCGAGCAAACAGCACCGGCCCTTACGCCTGGCTCCGGCATACCCGCCGCCGAGCCTGCACCAACAGGGCCCTGGCCCCCGCTCAGTCAACTCGGCGGCTCCTCGTGATCCCGTCGCCCTTCGAAACCAAGCCGAGCCAGGCCAATGACCACGCCGTTCCCTACGAAACCCAAAACCCCGACAGAGTTACAGAGTTACTGAGCACGACGGTTGCACGGCCGGTGGGCGGGTCCGGTCAGTGTCGGGGCGTTCGGGCTGCGGCGGTGTCGTGGAGGAGTCCGGCGAAGGTCTGGGCGGCGGGGGTGAGGGGGTGGTCGGCCATGCGCACCAGGAGGATGCGGCGGACGGGGGCCGGCGGCTGGAGGGGCAGGACGTCGACGCCGGGTCGGATGCCCTCCAGGGCCAGGGTGGGGGCGAGGGCGACACCGATGCCGGCGGCGACCATGGCCTGGGCTTCCTGGTAGTCGTGGGCCTCGTAGGCGATGTGGGGCTCGAAGCCGGCGGCGCGGCAGCCGCGGACGAGGGCTTCGGCCACCGGGTGATGGTCGGCGCGGGTGATCCAGGAATCGTGTGCGAAGTCGGCTAGTGAGGCGGCGTCGCGGCCGGCGAGCGGATGGTGGTCGCTGACGAGAAGGGCCGGCGGGTCGTCGAGGAGTGGGGTGACGACGATGTCCTCCCGGTCGATCCGGCTCCAGTCGTAGTCCCACATCAGCGACATCTCGATCTCCCGGTTCTCCAGCATGGTCCAGAGTCCGGCGATGCGGGCGCTGCGGACGGTCAGCCGTACGTCGGGGTGGGCGTCGCGGAAGGCGATCACGGCCTGCGGGAGGAGCGAGGCGCCGACGGTGGGGAAGGTGCCGATGCGCAGGGTGCCCGCGCGCAGGCCGGCGAAGTCGGCGAGTTCGTTTTCCGCGGCCTGCAGTTCGCGTTCGATCCGTTGCCCTCGTTCGGCCAGGGCCCGTCCGGCGTCGGTGAGGGTGACGCCCCGGGCGTGGCGTTCCAGCAGGGGCTGGCCTGCCTCCGTTTCCAGGCGGCTGATCTGCTGCGATACCGCTGACGGGGTGTAGTTGAGGGCGCGGGCTGTCGCGGTCACCGAGCCGCGCCGGGCGACCTCCGTGAACAGCAGGATGCGCCGGACGTCGAGCATGCCGCCACCTCCAGCGTTCACTTCAGCTTAATGGCTATCCAGTTTTTCGAGATTGTACTTCACGCTTCCGTAACTCACCGTGGAGGGCACCACGCACGGCGAGACCGCCGGTGGACTTCCCCTTCCCTGGCTGTGAGGAGTCGGTTGTGCTGCGTCTGCAGGGCGAGATGATCCGCGGAGGAACCAGCAAGTGCTGGATCTTCGACCACCGCGACGTGGCCGCCACGGGCGTGGACGTCGATGCCCTCCTGCTCGCCGCCTTCAACGCCGCCGACCCCCGTCAGATCGACGGCGTGGGCGGCGCCTCCTCCACCACCTCCAAGGCCGCCGTCGTACAGGCGTCGCCCCAGGCCGGCGTGGATGTCGAGTACGCCTTCGCGCAGGTCGGTATCGGCGACGAGCGCGTGGAGTGGGCCAGCAACTGCGGCAACTGCGCCACCGCTGTGGCCCTGTACGCCGTCCACCACGATCTCGTGCCGATCGCGTCGGACACCACCACCGTCCGCATGCTCAACGTCAACACCGGGGCCCGCCTCACCGGCACGATCCCCACCCCCGCGGGCGTGGCCCCGGAGGAGGGCACGGCCGTGGTGCCGGGTACCTCGGCGCCGGGCGTGCCGGTCCTGCTCGGGTTTCAGGACCCGGCGGGCTCGACGACCGGCCGCGCTCTGCCGACCGGCCGGGCACTGGACGAGCTGACCGGCCCGGACGGCCCCCTCGAGGCATCCCTGGTGGACGCCGGCGCTCCGGCCGCTTTGTTCGAGGCCAAGGCGTTCGGCCTCGACGGCACGGAATCCCTCTCCGCGTTCGCCACCGCAGTGCCCGCGCTGACACTGCTGCGCCGCCAGGCAGCGCTGGCCATGGGCCTGGCCCGCGAGGGCGACCCGGTCAGCCACGCGGTACCGAAGGTGGGCATCGTCGCCCGCCCCGCCCCCTATCGCACCACACAGGGCATCCTCGTCAACCAGGACGAGTACGACCTGGCCGTGCGCATGGTCTCCATGCACGCCCCGCACCCGGCGATCGGCCTGACCTCCGCCGTGGCCCTGGCCACGGCCGCCGCCACCCCTGGCACCCTCGCCCACCGCGTCGCCCGGCAGAGCGCCGACGGAACGCTGCGCCTGGGCACCCCCGCCGGCGTGGTCACCACCCAAGCCGTCCCCGCACCGGACGGCGCGTCCCCCACGGTGCTGCTGCACCGCGCCGCCCGGCGTATCGCCCGAGCCGAACTCCTCGTTCCCGTCCTGGAAGGACGCCCCGCATGAGCCGCAACGACGCCGCCCCGGGTACCGTCACCGCACCACCGGGCCGCATCCGCCGGATGCTGTCCCACCTCTACGTCCAGTGCCTGATCGCCGTCCTCCTCGGAGCCGCCGTGGGCGGGCTGTGGCCGTCCGCCGGCGCTGACCTCAAGCCGCTCGGCGACGGCTTCATCGCGCTGGTGAAGATGTTCATCGCACCGGTCATCTTCTGCACGGTCGTCCACGGCATCGCCTCCATGGGCAACGCCCGCGCGGTCGGCCGCGTCAGCCTGAAGGCCCTGGTCTACTTCGAGGTGCTGACCACCGTGGCCATGGTGATCGGCCTGGTCGTCGTCAACGTCGTCAAGCCGGGCAGCGGTCTGCACATCGACCTCTCGACCCTGTCCACCAAGGCCCTGCCGCCGGAGGCGACCGGGGCCCACGAGGGCTTCGCCGCCTTCCTCCTCGCCACCATCCCGGCCACCCTCATCAGCGCCCTGACCGGCAACGAGATCCTGCCCGTGCTGCTGGTGTCGGTGCTGTTCGGCTTCGGCCTGCACGCCGGCGGAGAGGCCGGCCTGAGCATCGCCCGGGGCGTCGAGAAGTTCTCCACAGTCCTGTTCACGCTCATCCGCTGGATCATGCGGCTGGCCCCCATCGGCGCGTTCGGCTCCATGGCCTTCACCATCGGCCACTACGGCCTGGGCACCCTGCGCCACCTGGCGCTGCTGGTCGGCTCCTTCTGGCTGACCGCCCTCCTCTTCGTCCTGGTCGTCCTCGGGACCGTGATGCGCCTGAACGGACTGCGACTGCTGCCCTTCCTGCGCTACATCAAGGAAGAACTGCTGATCGTCCTGGGCACCTCCTCCACCGAGCCCGTCCTGCCGCGCATGATGGCCAAGCTCCAGCACGCCGGCGCCTCGAAACCGGTCGTCGGCATCACGCTGCCCGCCGGGTACTCCTTCAACCTCGACGGCACCGCCATCTACCTGACCATGGGCTCGGTCTTCCTCGCCCAGGCCCTCGGCATCCACCTCAGCCTCACCCGGCAACTGGCCATGCTCGCCGTCATGCTGCTCACCTCCAAGGGCGCCGCAGGCGTCACCGGCTCCGGCTTCATCGCCCTGGCCGCCACACTCAGCGCCGTCCCTCACGTCCCGCCCGCCGCCCTCGCACTGATCTTCGGCGTCGACCGGTTCATGTCCGAAGCCCGCGCCCTGACCAGCCTGGTCGGCAACGGCGTCGCCACCCTGGCCGTCGCCCGCTGGGAAGGCGAGCTCGACCAGGACCGCGCCAAGGCCGTCCTGCGCGGCGACATTCCCTACGCCCCTGCCCCCACTCCCGCGGTGCCGGCCGAGCCCGATCCGAAGGAGACGTCCGCACCAACCCGTGACCCCGTCCCCGCCGCAAGCTGACGTCGCAAGCTGACGTCGCATGGGCGGGCCGGCTCAGAGCAGATGCTCCGGGCCGGCCCGCCCACGTGACGGGAAACGGTCAAGGCGGAAAATCTGTGGCTCTTCGCGGCAACCTTTCCGGCCTCTCGGACCACTCAGTGTCGTCCGGCCAGGTGGTCCGGTCAGATGCACAGCTGAAAGAGAGCACAGACATGCCCCTTGAACGAGAGCACAGACATGTCCCCAGCCCGCCCACGTCAACGGTGGCGTCCCACGCCGGCGGCCGCCGTGCCGACGGCCACGCCCGCGGTGGTCGCCCGAAGCATCGTGGCCGCCGGCTGCTCGCGCGTCGGGGTTTCTGGGCGGGCCTCGTCATGGTGGTCGTGGCCGGCTCCGCCGTTGTGGTCAACCAGGCTTCGGCGCAGCAAACCCTGGATCTGAAGAAGTGGTACGTGCTGGTCAACCGCAACAGCGGCAAGGTGCTGGACGACCGCGCCTTCGCCACGAACGACGGCGCGGCGGTGGTGCAGTGGGCGCGCCACGGCGAGGCCAACCAGCAGTGGCGGCTCATCGACGCGGGTGACGGGTACTACCGGCTGCAGAACCGGAACTCCGGCAAGGTGCTGGACGACCTCGGCTGGTCGAAGACAGCCGGCTCCGCCATCGTGCAGTGGAAGGACCTGAACGGCACCAACCAGCAGTTCAAACTGGCCAAGTCGCCGGACGGCTACGTGCGTTTGGTCAATCGCTTCAGTGGCATGGCCGTCGAGGTCCACAACGCCGCCAAGGCCGACGGGGGCGACGTCGTCCAGAACCGCGACCGGGGCGGCGCCGATCAGCAGTGGCAACTCGTCCCGGCCGGGAGTGTCGGTACACAGCCGTCGTCTCCCACTCCCAGTGACGGCAGCTCGACGACACGTTTCATGGGCAGCAGCACGGTGCTCATCGGCGGCTCGATGTCCGACGCCTCGGCGACCGCCGCGCCGTTCGACGTGCGGTACGCCTATGTGCACAGCCAGCCCGCGCCCTCGTCGGACTACTACACGGCAGCGCGCTGCCACGACGGGTGGTCGGGCTGGTGGGGCTGCTGGACCGGCAGCACCACGGCGCCCGGCACGTACGTGACCTATCGGGACACCGTGGCGGCCCAGGCGACGTACAAGGGCAGCCCGCGCCCGCAGAAGATGCTCTGGACCTGGTACTCCTTGCGCGACCTCGGGGATGCGGCAGGCCAGGGCGACGGCCCGGGCGAGGTCCAGGCCATCAACAGGACCGACCTGCTCACCCGATACCTGAACGACTACCGCTTCTTCCTCCAGAAGATCGGCACGTCGCACGACGCGATCGACCTCGAACCCGACTTCTGGGGCTACGTCCGGTCGCTCGGCAATCCGCACCAGGTCGCCGCGCAGGTCACGGCCTCGAATCCGACGGACTGCGGATCGCAGGAGAACAGCGCCGCCGGCCTGGCCCAGTGCCTGATATCGATGGCGCACAAGTACGCGCCGAACACCGCCGCGGGGCTGCACCTTTCTTGCTTCGACTGGCAGACCAACACACAGGCATGCGTCAAGGACTACGCGAACCTCGGGGCGAAGAACGCCGACTTCCTGGTCACCGACGTGTCGGACCGCGACGCAGGCTGGTACGCACAGCCGGCCCACGGCGGCAGTGACCACTTCTGGACCGACCAGAAGGCCGCCGCCGCGCTGCAGTTCTACAAGACGATGGCCGAGTCCGTGGGCAAGCCGGTGGTCCTGTGGCAGATCCCCGTGGGCAACATGGCGCAGAACAACACCCTCAACCATTACAAGGACGACAAGGTGGACTGGTTCTTCGCGCACATGGACCAGGTCGCGAACGCCCATGTCGCCGGCCTGCTCTTCGGTCCAGGGCAGCAGGAACAGACCACGGTCGAGACCGACGGCGGAAACCTGATCAGCAAGACCATCGCCTACCACAACTCAGGTGGCACAGCACTCAAGTAGGCGAAGGCACGAATGCGCCCCCATCTCTCCGATGGGGGCGCATTCGTCATCTTCGTCGGGCTCAGCGGGTGGAGGTGCGCACGCCGTAGACCGCTCGTCTACGCGCCGGCGCACCGCACCCGATCGCGATCACCGTTGATCAGGCGGGTCAGCGCTGCAGGGTGAGGACACCCGGCCGCCACGGCAGTCGGTCGTAGGGGCCGGTCGCCGTGGGGGACTTGCCCTGGTAGAGGAACTGCAGGTGGCAGGGGTCGATGGTCATGGTCTGGTCGGGGTTGGTGCGGACCAGGTCGCCGTGGCTGATGTCGTTGGTCCAGGTGGCACCGCTGTTGGCCTGGCCCGCGAAGGGGTTGCTCTCGCTGGCGGCCTGCGAGGTCCAGGAACCACTCAGGCTGGTGGCGGTGAAAGAGCGGAAGTAGCGCTGCTCGTTCGCACCCCGCGCCTCGACGATCATGAGGTACTGGTTCTGGCCCTGCACCTTGTAGACCTGCGGCGCCTCGAACAGGTTCTTCACCGTGTCGCTCATGACCGTCGTGTAGGACGAGCCGAAGCTGCGCGGGAAGTTCCCGATCGGCATGCTCGCCCGGTAGATCTTGCCGTTGTCACCGGCGAAGAACAGGTAGATGTTCTGGTCGTCGGCGATCAGGGTCTGGTCGATCGGGCCGGTGGGGGATTCAGTCTTGGGGATGCTGCCGGTGAACAGCGGCTGCGGCGCGGACCAGCCGCCCGGGTTGGTGGGGTCGCTCGACGTGCGGTAGACGAAGGGCGACGCTCCCCACTGGGACGCCAGCACCCAGATCTTCTTGGGCGCGAAGTAGAACAGCGTGGGCGCCACCGCGGACTGGCTCATCCCGGTCTGGCCGGCCGACGCCATGTCCGACCAGTTCGTGAAGGGCTTGAACATCATCGAGCCGTACGACGATCCCGACACGCTCGACGCGTAGACCAGGTGCTTGCCGTTGTACACCACGTCGGTGAAGTCCTTCACCGCGTCCCACCCGTTCGCCGGCTGCGCCAGCGCACCCGTCGATGTCCACCGGTACGTCGATGGAAGAGCACACGTGCCGCCCGTCGGCGCGGGCGTCGAAGCTCTTAGGTTCCAGTGCTGGTTGGCGCCGCCGGCCGAGTCCCAGACCTGGACGGGAGTGCCGTTGGCGGTCCGGCCGCCGGGGATCTCCAGTGCCCGGCCGCTGGCGACGTTGGTCAGCGTGTAGGAGCCGTCGTCGTTCTGGTGGGCTCGCCAGTGCTGGTTGGCGCCGCCGTTCGGGTCCCAGACCTGCATCCTCGTTCCGTTGCCCGTCTGGTTGCCGGGCTCGTCCAGTACCCGGCCGCTGGCGACGTTGGTGAACGTGTAGGAGCCGTCACTGTTCCGGCCGGCCCGCCACTGCTGGTTGGAGGCACCGCTGGCGTCCCACACCTGGAGCGGGGTGCCGTTGCCGTTGTATCCCGCGGGCTCGTCGAGAACGCGTCCGGCGGCCACGTCGGAGAGCGTGTAGACGGTGCCGGAGGTGATGCCTCCGTCCGGTGTGCCGCCGCTGCTGCCGCCCAGGGCGGTGAGTACCGCGTTGTAGGCGGGCTTGTTGTTGCCGCCCGCGTCGAACAGCAGCGGGTTCTCACCGGTGCGCCAGGAGTCGCTGTCGCGGATGCCCCACACCGTGATGCCCGTGCACCGGGCGACGTTCATGCACGTCTGGACGGCGCCTGCGTACGCCGTCGGTGACGCCTGGGCGATGTCGAGTTCGGTGATCTGGACGTCCACGCCGAGCGCGGCGAACTTGGACAGAGTGGTCTGGTAGCCGGCCGGCGGGCCGCCGGCGCCGAAGTGGCTCTGGAAGCCGACGCAGTCGATGGGCACACCGCGCGCCTTGAAGTCCTTGACCATCGCGTAGACGCCCTGCGTCTTGGCGTCGGTCCAGTTCTCGATGTTGTAGTCGTTGTAGCAGAGCTTGGCCGAGGGGTCGGCGGCCCGGGCCGTGCGGAAGGCCTCCTCGATGAAGCCGTTGCCGAGCACGTCCTGGAAGACCGAGCTGCGGTGCTGGCCGCTGCCGTCGTCGGCGAACGCTTCGTTGACCACGTCCCAGGCGTAGATCTTGCCCTTGTAGTGGGTCATCTCGGTGGTGATGTGGTTGTCCATCACGCTGCGCAGGGTGCCTGCGTCGGTGATGGACTTCACCCAGCCGGGCAGTTGGGAGTGCCACACCAGGGTGTGGCCGCGCATTCGCTGGCCGTGCGCGGCGGCGTGGCCGACGATCGAGTCGGCCGGGCCGAAGTTGAAGTTCCCGCGGGAGGGTTCGGTGGTGTCCCACTTCATCTCGTTCTCCGGGGTGATCATGTTGAATTCCCGGTCGAGGATCGTGGAGTACGTCGAGTCGCCGAGCCTGCCCGAGGACACTGCCGTACCGAAGTAGCGGCCACTGCCGGCCGCCGCGGCGGCCAGGGTCGGCGTGCGGGCATTCGGCGTGCGTGCGGCCTGGGCGACCAGCGGTACGGCAGCACCAGCGGCGGCGAGGACCACGGCGGCGGCGAGCACGCGGCGGGTGGCCGGACGGCGGCGATGAGAGCGGTTCTGATCTGACAACGGCATGTCCTTCTGGCACAACGGGCCTTGATCCGGCCCCGGTTACCCGCCAGTTGCCGCCACGCACACAAAGGTTGCCGCGATCGAGGGAAGAATTTTCACGGCCGTCGTCACCATCCCCAACCCAGTTCCGCGGCGACCCGCTGGCCACCATGGGGGCCGCCTACGGCCTTCACCGGGTCGGGACGAACCCTCCCCGGACCGACGCGGAGCCGCCCGAACCCTGTGCGTCGACGCGGTAGCCGTCGCCCGCGGCACTGCGCACGCCGGTGCCGTTGTTGAACTGGGCGGCGAACTCATAGCTCCCGGCCGGCACGGTCAGGCCCGGCTTGAGGACCCAGCGATAGACCAGCGTGCCGCCGGCCTCCTGGGCGGTGACGGTGAAGTCACCACTCGGCAGGGTCTGCCAGGTGCCGGTGATCTTCACCCCGCCGGTCTGCACGATCCGCATCTCGATCGTGAGCGAGGTGAGCGGCTGGGTCGTCTTGAGGGCGAGGTTGCTCTGCGTCCAGTAGACGGTGCTGTGCGGGTCCACCGAGCCGGCCGACCACAGCGGCCCGTTCTGGCTCTCGCCGGCGGTCGGCGATGGACTGGTGGCCGACGGAGTCGGGCGCGCGCTGCCCGGGGTGGTGACCGGGGCCGGCGCGACAGGGGTGGGGCGAGCCGATGTCGGGCGCGGGGAGCCGGCGGTCGGGGACGGGGTGGCAGGCGTGGTCACGGTGGCCGACGGCGACGAGTGCGCGACGATGGCGGCGACGGCGAGGCCGCCGGTCGCCAGGATGCCGGTGGCGGCGAGCCCGGCGAGCGCGACCCTGGTCCCGGACCTCGCGAACGGCCTGGCGCGGTGACGGACGGCGGGGCCGGCCATGCCGCGTTGCACCCGGGCCAGCATCCGCGCACGGTCGGGCCGGTGGGCCTCGGCGGCCTCGCGCAGCCGACGGGCGATCTCCTCGTTCACCGGTTCCTCCTCCCTGCCACCAGGTCCCCGACCGCTCGCGCGCCCAGTATCCTTTCCAGCTCGGCCATTCCCTTCGAGGTCTGGCTCTTCACCGTACCGACCGATATGCCCAGCGCTGCCGCCGTGTCCTTCTCCGACAGGTCGAAGGCGTGCCGCAGCACCACACAGGCGCGTTTGCGGAACGGCAGCCGGGCGAGCGCCGCGCGGACGTCCAGCACGGCCGCCATGTCCGGCCCCTCCGTCTTCTCGGGGCTGCGGGACCAGAACAGCGTGATCCGGAGTCGCTCGCGCACCGCGCTGCGGATCCGTCCGCGCGCCAGGTTGGCCACCACACCGCGGGCGTAGGCGAGCGGGTGGTCGGCCTGCCGCAACCGGTCCCAGCGCTGCCACAGGGCGACCAGGGCATCCGCCGCGAGGTCGTCCGCCGCGTCACTCTCGCCGGTCAGCAGGTGTGCTAGACGGGCGAGTTCGGCATAGTGGCGTTCGAAGAATTCGTGGAACTCCGCGGACGCGTCATCGAGGACCATCCCCCGGTCGCCCTCTCCTGGCAATGGTGTGCGCGTTAGTTGCGCGTTTAACAACAACGGGGGGTGCAGCCTAACAGTGCCCGGCCCGGGATTCGAACAGCGGCCGTGCTCGGTTGTGGGCCGGTGAAGGCCGGCCGACGGGCTGGTCAATGCCGGGCGAACTGGACGCCGGTCGGCTGCGCGACGTCCGGCCGCACGGCGATGCCGTCGACGGTCAGCCGCTCCCCGTAGATGTCGGTGATCCTGAGCGCCCCGCCGCAGCCGGTGCCATCGGCGGACAGGAAGTAGTTGTAGTCGGTGCGGGGCAGCTGCCGCCAGCCGCCGGCGGCCCGCACCTCCAGCGCGGCCACCGGGTTCCGGTGGCCGATCACCTGGATCCCGCACCACCACTTGGTGGACCCGGTCTTGTACCGGATGGCGATCGTGCCCGGCAGGTCCGGGCTCAGCAGCGACCAGGTGACCGGGAGTCGGCCCACCGACAGGTCGGCGAGCTTGGCGAACGCCTGTCGGCTGAGGTCGAGTTGCCCCGGCGCGCAGGGCCACGGGCATTCGTTGACGATCCGTACCGTGATGGTGGCCCCGCTTGCCGCGCGGACCAGCACGTAAGCCCCGCACGCCTTGGCCGACTCGTAGTCGGTGACGTTCATCGCTGCGATCATCAGGTCGTCGGACGGCCCGTACAGGCAGGAGCCGCTGCCGTCACCCGCCGCGTAGGCGGTGGCGACTCCCTGGTAGCTGACGGCTGGTCTGATCCGTCCGGCCAGGGCCGCCGCCCTGGAGCTCGCGGGCGCGGTGCTCCTGGCCGAGGCCGTCGCAGTGGCCGATACCGAAGACGACGGCGTGGCCGAGGCCGAGGCCGGAAGCGTGGGGCTGGCCGAGGCCGTCGGCTGCACCGTCGCACCCGCACCGCCGCCCGCCGCAGACCCGGCACCGGACGGGGCGGCCGCCCGCGCGCCTGCGGCGGACGCGTCGGCTGCCCTTCCGGCACCGGTTCCGCTCCCGGGGAGAACGGTCAGGGCCAGGCACGCCAGCACACCGACGACCAGCAGCCCCAAGGGAATACCCGTGACCAGTCCGCGCCTGCGCCACGACTGCGGCGCGGCATGCTTCGTTGCCCTCATGCCCGTCCATCCGGTAGTTCGACTCGGCCTTCCGGCTCCCAGTTGCCGCAGGAGACGAGAAGGTTGCCGCCCCGACACTGATTTCCCGGCGACCGGTGCACGGCACGAAAGGGATCCGAAGAACATCGGACACGGCGGCAACCTTTTCCATCCCGAGCGGCCACCCAGGGGTGCACCAACCACGGCGAGCCGCAGTCAGCGGCGCCACGCCACCCGTATCCACGCACTCCGATCGGGAGCCACACGTGTCACCTGACGACCCGAGAACCACCGAGCAGCCGATGCCCCGGGGCCGTACGCACCGCCGTAACCGAACGCGCCGCCGCATGGTCGCGGGCGCGGTGGCCGCACTCGTGGCCGGCGCCGGTGCCGGCGCCCTGGCGCTCAGCGCGGGCGCCGCGCCGGCCGTCGACATCACGGTGGATGCCGGTACCTCCCTGGGTACGGTGCCCAGCAGCGGTGTCGGCCTCAACACGGCCGTCTACGACGCCTACATGAACGACGCCAAGGCGGCGTCGCTGATGAAGGCGGCCGGGATCCGGCAGCTGCGCTTCCCCGGCGGCTCGGTCGCGGACGCCTACCACTGGAAGACCCACACCGTGACCGGCGGCAGCTGGGCCGCGCCGGGCACCGACTTCGACCACTTCATGGCCACCGCGACGAAGGTCGGCGCCCAGCCGATCATCACCGCCAACTACGGGTCCGGCACCCCGCAGGAGGCCGCGGACTGGGTCAGGTACGCCAACGTCGACAAGCACTACGGCGTGAAGTACTGGGAGATCGGCAACGAGGTCTCCGGCAACGGGTACTACGGCAGCAAATGGGAGGTCGACAACCACGCCGACAAAAGCCCGAGGGAGTACGCGAAGAACCTGCTCGCCTACGCGAAGGCTATGAAGGCCGTGGACCCGAAGGTGAAAATCGGAGCGGTGCTCAACACGCCGGGCTCCTGGCCGGACGGGGTGAAAGCTGCAGGCGACGACGCCGACTGGAACCACACGGTGCTCTCCATCGCGGGCAAGTCGATCGACTTCGTGATCATCCACTGGTACCCGAGCGGTGCCGGCACGGCCGACATCCTGAGAACCCCCGCCCAGATCGCCGGCACCACCTCCGCGGTGCGCTCGCTGCTCCACACCTACGCGGGCCCACACGCCTCCTCGGTGAAGATCGCGGTCACCGAGACCTCCAGCGCCATGTCGCCGGCCCAGACCAGCCAGGCCGCGGCGCTGTTCGCGCCGGACACGTACATGAGCTGGCTCGAACAGGGGGCCGTCAACGTCGACTGGTGGGACTTGCACAACGGCATGGGCAAGCCCACCACCGTCAACGGCGAGACCGACTACCAGGACGGGGGTGTCCTCTCCGTCGGCTCCTGCTCCGGCGGGACCTGCGAGCCGGCCCGCGAAACGCCCTTCCCCACCTACTGGGGCATCCGCTCGCTGACCGCACTCGCGCAGCCCGGCGACACCATGGTCAAGGCGTCCTCGGCCAACCCGTCGGTCGCCGTGCACGCCGTGCGGAGCAGCAACGGCGGCCTGAACGTCATGCTGATCAACAAGAACCCGCAGAACGCGGCGCAGGTGTCGCTCTCCTACTCCGGATACACCCCGGCCCCCGGAACGGTCACAACCGTTTCGTACGCCAAGGGCGGCACCGCCCTGACCACGGCGACGCGGGGAACAGCGGCCGCACAGACGCTGCCCCCGTACTCGATCACGATTCTCCGGCTGAAGCCCTCGTCGGCGACCGCCGGCCATGGCATCCCGTCTGCTGCCTCCACACCGACCGCCGCCACGCCGACGCCCGCTGCGCCGGTTGCCTCCGCCGCAGGCACGATCGGCACCCGAGCGCAGGCGACGGCGGCCGGCGTACCCGTCGGCCGGCCGGACCGGAGCAGCACGGCCGGCGGCCTGGCTGCGACCGGGATGAGCAACGCTGTCACCTACAGCGCCGCCGGCGGCCTGCTGGCCATCGCTGCAGGCTCCGTGCTGGTACTTCGCGTACGTCGCAGCAGGACTTCGCACGGCAGGTGAACCACGCCAGCGGCCGACGGCCGCCTAACGGCCTTGGGGACAACTGAGGGCGGGGCACGATGGCCTGGGGTAACGGGGCGGGGCGGCACGGTCCAGGGCACGAGTCACATCTCCCGATCGTGCCGCACCCCCACACCAGGCCGGCGGCGAGGAAGCCGTTGTACAGCCCTTGATTGCGAGCAGGTCGGCGCGGCGGGTTTCTCCGCCGATGGCTCACTGCTCGCGGTCGGCGACCAGTCGGGCCGGGCCGCCCTCGTGGGACGGGAACGTCCGCCGACGCGCCGGTGTGCTGCGCAACGTCTTCCCGGCACCGCTCGGCAAGACCCTGGAAGCGGTGAGCGCGTTCCGCACCCCGCTCACGGCGAAGGGCCCCGGCCGCGACGCGGACGCGACACCTGGTGTCTTCAACTCCGGAAGCCATGAAGCGATCGATGCCGCGCATCTTGTCAAACATTAAACCGACTTCTAGAGTCCGGCGCTGGAGGGAGCGTGGGACCGCTCCCCCGCCTCATGTCATCCGAGCAAGGGAACCGCGATGTCATCTGCACTTCCCAGGCCGGGCCGCCTGATAGTTGCCGCCCTGGCGGCGCTGTCACTGCTTCTCCTGGGACAGCCGCAAGCCCACGCGGCGTCCTGGGGAGCCCCCCAGACCATCAACTCGTGGAACACCATCAACGGACGGTGGACCGCCAACAACGAGCTGGAGACCTACACCCCCGACTGCGTCTGGTACGAGGGCAACACCCTCGTCGTCAAGACCTACAGGTCGGGCAGCACGTACTACTCGGGCCGCGTGGAGTCCAAGGCTCTCTACGGCTACGGCACTTACAGCTTCACTGCGAACATGCCGAGCGGCCAGGGCCTCCTGCCTGCGGTATGGGCGGCCTACCTGAATCCGTGGCTGCCCGAGTTCGACGCCGCCGAAATCGTCGGCCAGAACCCGAACACCGTCTACCAGACCTCCCACGACTCCAACAACGCCCAGACCCAGTTCTCGAAGACGAATTCTGCGGGCTGGACCAACGCGTACCACACGTACTCGTTCACCTGGTGGCCCGATCACATCGACTTCGCCGTGGACGGCACCATCACCGGCACCAAGTGGTACACCACCGCCCCGGGTGTCGGGATGCACTTCATCGTCGACACCGCCGTCGGCGGCGACTGGCCGGGCAACCCCAACGACTCGACATGGGCCACAGCAGACGGCGCGAGGTACCTGAAGGTCTCCTCGATCACGTACACCCCGTACCAACCGTAAGGGCTCCGCTTCAGGACCAGCGCGAGAAGGCCGTGGCCGCCTACGAGCCCACCGCACCCAGGGACCTGCCCGTCCGCCCGTACCGCGGTGGCGATACTCGGCACACTGGTCTCACTGTCTGGGAGCTGCACGACGCCAACCCGACGATGGGCCGGCGCGCGCTTTACCGGGCGGGCATCCGCATCGGCCGCGACCACATCGCCTCCGTGGTCTACACCCTCGGGACAATCCTGTATTGGATCGGCCCGATCGGTCCCGGCGGGTTCGTTTGTAACCCATTTGGCTGACATGGAGACGCTCTGATGAGTCCAGCAGTAAAGCAGTCCGTAGCCGTGACGACCGTTGGCGTCCTGGCCCTCCTCGCTCTGATCTCGTTCTTCGCTCAACTCCATTCTTCGGGGAACTATGCGAAGATCTTCGGGTCAGCGGCCTTCGTCGCAGGGGCTGTCTTCTTTGCACTCGGCTGGGTGAAGCGCAAGAGTTAGTAATCGTCTTGCGCCGCCGCTCCTTCATCCGCTTGATGATCGGCGTGAGCATGGCCTGGAAGTCCGCGGTCGTGAAGTCGTCGTCGCTGAGCCACAGTTCCCTGAGCTCCCGCAGCTCCTCGCGGTCCTTCTCGTCCGCGATGATGTCCGCCTCCGGGCTCGTGGTCGTGGCGGCGAACCCCCAGGTCGTCGTCAGCGGGCACGCGGCCACCGACGCGGCAGCGTGCCTGTTTGCTCTCGCCCCGGCTCGCGCGGGAAGAACGCGGCCGTCCACGGATGGAGACGGGACTCTTCGGGTGAAAAACCGGAGCAGGGCCACCAGACCGGCGGTTCGCTGGCTGTTGGGACGGTCTTCAAATCTTACGTTCGGCTTCAGCCCTCACAGCGGGGGCGCCCGTGCACAGAGTCTCGTCGGCACCTGCCGCGGACCACGAAGCCGAGAGGAGGCGTCATGCACCTGATCCGCGGTGCACTCGCCGCTGCAACGGTGGCGGCTTCCGTCTCAGCCATCGGCCTGCCCTGCTTCGTCGCGGACTGGGTGCCCGGGAGTTCCGATGCCACGCAGGTCCGCATGGTCAGCGCCGCCGGCCTCTCGCGGGGCAAGGCCCACGCACCCGCCACGGATCCGGTCCCGCAGCAATCAGCGCTTCCCTGCTGGAGCTACGGCGGCCCTTACTGCGGCTGGGTGAGACCCTACTGGGGCGGTTGTGACAAGGAGTGGGGCCTGAGCTACGGGTTCAAGGACTCTGACTGGCTCTGTCCCCACGACCCGCTCCCGAGCCCCTCAGCCACCCCCAGTCCCTCGGGCACCTCGGCCACCCCCAGCTCTTCCGGTACCCCGCCCTCCTCCGGGGGCGACGGTTCCTCGGTCACTCTCAGCCGCTTGGCCAGACCCCACCAGTCGGCAAGCCCCATGGCCGAGCCCGGCCCCACGCCCACATCCAGTCACGCAGGTCACGTCATCCATCGCCGGAAGCAGCGTTTCCCGACCGCTCCCTCACCGGAACCTCCGGGGACCGGTAGCAGTGACGCTGAGCACCCGCCGATGGCAGCTGAACCGCAGGTCCTGCCGTCGGTCGAAGACCCGCTCGGCTCTCACCCCGATCGCGACACCGGGGCCGGCCTGCCGGTACCGGACCGTGAGACAGCTGATGCCGGCCAGATGGAGGGCGAGGACGGCTGAACCAGGCCGGTCGCACGAGTGGACAGCATCCGAGTCGGCGTAGGAGTCGCCATGCCCGGCGGGGGTGGCGCCAGTGCTCTGGCACCTGACGCACGCCCGGACGAGACCGTGGGCAATGCCGCTCTCAGGGGCGGCACGGACGTCGTGGACAGCGCCGGGCGGGGCGGGCGACGCCCCCAGCCGGGCGGCCGTCGGGGCCGCGAGGATCTGCACGTCCACGCCGTGTTGTCCGCGCCGGGCGGAGCGGTAGGCAGGGTCGTGTGATGCGGTGGACGGGCAGCGCCGTCCCGTCCAGGGGACGCACGTTTCATGACCCCGCTCGGGTGATGGCCGCGCCCCAACCGTCGAGGCCGAGAACTTCGCGCACCTCGGGTTCCTGATGTGCCGTGGCGTCAGGGACCTGAGGTGCTGCCGGTTCCTCTTCCGGTCGACTGTCAGTCGGCAGATCCGCGTCGGCGGAGCCAGGCCGTGGCCAGCGTTCCCAGGACCACCAGCAAACCGCCGGCCGCGATCGCGACGTTCTTCGCGCTCAGGAGGTCGGTGCTCCAGCCGGCGGCCGTGCTGTCGTGCGGAACGGAGGAAGGGGCACCCCGCCCAGGCAGCGGGGCGCCGGACGAGCCGCTCCCGCCCGGAGTCGGACCGCCATGCGGACGAGCGCGGTCTCCGTCGTCCTTGCCCTTCTCGCAGTGGGTGGCCGGAAAGGGAAAGGCTCGCCTGTGGTTGTCGAAGGCCCTCACCACGAAGAGCGGGTGCACCCTGAAGAAGTCACGGATCTCGAACTCGTACTGGCCGGTGGTCTGGGTGGGGTATCTGACGTCCAGGTACGTCGAGACGGTGAAGCTGGTCCAGGGTGCCGCCGGTGACGAGGACGATCCCGGGGTGCCTTGGAGGACGAGAGCCTCCGGCCCGCGCCGGCCATTGGTCAGAATCGCCCTCAGGGTTTTGTCGATGAGCACGACTCCGCGCTGACTGTGGCAGGGACGCCAGGGGCCGTGGGGCCCGTCGTCTTCGTCTTCATGAAGCCGCGGGAAGGCGGCCGCGTGCCGTGCAGGCGCCTGCGCAGCGGCGCACGTCGATGCAGACACGAGAGCGACAGCCGCGCCCGCCAGCGGTGCTGCAACCCAGGCACGAAGATTCATCCAATGACCTCCATGGGTGGCACACGCAGGTGACCGCCTGCTGGGTGACACATCGAACCCCAGAAGAAGGTAAAAGAAATCGGCTCGTCAGATTGTGAGCGTTTCCGGGGAGCCGCGCTTGCTGTCACTCAACTGCAGCAGTCCCGGCGGAGATCGCGGGCCGCGGGCGGCTTCGGCCGGGTGTCGCCGCACCCGCAGCGGACCCACAGGGACCGGACCTCCCGACACGAACCGTCCCTCCTGCCCGTAGACGGCGTCCGCGGTCACCCAGGCGAGGAGGGAGATCGGAGCCACGGCACGTGGTACGAGGCGCTTGGCCAGCTCTCCCTTGGTGGCGAAGCCGCGTTCGTCGGGGGGGCCTTCGCAGCCCGGCAGCGCTCGCGGTCGTCCGTCCACGAATGATGCCCCACAGCGACGGTCGCCTCCCGGCTTCCAGTGCGCGGGATTCCTCCGCGGCGGCCGAGCCAGCGAGGCCGCGTAGATCAGCGAACACTCCATGGTCGACCGTCACCACCAGGAGCGCATCGCTCTCCATCTCCGTGAACAGGTCCGGATGGCCGAGGTCCAACCACCGTCCATCCAGGATTTCGCCGTCACGGCCCCGTCCTCGCACCTCGCCATCAGGGACGAAGCCGAGACTCCTCTGATCCACCCAGCCCAGCAAGAGCCATCAGAAACGGCCCAGGCCGAAGCGACGAGTACGGTGCTCACGTCCCCGGAACCAGCACCAGAACCCGCACCGGGCCGGGCGGCACAGCCGTGAGTGTGTCGTCCCCGGAGCTCCGCCACCCCCAGGACCGCAACGTCTCAACCGCCCTGTGGTCCCGGGCGTCCACCAGCGTGACGCCGAGTACGGCGCCGTGGTCGGCGAGCAGTCGCCGCTGGAAGCGCCGGGCGAGATTCCAGGCACGGTCCGGGTGCTCCCGGTGCACACGGGGAGGGACGACGATCCCGGATACGACGAAGAGTCGTCTGGAGGCGGCGCGGCGGAGCAGGCTCCCTGGCAGATGTCCGTCGAAGCCCTCCCACCACGGACCGGCACCGCCCGTGGGAAAGCCGTAAGCGCATCCGGTCAGGGCGGTACTCTCCGCGATCAGCAGCGAGAACCCCGGTCGTCGTGCGTCGGCCGCGAGATGCCGCAGGAAGGCGCCGCGCCCCTGGTTCCACGCCCATGGGCCGTCACCGGACACCTTCGCGTACAGGTCGCCCAGCTCTTGCAGGCGATCCTCGACCTGCCCGCGGGTCAGCGGGCGGAGGCGTTCTCCCTCGTACGGTGAGGCTCCCCGCTCCCACCTCGGCCGGCCCGGAGCACGTGTGCGCGGCTTGGCCGGTGCTGGCCGGGGCGCGGGAACGTTCGACGGCGTCGGGGTGGTCGGGAGGAACATGTACGCGGTCATGGGGCGGACCCTGCCCCGGGCGCGGACGAGGACCGCCCCCGTGTCGTCGATCACCGAGAGCGGCACCGGTGTCGGAGCCGATGCACGGAGTGCCCTCGATGTCTCCACCGTACTCCCAGGCATACGCCCGGCCGGACGGCCGGTCGGGCGGGGTACGCACGGCCGCCCTTGCCCGGCATACCCTTCAGAAGAGGGGTGCCGTGGAAAAACCCCGCAGCCCCGTCACCGTCGCTGGGCGGCTCAGGCAACGACCGCGTTCTGGTGTGTACCCATCACCCGCCAGGAGGTCCGTATGGAGCACAAACCCTTGCCCTCCGAGAGTCACGCCGAGGTCCGCATCGTGGCCGCGACCCCTGAGGTCGCCCGGCGCGTGGCCGACGTCCTCCGCCGCTGCTTCGCCTCGACCGAGCAGCGCAGCTATCCCGCCGGCCGCGAAGGAGGGACCCGGCTCCATCTCACCCTCGACACCGCGAACGCCGCGGAACCCGCACGGTCCTGGCTCTCGACCAGTACATCGACGGAGCACGTGCAAGCACACGCCGACGAGGTGTGACCCGGGTCCCTGAGGCCTCGGGGATCCACCGTCGCGTCCATGCCCATGCGGCCGTCAACACCTCGGAGAACGACAGCCATGACGAAACTCCGCGAACGCAGGAAGAACCGGAAGGCGGTCCTGGAATCCCTGTACCGGGCCTTCGAGCACAACCGCCCCGAGGTCAGCGGATCGGTGCTCCGTGCCGAGCTGGACCTGCCCGAGGAGGACCTCTCCGCCGCGTGCGTCTACCTGGCCGACGAGGGCCTGATCAACGTGGAGTGGACCTCGCACCGGACCCCGGCCGCCGTCTCTCTGACACACGTCGGCGTCCGCCTGATGGAAGAACTGGAGGAGGAGCGGGAGGAGGAGCGGGAGTGGCAGGACGACCGGGAGAGGGCAGAGCGGTCGCAGTCGGGCGACTGACCCGCCCGCCTCTCGTCGGCCGGGGAGTACCTTGACCGTACCGAGAGCTCTTCGCGCAGCGCTTCCGGCGGTGCCGTTCCCGGCGAGTGACCAAACGGGCAGTCGCTCCACGGCTCCCGGGACGGGACCGCACGATGGAACCGAGCAGTACGCCGACCGGAGGGGTGCCCGCGGCCGACGCGCACACGTACCGCATGCCCCTGCCGCGCCTGACCCTCACCCCGGACGTCAGCCACGGCCCGCTGGACGGGGCCTGGTGGCCGCGCTGCGCCGCGCTGGAACTCGAACTGCCCTCGCTGGTGGGCTCGTTGGAGCCGGACCCGGACACCACGGTGCGGGTCACCGTGGATCCCGCCGAATGGCCCGACGCGCCACGCACGGTCATGTCACCCGGCCGGGAGATCGCCGTTGAGCCGGCCGGCCCCGGAAGCGCCACGCACGTCATCACCCTGGACTGCGGCACCGTAGGGCGCTGGGTGCTGCTGGTCGTCCCGCCCGAGGAGCCCGCCGGAACAGCCGCTCGGCTGCTGGCCGCGGCAGCCGACCCCGAGAACCCGCTGACCGCCGCGCGCATGCTGACGCTCGCCGAGACCGGGCTCCTCGGGAGCACGACAGGGGAGACACCATGAGGCACGCCATCCCGTGGGCACCCTCGGCAGGGACCGTCGGCCCACCTCAAGTGCCCTCCTCGCACGGATCGTTGACCAGTCAGGGCGAAGCACCCGAGCTCTTCGAGGAGTGTCGCATCGTCCGCGCGCACGGCGAGCTGGACGCGCAGACCGTGGCACCGCTGGTCCGCGCCCTGGCCGAGGCCCGCGCCGCACGTCCCGGACGGCTCCGCCTCATCGTGGACCTGAGCCGGGTGACTTTCTCCGACGGCAGCATCCTGGCGCCTCTGTGCGAGGCGTGGTCCGACTGCCGCGCCCGGGGCGGCTGGATACGCGTCGTCTACGACAGCCACACGACCGACCTGGTCTTCCGCTGCACCGGTCTCCTCCACCGCTTCCCCGCCTACGCCAGCGCGCAGGACGCCTGGGAGGGACGAACGGCCGACACCGGCGCGCCAAAGGCACCCGGACGGCACAGCTGACCGCGCACCCGAGAGCACCGTGCCACACCTCCGCGACCAGGTCGTCCGGCTGCGCAGGGCCACCATGGCGCGCGCGCCGAGCACCGTCGTCCTGGTGGCACCCGGCCAGGGGCGCAGGGACCTGCTGGTCGTCCCGCCGGAGGCCACCGAACGGGCCGCCGCGTCGATCATGTCCGCAGCCGGGCTGACACCGGAGCAGCGCGACTTCGCGAGCTGAGTACGTCGGCCGGGGAGGGGATATCTGCCACGGCGAGACCACATGTCCGTGCCCGCCGGAGTTAGGGTTGTCGCACGAGGCAGATGGCGCGAAGGCGGATGGCGCCGAATCCTTCGCGGCACGGGTGCCACGCACACCCGGGCCCCTCGCCGCGCCCCCGAAACGAAGGTGCCATGCCCGCTGAGAACACCCCGGTCGCCGGCAACCTCGACGACGACGACTATCCCGCCTACACCATGGGGCGGGCCGCCGATGTTCTCGGCACCACCCCCGCCTTCCTCCGGGCCGTCGGCGAAGCCGGGCTGATCGCCCCGCTGCGTTCGGAAGGCGGCCACCGCCGGTACTCCCGCCGCCAGTTGCGCATCGCCGCCCGCGCCAGGGAACTGGTCGACCAGGGCACCCCCGTCGAGGCCGCGTGCCGCATCATCACCCTGGAGGACCAGCTCGACGACGCCCTCCGACTGAACCGGGAAATGCGCCGGAAGCTGGACGAGCCCGGTGCGGATACCTAGTCCCGCCGATATAGAAATGCGCACTCCAGCGGGATGACGATTACCGGACCGGTCCGAAAACTCATCCCTGCTGCCACCCGCCTGTGTTAACGTGATAGCTGTTGCGGTTTTGGTTGCCAGAGATTTTTTCTTTGCAGAGCTTTCCGGGATCTTTCCGGAGGGGTGATCATCGCGGCGACCCGGCTCCGTAAAGTGCGGAGTCCGGCACTGCCCCTCAAGGGAGATTCAATATGGCATCTGGCACCGTGAAGTGGTTCAACGCGGAAAAGGGCTTCGGCTTCATCGAGCAGGAGGGTGGCGGCGCTGACGTGTTCGCCCACTACTCGAACATCATCAGCAACGGTGGCTTCCGCGAGCTTCAGGAAGGCCAGAAGGTTAGCTTCGACGTCACGCAGGGCCAGAAGGGCCCGCAGGCCGAGAACATCGTTCCCGCCTGACGCTGACGCGAACCGTCGCGAGCCTCTGGTTCGCGCATCATGTGGCTGGGGCCCGCGCTCTCGGGGTGCGGGCCCCAGCCCATTTTTTCTGCCCCCGCAAGGCCGTGCGGAACGTAAGAAACGTCAACCCAGGGTCTTCGGATTTCACTCGGCTCAGTCCTGTGATTCCCCTCAAGGAATTCCTCGATACGTGCCGCATCGAGGAAGGCCCCGTCGTGGACCGCACCCGTTCCGCTCGTTCCAGCAGCTCCAACAGTTCCAGCAGTTCCAGCCGCTTCCGGGCGCAGCAACCGCACCGTCGAGATTCCGGTCCGGGCTCCCGGCACAAGAGCGGTCAACGAGCACGCCCCACCGCACGCCGACAGGAGTTCGCCCTGCCGGTCACCCTCACCGAGCCGCTCCCCGCGGTCGGGACGTTCGCCGAACTGGACATGCCCGCACGGCTGCTGGCCGCGCTCCGCACCGAGGGCGTGACCGTTCCCTTCCCGATCCAGGCGGCCACCCTGCCGAACGCGCTGGCGGGCCGGGACGTCCTGGGCCGGGGTCGGACGGGCTCGGGCAAGACGCTCGCCTTCGGCCTGCCGGTACTGGCCCGCCTCGACGGGCAGCGGGCCCAGCCCAAACAGCCGCTCGCCCTCGTCCTCGTCCCCACCCGGGAACTGGCCCAGCAGGTCACCGACGCGCTCACCCCGTACGCCCGTGCCCTGCGGCTGCGGCTCGCCACCGTGGTGGGCGGCATGTCGATCGGCCGGCAGGCGAGTGCGCTGCGCGGCGGCGCCGAGGTCGTCGTCGCCACGCCCGGCCGCCTCAAGGACCTCATCGAGCGAGGGGCCTGCCGACTGGACCAGGTCGCCGTCACCGTCCTGGACGAGGCCGACCAGATGGCCGACATGGGCTTCATGCCGCAGGTGACCGAGCTGCTCGGCCAAGTCCCCGCCCGCGGCCAGCGGTTGCTGTTCTCGGCCACCCTGGACCGCAACATCGACCTCCTGGTACGCCGCTACCTCCACGACCCCGTCGTGCACTCGGTCGACCCGTCCGCGGGAGCCGTCACCACCATGGAGCACCATCTGCTGCACGTGCGCGACGCCGACAAGGACACCGCCGCGACCGAGATCGCCGCCCGCGACGGACGCGTGATCATGTTCCTGGACACCAAGCACGCGGTGGACCGGCTCGCCGCGCACCTGCTGTCCGTCGGGGTGCGCGCCTCCGCCCTGCACGGCGGCAAGTCCCAGCAGCAGCGCAACCGGACGCTCGCCCAGTTCAAGGACGGCCAGGTCACGGCCCTGGTGGCCACCAACGTCGCCGCCCGAGGCATCCACGTCGCGGGCCTCGACCTCGTCGTGAACGTCGACCCTCCCGGCGACCACAAGGACTACCTGCACCGCGGCGGCCGTACGGCACGCGCCGGCGAGTCCGGCACCGTCGTCACCCTCGTCCTGCCGCACCAGCGCCGCGCCGTGGACCGTCTGATGGCCGACGCCGGCATCACTCCGGGCACCGCCCGGATCCGTCCCGGCGAGGCCGAACTACAGCGCATCACCGGCGCCCGGACCCCCTCCGGCGTGCCCGTCACCCTCACCGCCCCGGTCGACGGACGAACCGAGGGCAGGGGCGAGGGCCGACGCGAGGGCAAGGGATCCGCCGGCCGGAATCGCAGGGGGCGGGCCGCCGGCCACGGCGGGAGCGGCCGGGCCGCCGCCCGCGCCCGTCGCTCCGCCCAGAGGAACACCCCGTAGCCCCCGTACGGGGGATGCACTCCCAGCAGTCAGGCAGATCGTCGCCCGTCCCGCCCGCCCCGACGAAGAGGAGAAGCCCTTGACGCAGCATCCGTCCCGAACACAGCAGGCCGACGGCGCCGATCTGACCGCCCGCGACGCCATGCACGCTCCCGGGCCCCAGGTCGACGACCACATGACGGTCGACGTCGCCCTGTCCGTGCTCATCGGTGCCCGTGTCCCGCACCTGCTCCTCCAGGACGAGGACGGGCGGTGCGCGGGACTGGTCACCCGGGCCCAGCTCGCCGCGCACCGCGGCGGCTCGTGGTACAGCGACCGGACCCGGCTGCGGGACATCCCGCTCGACCGCGGACCGTTCACCTCGTCCGTCGCCGCACTCGGCGAGGCGGAGGCCGCCATGCGGGACCGGACCCTGGGCTTTTCCCCCGTGATCGACGAACACGGCTACGCCCTGGGCATCCTCGCCCTGACGTCCTGAGCCATCACCCCCTGTCCGCCCTGTGGAGGCATCCATGCGCTGTGTCATCGCCCGGTTCCCCTTCGACCTGACCAAGTTCGAGGTCGAGCAGTCGATGAGCGGCATCACGCCCGAACCCGCCACCGGCGTGTGCGTGACCATCGACCGCCGCGTCTACCCCGTGATGCAGGTCGGGGAAGTGATCACCAGACAGAACCGCCGCGACTTCACCTCGGTCGAGATGCGCCGCGCACTGACCCGCCTCGGCTTCACCTGCCACGACGCGCGCCCGGTCACGCCGGACTGGGACGCGCGAGCCGACGAGCGTGCGCTCGATTGGTGACGTCTTCCAGTTCAACGGCAGGTGAGACGCGGTGCGCGGGGCGGAAAGCCGCGGATGCCGCCCGCTCCCCGGTTGTCGTCGCGGGGCTGCCCGGCGACATCCGGTGCGGCGTGTCCGGGCCGGTTGCCGCCGGGGCCGCTCAGGTCCTGACCGTGAGGTAGAGCCAGCCGCCCCACGTGGTCAGGTTGGTGTTGTCCTGCGTGCTGTGCACGTACTCTGAGCGCACCCGGAACTTCTGGTTGACCGCGTTGGCGAGGCTCAGCTGCGTCACCCCGGTGCTGTTCGGGTCGAGGTAGTAGCAGCCCGAGGTGGTGAGCGTGTGCCAGGCGCCGCTGTAGTACTCCTGGGCCTGGAACTTCTCGCACTGGCCGGACTTGTTCGGTGTCACGACGGCGGTCACCCGCGGCTTCACCGTGTGGTGGTACACGCGCTAGGTGACGCCGCTGTACGTCGTGCTCGTGTAGGAGCCGCCCAGCGTCTCAGCGATCTTCACCTGGTCGTAGGCGGTGTGGGTGGCCGTGGCCGGTGCGTAGCGGTAGTCGCCCGCGAAGGACGCCGTGAACGTCGTGTTGCGGGTGAGCTTGTACGTGGCCGACAGGTTGCCGCCTGCGTCCACGGTGCCGGTCTTGACCAGCGTCTTCCCGCCGCCGTAGGGCTGGGCGTAGACCGAGACCGTACGGCCGTTGTACGTCGTGCCCAGGTGGGCGGTGACGGTGGCGGTGGCGCCGTACGCGTAGGAGGACGCGTTGGTCGTGACGGACAGGGCCGTCACGGTTCGGGACACCTGGACGATCGCGGACGCGGTGGCCGCCTGGTGGGAGGCGTCGCCCGGGTAGCTGACCGTGTAGGTGTTGGCGCCACCGATGGACGGCGTGTCCTTGACCGTGATCGTGCCGTCGGCTCCCACGGGCACGGTCCACCGCACGGGCGTCGTGGTGTGGGCGGCGTCCGTACGGGTCACGGTGACCGTCTCGCCGCTGTCGTACGGCACCTCGCTCAGCGCGCCGTTGAACGTCAGCGCGGTGCCGCGGGTGGCGGTCGCGGGCGCGTTCAGCGTCAGGGCCGGGGCGTACGGGGAGACCTGGCGGGACGCGTCGGAGGACGTCGGCTGGTGCGTGGCGTCACCCGCGTACGACAGGTGGTAGGTGAACCGTCCCGCGCGGTCCGGGTCGTCGGTGACGGTGAACTCGGTGGTGGCGGGGTCGACCGTGACCGACGGCAGCTGCGTCGTCTCCTGGGTGTCCTCGTTCGTCCGGGACACCTGGACGGTGGTGCCCTGGGGAAGGCCGCCGAAGTTCAGCTGGGTCATGAGCGAGCCGGTGAAGACCACCGAACGGGGCGACGCCGAACTGATGGCGGGGAACGCGATGGTGGTGGGGAGCTTCGCCACGTGCACCGTCAGGGACGCCGTCGCGGCCCGGTGCGTCGCGTCGCCCGCGTACGTCACCTGGTAGGTGTACGCGCCCTCGTCCTGGCTGGTGTCGCTGATGGCGAAGGATCCGTCCTTGCCGACGGTGGCGTCGGGCAGGGCCGTACCGTCGCGGGTGACCTGGAGCGACGCGCCGACCGGTAGCAGGCCCCTGGTGCTCAGCGATCCGGTGAACGTGTACTGCTGGGTGGGAACCGCGTACTGCGGGGGATTCAGGGACAGTTGCGTGTCGGTGAGCTTGGGGCCGCTCAGCACGTTGAGGGTGTAGGCCCCGGAGGAGTCCTGCGTGACGCCGTAGAGCGTCAGGCCGTCGGCTCCCCACCGCAGGCCGTCCGGAGTCAGGGTTCCGGACGGGAAGGTGACGTGGTTCTCGGCGAGGGTGTTCGCGCCGGCGTACAGGTAGACACCGGCGGCCGAGCCCGAGGGGCTGCCGACGGCGATCGTTCCATCGGTGTCCAGGGCGAGCGCGTTCGGGCCGGCGCCGCCGGTGCCGTAAGCGGAAGAACTGGCGAAGGCGAGGTCCGCGGTGCGGTAGGCACGCGCGGCAGGCTGCTGGGGGCGGCGAGTACGACCTCCGTGCCGTCTCCGGTGACCTGGAAGCCGGTTGCCGTGCCGCCATGGACAAGGGTGTCGGCCTTGACGGACGCCGTCCCGGAGGAGACGTCGAAGGTGGCCACGTGGCTGAGGCTCTGCTGCGGCTCCTCGGCCGCGAGCACGCCTCCGCCCGTCGCGAGCAGGGGTGCGACCGACCAGTGCGACATCGAGGGCTGAGGCGTCGCCGCCGGGTCGGCGGCGGACGGATCCAGCGATCCGATGGCACCCTTGCCGTCGGCCGTGTATCCGTACCAGACCCTGCCGCCCGCCACCGCGACGGAGGCCGGGGCACTGCCCGTACCGGTCGCGTAGCGGGCGGACTCGGTGAGTTTCGCCGTGTCGATGGCGGCGACCGCGTCGCCGTCCGACAGCGCCGCGTAGAGCGTGGCGCCGTCGGCGGACAGCGCCAGAGCAGTGGCGCCCGGCTCGTTCTCGATGGTCGTGACGGGGGTGCCGGACAGGTCGGTCACCACGATGCCGGTCGAGCCGGCACCCTGGCTGAAGAAGATGTGCTGGTGGGCTGCGTCGACCAGCATGTGTGCGTAGTGGGACAGCGGCAGAGCCGCCGTACCGTCGGCCCAGGCGGCGGAGCCGGTGAGGCCGACGGTGACAGTGGTCAGCCCGGCGACGACCGATATCGCCGCCGTGACGGAGACCTGCTTGAGGCTCATGGAGCTCCTGTTGAAAAGGTGAACAAGCAAGTCGGACGATAACCCCTGCCACTGACGAGGCCGTCTTGGCAAGAACTCGCTCGCACGTCAGCGGCGGTGCGCCGAGTCCAGGTCCACCGTCAGCAGTTGCAGCGCCGCCTCGTGCCGGTGCCCTCGACGCAGTTGGACACCCGCTGACCGCACCACAGCTCGGCCAGAGGTGGAGCCGCGTGAGCCGAGGCGGCGGACGACCGGTGTTCACCCTCCTCGGCGAAGGAGACCTCCGGCCGATTTTCTCCGCGCTCCCGTCGCGAAAACCCAGGTCAGCAGCCTGAGGCGGTGGCCGCCGTGCTGATCTGTGCGGACGGCCACAGCGAAGGGCACACACATGGGCGCATACTGAGTCATGACAAAGCCTGCTGCGCCGAAGCGTCACTTGCCCACCAGCCCCTTCAAGGCCCCGGTCACACCGGCGCCCAAGCACTTCGCCGTCGGCGACCAGGTCACACACGACGTGTACGGCCTCGGCCGGGTGGTCGGCCTCGAGGACGGAGTCGCGGCGCTCGTGGATTTCGGCTCGGCGCAGGTACGGATCTTGAGCCCGTACGTCAAGATGACCAAGCTGTAGGACCGCTGTGTCAGCCGGCCGTCGGTCACGGTGAAGGTGTCGGCGCTCAGCCGGTGAAGAACCGGTCGTCGAGGGCGATCGTCAGGAGCCGGTCCATGGTCAGTGCCGGCTGCGGGCGCGTCACCGGAGCGCTTTCGGCGTACGAGTTCACCTCCCGCACCGCCACCCGGCGGCCGTCCGGACGCAGGGTGTCGACCAGCCACACCACGGCCGAACCGCCTTTCTCCGAGGGCTCCTTGACCTTTTTGACCTTGGTGCCGTCGGTCAGGGTCAGGGCCTCGCAGTCGCCGGAGGCACCGGCGCAGCCCATGTGCCCGCCCAGGTCGGCGGTCATGTCGTACTGCGCGTCGGCCTCCACCATGTTCTTCCCGTGGCCGTCGTCGTACACCAGCTGGACCAGACCGTCGCCGGCGTTCATGTCGGAGACGGTCCCGGTGCGGGGCAGGTGCGACTTCAGCACGCTGGTCATACGGGCCCCGGGCACGTGCTTCCGCCCGGTGGAGGGGCTCTTGGCGGGGGGTTCGTGCGGGGCCGGCAACGCGGCGATCGCCTTGTTCCAGGCCGGGCTGCGCACGACGGAGGTCAGCTGGGTGATCGACAGCAGCGGGTCCGCTCCGCCGGACGAGCCCTTCGCACCGCCGCCGCCGTACTCCTGCACCGTCAGCTGCACCCCCTCGGCGGTGGTGAGCACCACGTACCAGCGCTTCTGCCCGGAGTCACTGCTCGGACAGGTGAACGACTTGGTGGTGTTGAGCACGGCGCCATCAGGGAGGTTCTGCGTGGTGCACTTGTCGTACGGGCGCACCTCGACCGGAAGGCAGCCGCCCTGGCCCTGCTGGTCCGCGGGGACGCCGGGGTCCAGCCGCGCGATGTCGATGGCGATGCCGGAAGAGCCGTTCGCGGTGGAGTAGGTGAGCTGGGCGGCCGGCCAGACGACGGGGCCGCCCGACCGGGAGCCGCGGCCCGAGGCGGCGGAGACAGTGCCGCCGGGCGGCAGCAGGCTCTTCAGCGTACGGACCATCTCCTCCCCGCTGATGGACGGCCGAGGGGCGGACGGCTGCCCGCTGACGTGTCCTCGGGCGCCGGGCCCCGACTGCTCCGGTGTGCCGGCACCGCCCGGACCGCGGAGGGTGTCCGTGACCATCAGGGTGCCGCCCGCGGTGACCAGCGCGAAGGCGGCCGTGGCGGTGACCACCTGGGTGGCGCGGACCAGCCGCATCCGCCGGCCCCGCGCGACGGAACGGCGCACCAGGTCGGCGGAGTGGGGTGGGAACTGGGCGGCGGCGCGGCTCATGGCGCGCATCAGCCGTTCGTCGCGGTCCTCGGAGGGTGACATGGTGAATCTCCGTTCGTCTGGGCGTCGTTCGGCCTGGGAGGGAGGGAGAGGAGCGCCGTCGGGCCGGGCTCGTCATGCGGCCAGGTCGGCCAGCTGGTCGCCGAGCAGGGCGCGCAGCCGCTCCAGGGCGCGCAGGCTCCGGACCCGGACGGCTCCCGGCGTGAGGCGCAGGATCTGTGCGGTCTCCTCCACCGAGCGGTCCTCCCAGTAGCGGAGCACCAGCACGGCACGGTCCTTGGCCGTCATCCGGACCAGGCCGTCCAGCAGGGCCATCCGCAGTTCCGCGTCCGGCGCGGGGCCGGCCGTGTCGGGCAGCCGGTCGCTGGGGCGCTCTGAGGAACTGCGGCGGCGGCGCTGGGAGATGAAGGTCCGCACCAGCACGGTGTTGGCATAGGCCACCGGGGACTCGACCCGGTTGATGCGCCGCCAGGAGCGGTACATCTTGGCGAGGGTCTCCTGGACCAGGTCCTCGGCGAGGTGCCAGTCGCCCGCGGGCAGGCAGGCGGTCCGGAACAGGGGCCCGCTGCGGGCGGCTGCGAACTCCAGGTAGTCCGCGGGTGCTTCCCTCACCGTGTGTCCTTTCATGGTCGGACGTCACCTCTCCCACGCGCTGGGGGTGCCTCCGCGTTACGCGCTCGACAGGGTTCGACGGGGGAAGTGGACGGTGCCGCGCGCCTCGGCATCACGTGTGCGGTCCGGACGTACCGCAGGGGGCGTTCGGCGTCATGGAGCGAGGATCCGGGGAGCGTGGGTGGCGTCGGGCGCCGCGGCGGTACGGTGTGCGGCAGCCGATCGCGTGTTCTGCGATCGCTGACCACCAAGGGGGTTACATGAAACACCGCCGCCCGCGCCACCGTCGCAGAACGATCGCCAGAGCGGTCGGTACGGCCGGTGCCCTGGCCGTCGCCCTGGGTGCGGGGATGACACCGGCGATGGCCGCCGGGAAGACGTCCACCCAGCCCGCGGCCACCGGCTTCTCGCCCGACCAGCCCGACCAGCCCGACCCGAAGACGCCCTGGGCGCCCGAGAACGACGAGGGGGCGCTGCACCACAAGGCCGTACATCCCGAGGCCCTCACGTCCGGCCGCACGGACGGGTCCGGTCTCCAGCTCAACATGCCCGCGCCCACGGGGCCGTACAGCGTGGGCATGGTCGGCCTGCACCTCGTCGACACGTCCCGTACGGATCCGTACATACCCGGCAGCACCTCCCGCGAGCTGATGGTGTCGCTCTGGTATCCGGCCACCGCCACGTCCGGGCACTACCAGGCCCCGTGGATGCCGTCGATCTCCGGTGCCCACTTCCTCGTCTCGCGCGGCCTGTCGCCGCAGGAGGTGACCCTGCCGAGGACCGCGGGCCATGTCCTCGCCCCGGTGAACACCAAGCTCGGCAAGCTGCCCGTCCTGCTGTACTCGACCGGGCTGCACTCGGACCGCGCCATGGGCACCGCGCTCGCCCAGGACCTCGCCAGCCGCGGCTACCTCGTCGTCACCGTCGACCACACCCACGACGCCAACGAGGTGCAGTTCCCCGGCAACCGGCTCGAGGTCAACACCATGCCGCCGGGCGCGCACTCCTCCGACACCCTCAACGTGCGCGCGCACGACATCCGGTTCGTCATCAACCAGCTCTCCACGATCAGCAAGGGCGGCAACCCGGACCCCGGCCACCCCACGCTCCCCTCCGGGCTGTCGGGCGCCGTGGACATGTCCCGGATCGGGATGTTCGGCTGGTCGCTGGGCGGTGCGGCGGTCGACACCTCCATGCAGCTCGACAAGCGCATCGCCGCCGGTGCCGACCTGGACGGCCAGTTCTTCGGATCGGCGCCGAGCAAGGACCTGGACCGGCCCTTCATGCTCTTCAGCTCCGGCACCCACAACCGCAACAACGACGGGTCGTGGCGCACGCTGTGGTCGCATCTGAAGGGGTACCGGGTCGACATCCAGCTGCACGGCGCGGCGCACCTGTCGTTCAGCGACAACGAGTGGATGGTGCCGCAGGAGGCGGGCCTGCTCGGGCTCTCCCAGGACCAGCTCCAGCAGCAGTTCGGCACGATCGACCCCGACCGGGCGGTCAAGGTCCAGAGTGACTACCTCGCGGCCTTCTTCGACCAGGAGCTGCGCCACCAGCACCGCAGCCTGCTCGACGGGCCCGACAAGAGGTACCCGGAGATCTCGTTCGTCCGCTGACCGGACGCCGGCCGGCCGGCTGCCGCACGCTGCCCGGCAGCCGGCCGGACTCCCGCGTGCGGCGGCCGTCGCCCCCGGCTTCTTCACACGTACGACACAGGGACGTAAGTGTGATGGAAATGTGATCGCACGAGGCTAGAGTGTTCGCGCCATCGAACATTCGGGCGCTCGGCGCCAATTGAGGAAGGATCCCCTGCCCTGCCCTCCGCACCCCGGGCGCCGCGCCGACACCGCACCCGCCGCCGCGCCGATATGCCGATGCTCGGCGGGGTGCGCCCGCCGATCGCCTCACTCGTCGTACTCCTGCTGGTCGTGGCCGCCCTGACCGTGATCGGCCTCGCCGGCATACACACCGATCCGGTGCCGCAGGCCGTGCTGAACGGCGAGCAGCACACCGCCGCGGACACCGCGCTGTCGGTGCGCACCGCGATCGACGTCGAGGCGAGCACCGTACGCCGTACCGCGGGCGCGTACCCGGCGACGAGCACCTCGACCCCCGCGACCGCGCTCAAGGCGCTGACCTCTGCCAGGAAGGCGGTCCTCGGCAGCGCGCTGCTCGACCCGCGCACCGGCAGACTGCTGGCGGCCGGCGGCAAGCCGGTGCCCCTGGCCGGGGTGGACGTCGCCAGGACGGCGGCCGGGCACGGCACGATCCGGCCCCGGCTGGTGGCCTCGGGCGGCACGCGGGAACTGCTGTACTTCGCCAGGGTCACGCTGCCCGCACAGCAGGAGGACGCCAACCAGGACCAGAACCAGGCCCCGGGCCGGTCCGAGCGGCAGTGGCTGCTGGTGGTCTCCGAGGCGCTCCCCGCCCTCACGACGTACGGCGACGGACGCATCGCCGAAGTGCTGGACGCGAGCGGCACGGCGCTCGCCACCACGGCCCACGGCGCGTCGCCGGCCGGCGCCGACAGCGGTCTGCCCGCGGCGGCGGCCGGCGCGGCGAAGGGCTCGGGGAGTGGCACCGACGCCTCGGGGAGCCTGCTGGGCGACGCCACGGGCAGTCGGCGCACGGTGGCCGGCTGGGCGCAGGTCGCCTCGGCGACCGGTCCGGGCGACACCGACGACCTCGGTCTGGTGGTGCTCACCACCCGCCCGGTGCCCACCACGACCACCGCCGCCGACTACTCGCGCTTCGCGCTCGAGGCCGCGGGGGCGCTGGCCGGTCTGGCCCTGCTGCTCGGACTGGCGCTGCACTTCCTGGTGCAGCGGCCACTGCTGCGGCTGTATCTGTCCGCCGGCCGCCTGGCCCGGGGCGCGACCGAGAACGGGCCGGGCGCGCGGGAGGAGCTGTACCGGCCGGTTCCGGTGCACGGCTTCGGGGAACTGGCCCGGATCGGGCGGGCGCTGGAGTCACTGCGCCGGCAACTGCTCGGCGAGAGCGGCCCCGAGGAGTTCCCGGCCCGGCGCGGACCGGGCTACCGGGCGCTGGCCGTGGCCGGCGTCGTGGTGGTGGCCTGCTGGGCGGTGCCGATGATCTTCATGCTGAACCGGGCCGACGCCGCGACCGCGGTGCCGGGTCCGGTCCTCGCCGACCAGCAGGCGCGCACCCAGATCGCGGCCAACCGGATCCGGCAGTCCCTGGACCAGTCGTACACCGACCTGAGCGACGTGGCGGCGGGTCTGCCGGGCATGAGCCGCGCCGTCCAGACCCAGGTTCTGCGGCACACCCTCGCCGACCACAAGCACTTCCGCTCGCTGTATCTCCTGGACCGCTCGGGCGGCATCACGCTGAGGGTGGGCGACACCCCGCTGCGCACCCTCGTCCACGTGCCCGACGGCGGCGGGATCACCACCGTCAACGCCTCGGGCAGGATCCCGGCGATCGCCGCCTACGCCCAGGTCCGGCCCGTCAGGGGCAAGACCCCGGCGGCCGGGGTGGTCCTGTTCGGCGAGATCGACGTGAAGGCCCTCAACTCCATGCTGCCCAGGCCGAAGCTGGGCAGCGTCTGGGTGACGAACGACGAGACCAAGGTGCTGGCGGCGAGCGTGGGCTACCGCGCCTTCCAGTCGCTGCCCAACTCGGGCCTGACCCGGCTCGCCCGCTCCACCCAGGGCGCCGCGGGGACCACAGGCACCGCGACCTCGGCGGTGCTCCGCTCGTCCTCCGGCCCGTCGGTCGACGCCGCAGCACCGCTGGCGCAGAGCGGCCCGACGGCCCGCCTCGGCTGGCAGGTGGTGACGGCGGAGCCCGCGGCGGCGCTCCAGATCCCCGCGGTCCAGGCCGAGCAGCGCACCATGCTCGCCGGGATCCTGGGTCTCACCCTGGGCGCGGCCTGCCTGGGCTGGCTGCACGTCGTGGTGATCCGGCCGCTGCGCGCGGTCGCGGTGCTCGTCGAGCGGCTCGCCGGCGGCGACCGCCGCACCGTGCTGCACCCGGTCAACCACGACGAGGTCGGCTCGGTCACCCGCAGCCTGGAGCTGATGCGCCAGGCCCTGGCGGAACGCGACCGGGCGGCCCGGTCCGGGCACGCCGCCGGGCGCCCCCGGTCCCTGCGTGAGACCACCCTCCAGCGGTAGAAGGACGGAATCGGCGTGCTCTTCCTCTATGTCATCGTCCTGCTGTGCTGTGCCGCGCTGTGGATCGCCGGAATCGTCGAGCAGCGGCGGCACTTCGCCTCGCTGGCGCAGATACCGACGCGGGTGCTGGTCAACGGCATCCGCGGCAAGAGTTCCATCACCCGGCTGTGCGCGGGCGCGCTGCGCGGCGGCGGCCTGGTCACGGTGGCCAAGACCACCGGAACCGCCGCCCGGTTCATCCACCCGGACGCCACCGAGGAGCCGGTGTACCGCAAGTTCGGGCTGTCCAACATCGTCGAGCAGATCGGCATCGTGCGGCGCGCGGCGACCTACCGGCCGGACGCGCTGGTGATCGAGTGCATGGCGGTGATGCCCGCGCTGCAGGAGATCAACCAGGAGAAGCTGATCCGCTCCACGATCGGCGTGCTGTGCAACGTCCGCGAGGACCATCTGGAGGAGATGGGGCCGACGCTGGACGACGTCGCCCGCTCGCTCTCCCGCTCGATGCCGGTGGGCGGGGTGTGCGTGACGGCGGAGAAGGACCGCTTCCACATCCTCCAGGAGGAGGCCGCCGCCCGTAACTGCAAGCTCGTCTACGCCGATCCGGAGACGGTCACCGACGAGGAGCTGCGCGGCTTCAGCTGGTTCACCTTCAAGGAGAACGTGGCGATCGCGCTCGCCGTCGCCGAACTGCTCGGCATCGACCGGCAGACCGCGATGCAGGGCATGTGGGACGCGCCGCCGGACCCGGGCGTGCTGTCGGTGGAGCGTTATGTCACCCCCGAGGGCAAGAAGCTGCGGTTCGCCAACGTCTTCGCGGCCAACGACCCCGAGTCGACGCTGATGAACGTCAAGCAGCTGGAGGACCTGGGCGCGATCAGACGGCCGCTCAACGTGGTCATCAACTGCCGCCCGGACCGGGTGGAGCGCAACGGCCAGATGGGCGCGATCGTCCCCGACCTCGCCGCCGAGACGGTGTTCCTGATCGGCCACCCGACCAAGAGCGCCCGCGACGCGATCCCGGCCTCCTTCACCGGGCGGGTGGTGGACCTCGGCGGCGACAAGCGCGACCCCGAGGAGCTGACCGCGGCGATGCTCGCGGAACTCGGCCCGGCCTCCTCCCTGGTGGCGATCGGCAACATCCACGGCCAGGGCGAGCTGTTCCTGGAATGCCTCGCCGAACTCGCCCTGGACGACTCCGAGGACCCGCTCGACGCCGTACCCGACGGCGACGGACTGGACCAGGAGACCATGCAGATCGCCGTACCCCGGCCGCAGATCGCGGTGGCCCGGCCGCCCGAGCCGGAGCCGTACAGCTGGGTGGCACCGCTGGAGACACCGGCGTACGGCTTCCACATCCCGGAACAGCGCGAACTCGCCCGCCGGTACGCCGCCGCCCGCCAGGGCCGGCCCGACGGCCACAGCGCCGCAGACGACCACTCCTACGACCCGTCCCAGTCCTCGAGGAACCCGTGATCCCCGCCCACCTCACCGCACAGACCGCCGCGCTCGGGATCGCCCTCGGGCTGGTCTTCTCGCTCGTCTGCTATCTGACCACCAACCTCTCCCCCGGGGGCATGATCACCCCGGGCTGGATCGCCCTCACACTCGTCACCGACGTGCAGATGGCCGGCCTGATGGTCGCCGTGGCGGCGCTCACGTACTTCCTGACGAAGCTGCTGCAGCGCACCGTGATCCTCTACGGCAAGCGGCTGTTCGCCGCCGTGGTGCTGTGCGCGGTGTTGGCGCAGACCACCGTGATGCTCGCCCTCAACCACGAGTTCCCGCTGCTGTACACGTCACAGACCCTTGGCTTCATCGTCCCCGGCCTGGTCTCCTACCAGATGGTCCGCCAGCCGATGGCGGCCACGCTCGTCTCGACCACGGCGGTGACGCTGGCCACGTACGTGGTGCTGGTCGCCGGTCTGCTGATCGGCGCGCTGCCCACCGCCTGACCTGTCCACCGCCCCTCACCTCGCACTTCCAGGAGGATCGGCCATGCACTCCCAACCCGTCGGCAGGGGCAGCCGCCCGACGCGCCGCGCCGTGCTCGGGACGATCGCGGGCCTGGCGGCCGCCGGGGCGGCGGGCGGGTACGCCTGGAACCACCTCGGGCACGGCAGCGGCGGCGGCAGCGACGACCGGACCGGTACGGCCGCCGACGGCACGGACGCCGGCCCGAGCGCCCGGGCCACCGGGCCCCACACCTTCGAGCGGCTGTCCGCCCCCGACCGCACCGTGGTCCGCGCCGCCGACGGCGGCACGCTCGCCACGTTCACCGACGGCGCCCGTACGGCCGTACTCACCGGGCCGAACCGCACCTTCAGCGAGCCGCGGACCACCGAGGCCAAGGTGAGCACGGACGCCTGGGTACGGGTGCTGCCGCACGAGTGGCAGCGGGGCATGGAGAAGTCCGCCTGGTTCAAGGGCTGGTTCGGCAAGGCGCTCGGCGACACCAGCCCGGACGTCTTCGCGGTGGCGTTCGAGTACAGCAGTGCCGGGGCGCCCGACAAGCACAACGCCGACGGCGTGCGCTACGCGGGCACCGCCCACTTCGGCCCGCGCAACGCCAAGGTCAACAACCCGCTGGACTTCGCCTACCACGACGAACAGTCCGACTTCTACGACTATCTGGGCATCGACTGGACCTTCCCGGACGGCACGCGCGTGCAGCCGGAGAGGGCCCGCTACGGCGACGTCGACTGCTCCGGCTTCCAGCGTCTGGTGTGGGGCTACCGCATGGGCATCCCCCTGCACAACACCAACACCCGCGGCACCGGGCTGCCCCGCCGCGCCTTCGCCATCGCCGCCTACGGCCCCGGCCGCCTGGTGATCCCCGACACCGGCACGCAGCCCACCGATCTGGGCGCTCTGCAACCCGGCGACCTGGTCTTCTTCGCCATCATCAAGGACCGGCCCAACTTCATCGACCACTGCGGCATGTACATGGGCCTCGACGACCAGGGCCGGCACCGCTTCTACTCCAGCCGCTCCGCCGCCAACGGCCCCACGCTGGGCGACCTGTCGGGCCGCTCGCTGCTGGACGGCACCGACTTCTACGCCCGCGGCTTCCGGGCGGCCCGCCGCCTCTGAGCCGGCCGCCTGTGACCGGCCGCCCGTGAGCCCGCCGCCCGTGCACCACCGCCCCACCTGACCTGCTGATCCGAGGACCACTGCCATGACCGCCATCCCCGCCGTCCAGCCCACCGGCGCGCACCGAGGCCGCCGGGCGGCCGGCCGCCGCTCCGGCCGGCCGGAAGACGCCCCGCGCTGGGAGCGCCCGGCGCTCGCCGCGGTCCTGGTCGCCGCCACGGTGCTGTACTCCTGGGGCATCGGGCACGCCGCGCTCCACCCCTTCTACGGCGCGGCGATACGGTCGATGGCCGCCGGCTGGCGGGCCTTCTTCTTCGGCGGGCTCGACGCCGCCGGTTCGATCAGCATCGACAAGCTGCCCGGCGCGTTCTGGCCCGACGCCGTCTGCGTCTGGCTCTTCGGCCCGCACACCTGGGCGGCCGCACTTCCGCACGTCGTCGAGGGCGTGCTCACCGTATGGCTGTTGCACCGGATCGTCCGGGCCTGGGCCGGTCCCCTCGCCGCACTGATCGCGGCGCTGACGCTCACCCTGACCCCGATCACCGTGGCCCTCAACCGTGCCACCATCCCGGACACCGCGCTCACCCTGCTGCTGGTGGCGGCCGCCGGAGCGCTGCAGAAGGCGGTGCGCACCGAGCGTCTGCTGCCGCTGATCACCTGCGGCGTCTGGGTCGGGCTCGCCTTCCAGACCAAGATGCTGCAGGCGTGGCTGGTGCTGCCGGTCTTCGCCGCCGTGTACCAACTCGCCGCCCCCGGAACCCGGTTGAACCGGGCCCTGCGCGTCCTGCTGGCCGGTGCGGTCGCCCTGGTGGTCTCCTGCTCCTGGGTGCTGATCGCCTGGGTGACACCGGCCGCGAGCCGCCCGTACCTCGACGGCACGTCCAACAACGATCCGTTCACCCTGGTCTTCGGCTACAACGGGCTGAGCCGCTTCGGCAGCGACCCCACCGCGTTCGGCGCCGTCGCGGGTACCGCCGCCAGCCGCACCACCGGCAACACCGGCTGGAACATGCTGATCAACCACACGGTCGGCCCGCAGATCGCCTGGTTCCTGCCGCTCGCCGTGCTCGCCGCGGTCCTCGGTGTCGTCTGGCGCGCCGGGCAGCCGCGAACCGACCTGCTGCGTACGGGATTTGTGCTGTGGGGAGGCTGGCTGGCCGTGCACACGCTGGTGTTCAGCAGCTCCAACGGCAACCACGCCTACTACACGGCCGTCATCGCCCCGGCGCTCGCCGCGCTGACCGGCGGCGGGTTCGCGCTCTTCCGGTCGGAGTACGAGGCGACGTACGGGGCGAAGCGCGAGGCGCGTGACAAGGCGACGTACGACACCACGTACGGCGCGCCGTACGAGCCGGTTCGGCAGGCGGGGCACGGAACGGGGCACGAGGCGGGCGGCCGGCGGCACAGGGCGCTGCCGGCGGCGATCGTGCTGACGGCGGCATGGGCGCTGGTGCTCGACTGGCCGACCCGGTTCGTCTCCGCGCTGCTGCCGGTCGCCGTGATGCTCGCGCTGTGCGGCGTGGTGGGCCTGTGGACCCGCGGCCCGCGCACCTCCCCACGGATGATCCACGCCGCCCTCGCCGCCGGGATCGCGGCGACCCTGGTCGTACCGGCCGGCTGGGCCTTCGCCGGCGTCGACCCGCTCTACGCGGGCGCCTCCACCTCGCCGATGACCGGTCCGGTCGGCAGCGCGTACCATCCCCGCCACGCTCCCCGCCGGGTCGGGCTCGACCGGCCCAGCGCCCGCGACACCGCCCTGCTCGACTACCTCACCACGCACCGCCACGGCGAGAAGTACCTGCTCGCCACCCAGGCCGCCTACACCGCCGAGCCCCTGCTGCGCGCGAAGTCCGAGCCCATCCTGGTCATGGGCGGCTTCACCGGCATCACCCCCTTCCCCAGCGCCCAGCAGCTCGGCGGCCTCGTCACCGCCCACCAGGTGCGCTATGCGCTGCTGACCACCCAGCGCCCCACCACGCCCGCCACCACCTGGGTGAAGTCCCACTGCACCCGCATCCGCCCGTCCGCCTACGGCCGCCGCACCGACGGCAGCTTCGCCCTCTACGACTGCAACCCCAAGGGGTGAGGCGACGCCCCCGGCGGGACCGGACAAGGGCGATGCCACCGAGCAGGAAGGCGACGCCGAGCACACCGGCGACGCTGGCCGAGGTGGTGTCGGCCGGCTTGTGGCTGGCGTCCATGACGGCGGTGAGCAGTCCCGCCACGGCGCTGATGTAGCCCGTCCGGCCTGCGCCGCACACGAGGGGCGCGCGGGCGACGGGGTGCTGGAGGTCGGCGGCCCCTGGATCATCGACGTCCCCTCCGAGGAGGAGGCGCTGAGCCGGGCGGAGCGGATGCCGCTCAGCGACGCGGGCCGGGTGGAGGTCCGCCGCTGCGACGGCCCGCCCCGACACCGTGAACCGGCCCGACGGCCCTCCTGACCGCTCCGGCCGAGCGGGCGGGGTCAGCCTGCCTGGGGTCGGGCCAGGCCGTGGTCGTAGGCGAAGATCACGGCCTGGACGCGGTCGCGGGCGCCGATCTTGGACAGGACGCGGCCGACGTGGGTCTTCACCGTGGACTCCGACAGGACGAAGTGCGCGGCGATCTCACCGTTGCTCCACCCCTTGCCGATGGCGACGAGGATCTCGCGTTCGCGGTCGGTGAGGGAGGCCAGTCGCGGGTCCTCGGCCGAGCCGTCCCCCGCCGGTGGCACGAGACGGGCGAACTCGGTCAGGAGGCGGCGGGTGAGCGCGGGGGCGATCACGGCGTCTCCGGAGGCCACCGCGCGGATCCCGGCCAGGAGTTCCTCGGGGCGGGCGTCCTTGAGGAGGAAGCCGCTGGCTCCGGCGCGCAGCGCGGCGTACACGTACTCGTCGATGTCGAAGGTGGTCAGGACGAGGACGCGGGAGCGGTCGCCGGCGGCGACGATACGGCGCGTGGCCTCGATGCCGTCCATGCCGGGCATCCGTACGTCCATGAGGACGACGTCCGGGCGTAGTTCGGCGGCCTTGCGCACGGCTTCGGCGCCATGGGCCGCCTCCCCGACCACCTCGGTCCCGGGCACGGAGTCCAGGAGCATGCGGAAGCCGTACCGCTGGAGCGGCTGGTCGTCCACGACGAGCACGGTGGTCACCGGGCACCGTCCTCGTCCGTGAGGTCGAGATCGGCCCGTACCGTCCAGCCCGCACCCGCGGGGCTCGCGCTGACGTGCCCTCCGTAGAGCGCCGCTCGTTCCCGCATGCCCACCAGGCCGTGTCCTTCCTCGTTCGCCGCGCGGGGACGCCCCGCCGGGGTGAGCGGGCCGGAGTCCTGGACGGTGATGGTCAGCCGCGCGTCCTCCACGACGATCGCCAGGTTCGCACGCGCGCCGACCCCGGCGTGTTTGATGGTGTTCGTCAGGGCCTCCTGCACGATCCGGTAGACCGTGAGCTGCACCCCGCTGTCGAGGGCGTCGATGTCTCCGGCCGTACGGTAGACGACCTCCAGGCCGGCGGCGCGCACCCCCTCGCACAGCGCGTCGATGTCCGCGAGGCCGGGCTGCGGGCTCAGCTCGGGCTCGGCCGGCGGACCGTCCGCCTCGCGCAGCACGCCGAGCACCCGGCGCAGTTCGCCGAGGGCCTTGCGGCCGGTGTCCCCGATGAGGTGCAGGGCCTCCTGGCCGCGTTCCGGAGCGGCGCCGGCGGCATAGGCTCCCGCGTCGGCGAGGGTGATGATGACGGACAGGTTGTGGCCGACGATGTCGTGCATCTCGCGCGCCACCCGGGCCCGCTCCGCCGCGACGGCGAGCCTGCCCCGCTGGTCGCGTTCGATCTCCAGCCGGGCCGCGCGGTCCCGCAGCCCGGCCAGCTGCGCCCGCCTGATGCGGATCATCAGGCCGAGCGCGAGGGCCGCGGTCGCCGTGCTGAGCAGGAAGAAGAGCGCGTCCCAGACCGACACCGCCACCGAGACCCGCGCCGCGACCAGGCCCAGCGCACCCGCCATGACCCCACAGGCCCACGGCAGCTGCCGCAGCCGCCCGTGCAGGGTCAGGCTGTACAGGGCGACGAAGAGGGCGACGTCCGCACGCAGTGCCGCGCCGAGGGACCACTGGACGACGAACACGGCCGCGACGGCGCCGAAGGCCACCGCGGGCGCCCGCCGCCGCCACAGCAGCGGCAGCACCAGCCCGATCTGCAGGGCCAGCATGCCGGCCACGGGCAATTGGGTGAACGCCAGGCGGAAACGGCGCCGGCCGTCGCCGTCCCCGCCGAACCCGTGGCCGTGCAGCAGGTCCGGCAGGCAGAACATCAGGAAGACCAGCACCACCACCGCGGTGTCCAGCACCCACGGGCGGGCCTGGTCGGCGTGCCGGAGCCGCTGGCCGACCCGGCCGAGCCGGGCGACCAGCGGCCCCATCCCGCTGAGATCGTCGGTGGTCATGGAACTCACCCGTCCATGATGCGCGCCCTGATGCGGGTGCCGTCGCTCAGACGTCGCTGCGCAGCAGCCGGTACGCCGCCCCGGCCAGCGCCAGTGCCGTCCAGCCGAGGAAGACCAGCAGTCCGGCGGAGGGCGACAGGGTGGTGGAGTCATGGGTCAGCGCGAAGATCGACTCGCCTGCGTGGCTCGGCAGGTAGGGGTCGATGTTCCCCTGCCACGAGGTGGGCAGCAGGGAGACCAGTCCGGGCACCAGCATGAGGGCGGCGACCAGCACCGAGATGCCGCCGGCCACGGACCGCAGCAGCGCGCCGAGGGCGGCGCCGATCACGCCGACCAGGCCCAGATAGAGCCCGGCGCCCAGCAGGCTGCGCACGACGCCGGCGTGGCCGAGGCCCATCGCGGCGGGCGTGCCGGAGACGATCTGGCTGCCGACGAGGAAGGCGACGAACGCGCCGGCGGTCGCGACCACCAGGGCGACCAGTCCGTACACGGCGGCCTTGGACCACAGCACGGGCAGCCGGCGCGGTACGGCCGCGAGGGTGGAGCGGATCATGCCGGTGGAGTACTCGCCCGCCATGACCAGCACGCCGAGCACACCGAGCGCGAGCTGGGCGAAGTTCGTGCCGAACAGGGACAGGCTCACGGCCGTCGCGGTGGCGAAGTCGCGGTCCATGTGGCGGCCGGAGTCGAGGTTGGACTTGTAGTGGCTCGCCGCGATGACGCCGAAGGCCACGAGGAACAGCAGGCCCAGACCGAGGGTGATCCAGGTGGAGCGCAGAGACCAGAGCTTGGCCCACTCCGAGGCCAGCACGCGCCGTCCGGTCACCCGGTAGGCGGGGCGGGCCTCAGCCGCCGGGGCGGACTCGGGGGTCTCGGGTGTCGCCGTCAGGGTGCTCATGCCGCGCTCCCGGAGGTGTCGGCGCCGGTCGTGGAGCCGTGGTACTCCACGGCGTCCCTGGTCAGTTCCATGAATGCCTCCTCCAGCGACACCGCCTTGGTGGTCAGCTCGAACAGCGGGATGCCGTGCTCGGCCGCCTTCAGCCCGATCTCCCGGGCGGACGCCCCGGTGACCTGCAGTTCCTCCGTGCCGACGCGGCCGGTGATCTCCACGCCCGGCCCGGCCAGCACGTCCCGCAGCCGTGCGGGGTCGTTCGTCGCGACCTTCACGGTGTCACCGCCCGCCTCGCGGACCAGGTCCCGTACGGTCGTGTCGGCCAGCAGCCGTCCCCGGCCGACGATGATCAGGTGGTCCGCCACCAGCGCCACCTCGCTCATCAGGTGCGAGGAGACGAACACCGTCCGTCCCTCGGCGGCGAGCGACGTCAGCAGATTGCGGATCCAGAGCACGCCCTCGGGGTCCAGTCCGTTCACGGGCTCGTCCAGCATCACCGTCTGCGGATCGCCCAGCAGCGCGGCCGCGATGCCGAGCCGCTGCCCCATGCCGAGGGAGAAGGCGCCCGCCCGCTTCTTCGCGACGCTGCCGAGACCGGCGAGTTCGACGACCTCGTCGACCCGGCGGCGCGGAATGCCGTGGGTCAGCGCGAGGGCCCTGAGGTGGTTGTAGGCCGAGCGGCCCGGGTGGATCGACTTCGCCTCCAAGAGCGCGCCGACCTCCTGCAGCGGCGCCTGATGCCGGGCATAGCGGTGCCCGTTCACCGTGACGGAACCGCTCGTCGGCGCGTCGAGCCCGACGATCATGCGCATCGTCGTGGACTTGCCCGCACCGTTGGGGCCGAGGAATCCGGTCACCGTGCCCGGCTTCACGGTGAAGTCCAGGCCGTCGACGGCGGTCTTCTCCCCGTACCTCTTGGTGAGCTGCTGTGCCTCGATCATTCGCGTTCTCTCTCTCGGACTCCGGCGCCCGGCACGCCCGACGCCTCCTCCGCCACGCTAGGTCCGCGACCACCCCGATCCGGTGGTACCGGGGGCTGAACGGCGGGGGGCACGTGGTACCGGGGTACTACCCGGTCATGGATCGCCTCCGGCGGCCGGAAGGGGGTGGACCCAGGGGTGGACCCTCCCCGCCGCGAAGGCCGATCGTGAGCGCATGGACGATCACCGCACCGCGCCCGCCGAGGCCGCCGAGGCCGACGAGGTCCGCCGTTTCTGGCGCCGACTCGGTCTTCCCGGGCTCATCGACGTGCACACGCACTTCATGCCCGAGCGTGTCCTGCACAAGGTCTGGGACTACTTCGACGCGAACGGACCGCTGATCGGCGGGCTTCAGTGGCCGATCACCTACCGACAGCAGGAGGCCGAACGCGCCGTGCTGCTCAGGGAGTTCGGCGTCCGGGCCTTCACCGCGATGCTCTACCCGCACAAGCCCGGCATGGCCCGGTGGCTGAACGGCTGGGCGGCCGGCTTCGCCCGCCGCACCCCCGGCTGTCTGCACACCGCGACGCTCTATCCGGAGCCGGGTGTCGAGACGTACGTCCGCGAGGCCGTCGAGGCGGGCGCGCGTGTGTTCAAGGCGCATGTACAGGTGGGGGACTACGACCCGGCCGACGAACTTCTCCAGCCGGTCTGGGGGCTGCTGGCCGAGGCGGGGATCCCGGTGGTGATCCACTGCGGCTCCGGGCCCGCGCCGGGCAAGCACACCGGTCCCGGGCCGATCGCGCGGGTGCTGGCGCGGCACCCGGGGCTGCGGCTGGTCGTCGCGCATCTGGGCATGCCCGAGTACGAGGAGTTCCTCGGCCTCGCCGAGCGGTACGGGCAGGTGCGGCTGGACACGACGATGGCGTTCACCGACTTCACCGAGGCGTTCCTGCCGTTCCCGCGCCGGGCCCTGCCCCGGATCGCCGGGCTCGGCGACCGCATCCTGCTCGGCTCCGACTTCCCCAACATCCCCTACCGCTACGCGCACCAGTTGCACGCCCTGGAGCGCCTGGATCTGGGCCGGGAGTGGCTGCGGGCGGTGTGCCACGACAACGCGGCAGGCCTGTTCGGGCTGTGAACCGGGCCCGCTTCAGCTCCTCGTCGTCCTCGTCGTCCTAGTCGTCCTCGTCCCGGTCATCCTGCTTGTCCTGCTTGTGCTGCGCGCTCGACGACGGCTTGGCGAAGATGACCCGCCCGGGCTCGCCGTCCCTTCCCCTCGGGCCGGGACGACCCCTCCTGCCGGGATGGCCGGGACGGCCGTCATGCCCGTGCCGCCCCGGTCTGCCTGTCGGGCCGGGCGGGCCGGAGGGGCCCGAGGGGCCGACCAGGCCGGGCGTCGTGCCGTTCCCCTGGAGGTCGATGCGCCGGGCCTGGAGCTCGTCGAGCCGCTGCTGGTGGCCGATGAGCGCGGCTGCCTGCGCGGCCAGCAGGACAGTCAGCACCGCACCGAGCACAAGGCGGCGCCGCGGGCCACGCCGCGCCTCGTTTTCGCTGTTCACATCGCTCCTCATGCTGTGTGACGCCAAAGGTGAAGGGGTGCTGTCCGCACCCGACGCATGCGACTAGCCAGACGACGGCGGGCAGACGGCGTCCTTCCCGTCCTTCCCGTCCTTCCCGGCATGTCCCTCAGCCCCGTCCTTGCCGTCCTGGCCGTCCTTCCCGTCCTTCCCCGGCGGACCGATGGGGCCGACAGGGCCGGGGGGACCGGGCGGGCCGGACGGAGCGGCCTGGAGGCGCTCCTGGAGGCCGACGGGCTGTGTCTGCAGATCGTCGATCCGCATCTGCTGGGCGATGAGTACCGCTGACTGCACGACGAGCGCGACGGTCAGCACTGCGCCGAGCACAAGGGGGCGCCGCGGATTACGCAAAGCATCAATCACGCTTCTCATATCATTTCCTCACGCTGTATGACGGGCGAGACCCTAGGCGAGAAAGCCTTCGAAGCGGCGGAACTCCGCGCGGTGCGGCGTCCGCGCGTGCCCCGCCTGGAGGTACACGTGCATCCCTCCGGCGTACGCGTACACCCCCCTTCCGGCCCATGCGAAGGCCCCGGACCGGTCGGGGTCCGGGGCCTTCGGCATCCACTTCTCACATGAACACAGCTAGCAATCGGTGAACTGCGCGCCTGGATTTCCCTCGCCGTTCAGCAGGTTGCCCGCGATGCCGTTGGCGATGCCCACCTCACCCAGGATGTCGATGCACTCGCCGCCGCCGCGATGCGTGACCGCGCCTCGCGCGGTGGCGGTGGTGGCGGCGGTGGCGGCGGTGGTGGCGGTGCCGGTGGCTATGAAGCTCACGCTAGCGATGACCGCAGCCGCCGCAGCGGCCTTGGAGAGCTGGCGCATGTGTCCTCCTTGGGTCGAGTGGAGCGCGCCGTCGAAAGATCCATTTCGCGCTCATTTCGGAGGCTAATCCGATCTACACCCCAGCGCTCATCGGCAGCGCCATCCGGGGGCGCTCCGCTCAGGTGAGAGGTCCCGGCGCATCCCGCTCCGGTCTCGGTGCCGCGGCTGTCCACACCGTGTGGAAAGCGAGCCGCAAACAGCCTGCCAGGGCCGGGTGTTCGATGAAGAGGGTGGTGGTGGAGTCGGTTCCGGCCACCGGGTCGGGCATGTCGCACAGGACGAGGGACGCGTCGGCGATGACGAGTTTCAGGGGCAGTTCGGGGGCGAAGCGGGCCTCCTCCCCCGCCGCGGCGAACCGCCGTACGTGGTCCACCGTCTCGGGGTCGTCCAGAGCGTCGTCGAGGTAGATCGCGCGGACGGTGCCGCCCGACCGGTGGAGCCGCTGGACCACCGCCAGGCCGTCCGCGTTCTCGGCGGGGGCGACGAACGGCGGTTTGCAGAAGGTGAGCAGCTCGTGCCGCGCCTGCCGCTGGATGTCCGCGAAGCGTTCGGCGATCGCCTTCGGGTCGCGCAGGATCTCGATGTAGTCCAGCGGGTCGGTGTGGTCCCGGCCCTGGGACCACAGGGGTTGGAGGATGCCGGCCAAGTCCTGGGAGACGCGCTCGAGTCGGTCGATGGTCTCCCGCTGCGCGGCCATCAGGCGGGCGAGGGCCAGTTCGGGCGTGACGGCGGAGTACGTGGCCACCCGGCCGGGTTGGGTGGTGGCCAGTTGCCGTCGTACGAGCGCGTCCAGGACGTCGTACACGCGCTGGCGCGGCACGTCGGCCTCGCGGGCCACCTCGGCGGCCGTGTAAGAACCACGCCTGATGAGGGTCAGGTAGACCCGCGCCTCGTAACGGGCCAGGCCCAGCGACATCAGGTCGTTGATGGTTCCGTCTTCAAGCTCCATGGCTGCACAACGTACCCGTCACCGCCAGGGGGTTGAGGGCAAGGTTTTACCAACTGCCTCTGTTCTCTTCGGCAAATTCTCCATAACCTCGTACACAGCCACCACTGATCGTGGTGACAGCAACCGACAGCATGCCCGGAAGCGGCTCCACACGGCTACCCCCAACGGAAACCGCTTGTCATGTTCCTGATGACACTGAGGTTTCCGGCCGCCGTCGTGGTGCCACCCATCCCCCCACGGAGGGCAGTTCTTTGCATTCCCACCGCAGAAGGAACCCGATACGCCGCAGCGCGCCCGTGCTCCTGTCTGCCGCAGCTCTGATCACCGGCGGCCTGGCCGTCGCCACCCAGTCGTCGGCCTTCGCCACGACCACCAACGCAGCGCACACGGCGGCCGCCGGAACGACCACGGCCTCCACGGTGCACACCCGCCCGCTGTGTTCCGAGCCGACCAAGCCCGGCTACATGGCCTGCCAGGCGGTCGTCCGCACCGACCTCACGCCGCAGAAGTCCCTCGGCCGCCACGACACCCCCAAGGGCTTCGGACCGGCCGACCTCCAGGCCGCGTACAACCTGCCCAAGGACGGCGGCAAGGGCGCCACCGTCGCCATCGTCGACGCGAACGACGACCCCAACGCCGAGAAGGACCTGGCGGCCTACCGGTCCCAGTACGGCCTGCCGGAGTGCAGCACGAGCAACGGCTGCTTCAAGAAGATCGACCAGGACGGCGGCACCAACTACCCGACGCCCGACTCCGGTTGGGCCGGTGAGATCTCCCTCGACGTCGACATGGTCAGCGCGGCCTGCCCGCAGTGCCACATCCTCCTCGTCGAGGCCAAGTCCGCGAACATGGACGACCTCGGCGCGGCCGTGAACCAGGCCGTCAAGCAGGGCGCCAAGTACGTCTCCAACAGCTACGGCGGCGGCGAGGAGGCCGCCGACACCCAGGCGGACGACAAGTACTTCAAGCACCCCGGCGTCGCCATCACCGTCAGCTCCGGCGACAGCGGCTACGGCACCGAGTACCCGGCCGCCTCGCAGTACGTGACGGCCGTCGGCGGCACCTCGCTCAAGAAGGACAGCAGCACCCGCGGCTGGTCCGAGTCGGTGTGGGGCACGTCCGCCGGCGGCGAGGGAGCGGGCTCGGGCTGCTCGCAGTTCGACGCCAAGCCGTCCTGGCAGAAGGACCCCGACTGCGCCAAGCGCGCCGTCGCCGACGTCGCGGCCGTCGCCGACCCGGCCACCGGTCTCGCCGTCTACGACACCTACCAGGCCAGCGGCTGGAACGTGTACGGCGGCACCAGCGCCTCCGCGCCGTTCATCGCCGGCGTCTACGCCCTCGCGGGCACCCCGGGCTCCGGCGACACCCCGGCGTCCTACCCCTACGCCCACCCGGACAAGCTGAACGACGTCACCGACGGCTCGAACGGGTCCTGCAGCAACTACCTGTGCAAGGCGGGCAAGGGCTACGACGGCCCGACGGGGCTCGGCACCCCGAACGGCGTCGGCGCCTTCACCAAGTAAGAGTCCAGCGCAGACGTTCTGCTTCGCCCCGCCGGTCGTCCGGCGGGGCGAAGTGCTGTGCGGCGGTCCTCTGCGGCTGGAGCAGGTGGCCGTGATGACGCTGGCGCCGTGTCAGCTTGCCCACGCCGAGCACGAGCACCTGCTTCACTCCGAGCTGGACCCGGAACGCCTCGCTGGCTCCCTCGCCTGACCCCTGTGCCGCTGCCCTCACTGCCGCACCGAACGAACTGAGCAGGGGTGGGATGGCCCGGGAGGCCTGCGAGCGATTGGTGGATTTGGGCCACCTATGGCTCGGTGAGGCCCGTGTCACGGCCGTCAGAGCTGGCCCAGATTTGCCAATCGCCGGTCCGGCTGACGGTCGTGGCCCTACCGCCGCTGGTCCACGCACCGCCGAAGTCAACGGCACCTGTGTGCATGACACTTGGTCCCGGGCGAGGTGGCGCCGGGGGTGGTCGTGCCGGGGGTTCGCTTGCCCCGGGTGCCGGTGTGCTTGGCCGGGGAGTGGGTGGGCTTGGGGGAGGGTGAGGGGGCGCCTGGCTCGTTGGTGCCGTGGCCGAGGGGCGCCGGGGGCGGGAACGGGAGGTCGGGCAGGCCGGCCAGGGCGTCGTGCATGTACCGGGTCCAGATCTCGGTCGGGATGTCCCCGCCGAACACCTTCTGCAGGCCGCCGACGCCCGCCAGGGACTGGAGCTGGGGGTGGGCCGGGTTCTCCTTGAAGAGGACGACGGACGTGGCCAGTTGGCGGGTGTAGCCGATGAACCAGGCCGAGCGGTAGTCGTCGGTGGTGCCCGTCTTGCCCGCCGCCGTGCGGCCGAGGGCCTGGGCCTTGGTTCCGGTGCCCCGGGTGATGACGCCCCGCAGGACGTCGGTCACGTTGTCGGCGACCGGCGCCGGCAGGGCCCGTACGGGGGCGGGGGCCGTGAAGCCGGGGAGGACCGCGCCGTTGTGGGTCACCTTGGTCACCGAGTACGGCGTGGCCCGCATCCCGGAGGCGGCGAACGTCGCGTAGGCGCCCGCCATGCGGATGGCGCTCGGGGTGGAGGTGCCGATGTAGAAGCCGGCGCTGGGCGCGGCGAGGCTCTCCGGGCGCAGGCCCAGGTTCTTGGCCGTAGCGGCCACGTCGCCGTAGCCGACGTCCTCGCCCAGCTGCACGTACGGCGTGTTGACCGACTGCTCCATCGCCGTGCGCAGGGAGATGTACCCCCAGCGGTGCGGGGTGTCGTTGTGCTGGTGGAGGAGGCCGGTGGGGTCCTTGTCGTCGGTGACGAAGTGGCCCTGCCGGTCCTTGATCTGGATGCCGTCGTCGCCGTTGAACGTGCTGGCCGGGGTGATCGGCGCCGGGGGCGTGCCCGGTTTCAGGACGGCCCCGTGCTGCAGCGCGGAGGCGAGGACGAGCGGTTTGAAGGTCGACCCCACCGGGACGCCGGAGGTGTCGGCGTTGTCCGCGTAGTGGGCCTGCTGGTAGCCGGGGCCGCCGTAGACGGCCAGGATCCGGCCGGTCGCCGGGTCCACCGAGGCGGCGCCGGCCTGGACGTCCCGGTCGGCGGCCCGGTGGGCGGGGTCGAGGCGCTCGGCGCGCACCTCGGCGACGGCCTTGGCGAGTTCCGCCGTCCGCTTGCGGTCGAAGGTGGTGTGGATCTGGTACCCGCCCCGGCTCAGGGCGCTGTCGGTGATGGAGGGGTCGTGGGTCTGGGCGTACGAGCGGGCCAGCTGGACCAGATAGCCGGCCTGCCCGGTGAGCCCGGAGCCGGGGGCCCACTTCCTGGGCGCCGGGAAGCCGGCCGCCGCGATGCGGGCGCGCTGCGCCTGGGTCAGTCTGCCGGTCGTGACCATCCGGTCGAGCACCCAGGACCAGCGGGCCTGCGCCTGCGCCCGTGCCCGGGGGTCGGAGTCGGCGTACTGGAAGAGGCTCGGTTCGTTGACCGCGGCGGCGAGGAACGCGCCCTGGCTCACGGTGAGCCTCTCGACCGGCAGGCCGTAGTACACGCGGGCCGCGGCCTGGATGCCGTTTGCCTGGCGGCCGAAGTAGCAGGTGTTCAGATACCCCTGGAGGATCTGCTGCTTGCTCATGCTCGCGCCGATCTTGGCGGAGATCAGCAGCTCCCTGAACTTGCGGGAGAGCGTCTGCGACTGGTCGAGGTAGGTGTTCTTCACGAACTGCTGGGTGATGGTCGATCCGGACTGGACGTTGCCGCCCTCGGCCATGTGCACCAGGGCGCGCGCGATGCCCTGCGGGTCGATGCCCGGGTCGGTGTAGAAGGAGGCGTTCTCGGCGGCGATGAAGTCCCCCTGCACGTCCTCGGGGACCTGTGCCAGGGTGACGTTCTCCCGGTTGACGCTGCCGTCGGTCGCCAGCACGGTGCCGTCGGACCAGTAGTAGACGTTGTTCTGCAGCAGCGTCGAGGGGTTCGGGTCGGGGATGGTGGTCGTGGCGTAGGCGTACCCGACGGCCGCGGCCAGTCCGCCGGCGCAGAACAGGAACGACGCGAGCACCTGCCGCCACGACGGCAGCCAGCGGCGCGGGCCGGTCCGGCCGGCGCGCGGATAGTCGATCCAACGTTTCTGCGCACCGCTACGACTCTGCGTGCCGCTACGACGCCTGCCGCGGGCGCCCGCCGCACGGCTGCCGGAGCCGGTGCGCTGCGGCGGTCGGCGCCGGGTTCCGCTCATGGGCCTGGATCACTTTCCTCTCAGTACCGGGCCGACGGGGGCGACGGGGCCACCGGAGCCGACGGCAGGCTGCCGTGGCGCTCCACGCGCTGCCGGCGCAGGCGCGAGCCGGACACGGCGGTGAAGACGGACTGGATCACCACCAGATACGTCAGCTGCCGGTGGACGAACTGCTGCAGCGGCAGGCTCCACAGCGGGCCGGGGCGCTCGCCGTCCAGGCGGAAGGCGTACAGGCCCATGCCGAGTTGCAGCAGCAGGAAGGCCAGCCACAGGCCGGCCACCCGGAGTGGGTCGAGGAAGACCAGGCCGTACAGGGCGAAGAGGTCCATGACCGGCGCGAGCAGCGGCAGCAGGACCTGGAAGAGCAGGAGGTACCCCAGGCTCCGGCGGCCCAGATTGCCGGCGGCGCCGGCCGGTGCCGGACGGGGAGTCGGGGGCGCTCAGGCGGGGCGTGTCCGACTGGGCGGGGTCCGCCCGCAGGACGAACGGGGCGCTGATGCCAGGGCCGCCCACCAGGGTGCTGATCTGTCGCGCGGCGTCCCAGGACAGCGTGGCCGTGTCGGTGACGGCGCCGCCGCCCTCGTGGCCGTGGGCATACGGATACCCGGCACCGCCGTACGGCTCCTCGCCGTACGCTCCGCCGCTCTCGTCCATCCACTGCACGGGTCGTGTCCCCTGTCCTGGCCGACCGACTTTCCTGGCCGACCGACACGGTCGTCCGCTTGGACAGAGCGCGGCGGCCCGGAACTGTTACACCTCTCACTCCTCACGCACCCACTTCACCACCGCCTCTCCACATTCGGCCGTGCGCGTGTAGAAGAGCTTCAGCTCCTGGTGCGCCACCGCGAACGCGCGCCAGGTCTCGGGCTCCTCCCGCACGCCGCCGTAGCGGGGCAGCAGCGCGTCCCGGGCGACATCCCACAGTGCGTCGAAGTCGGCCCTTGCCAGGTAGCGGGACACCCGGCGGACCTGGGCCGCCGTCAGCACCAGCAGCGGTGGTTTGTGGCGGTCGGCGCGGAACACCGGCCGGCCGCCGAGCACCACCTGGGTCTGGGGCCGGTCCTGGGCAAGGGGGTGCGGGCCGGCGCCGGTGTAGAGGCGCTCCTGGTCCCGGTAGCGCCGGACGGTCTCCGAGTCGCCCTCGAAAAGCCGTTCCAGCCAGGTCGAGCTGTTGCGCAGGGCCGGCGGCGGCACCGCGCGCAGACGGAGGTACGCGCTCATGCCCGAAGGAGCGCACGGGGGCGCCGAAGCGTCACGGGGCAAGACGGGGCGGGGCGCTGTGCGCGGGGCGGCCGGGACCCTGGGCAGTGGTCGGGGCCGCCGGCCGCCCCAGCCCTCCCCGTGCCACCCAAGGGGGGAGAGGCGGGGACACGGAGAGGGGTCCGGGAGGGGCTGCGGCACCGGCGCCGGTGAGCGGCGGCCGGCGCGGTACCGCACCCGGCACTCACCCAGCGCACGGTCCGCGGGAAACGTCACCCGGCCACCGCCGCCGGTCACCCGCGGCCCTCACCAGGGGCCCCTGGTACGTTGTGACACTTCTGTGCGGGCAGACGCTGAGCACCATGGGGCCGTCGGTGCGACCGGTGCGCGACTGACGGCACGGACGGGCTACGAACCGGCGCGAACGAGGACAATCTTGGGCCAGGTACGGCAACCCCGGCGCGTACAGGCGTACGACGGGGAACTGGGCGCTGCGGTCGCGCGGGCCCAGGAGGGCGACGAGGCCGCCTTCGCGGTCGCCTACCGGTTCGTGCAGCCCGGCCTGCTCGGCTATCTCCACGGCATCGTCGGCGACGACGCCGAGGACGTGGCCGCCGACGCCTGGCTGGACATAGCCCGCGACCTCGGACGCTTCAAGGGCGACGGCGCCGGTTTCCGCGGCTGGACCGCGACCATCGCCCGGCACCGGGCGCTGGACCATCTGCGCCGCCAGCGCGTACGGCCCCGGGCGGGCGGGACCGAGCAGGACGTACTGGACCTGCCCGGTCCGCACAGCACCCATGAGCAGGCTCTGGAGTCCCTCTCCACCGAGCGGGCCCTGGAACTGGTCCGCAGCCTGCCGCAGGACCAGGCCGAGGCGGTGCTCCTGCGGGTCGTGGTCGGCCTCGACGGTCCCGCCGCCGCACGCGTCCTCGGCAAGCGCCCCGGAGCGGTGCGCACGGCGGCCCACCGGGGCCTGAAACGGCTCGCGCGCCAGCTGGGCATCGGCGGCGAGGTGGAGAAGGGTGTGACGGATGGGGCCTGCCGGACGCTGGGGGAGTCGACATGAACGACTCCTGCGACAGCGGCCGGCGGACCGGCAGCGGGGTCTGCGCGCCGAACGGACCGGTGCCCCGGACGACTTGGTGCACCGCACGCGACCTTTGGCGCACCGCACGCGACCTTTGGCGCACCGCACGCGGCCTGGTGCACCGCACGATGCGAAACGGCAGGACAGGAACGGACGGGAACGGAAGACGGACATGGGTGAACGGCTGAGCGGCGACGGACGACCGGGCCGTCGGCGTGTGCAGTCCGGCGCCGTGTCCAGCGCGCCGGACACGGCTGACGCCGCCGCGCTGGAGACGGCGCTGGCCGCCGTCCTGCGCCCCGGCGCTCTCGACCCCGGGGCCGAGCAGCGGGCCCTGGCGGCCTTCCGGGACGCCCGCGCCACGGGCGCGCATCACGCGCGTACCCGGCGGCGCGACGACTGGCGGCCGGCCGCCGAGCGGCGGGCCCGGCGGTCCCTGAAGATGACGTTCGGCGCGGTGTTCGCGAGCCTCGCGCTGGGCGGCGTCGCCGTCGCGGCCATCGGCTCCGTCGGCCCGTCGACGCACCGTACCGGTGCCGAGGCGCGCGGCGGGCGCCCGTCGGCGGTCGCCCCGGCCCGGCCGGGCGGTGCGGATCCGTCGGCTCCCTCCGGCGGCTCCCGGCGGTCGGGCCCCCCGGCGCACGCCCAGGACATCGAGGCCCACTGCCGGGCCTACGAGCAGGTCCAGGGCCGGGGCCGGGCGCTCGAGGCGCGCGCCTGGCAGCGGCTCCTCACGGCCGCCGGCGGCGAGGACAAGGTCGCCGCGTACTGCGCCGAGCAGCTGACGCGGGCGAGCGCCGAGCCGAGCCCGTCGGCCGGCAAGGGCAAGCACGGCGAAAGCGCCAAGGACGCCGGCAAGGACACGACGGGCGGCACCGGCACCTCGGGCCACGGCACCTCCGGCGGCACGGACGGCTCCGACGGGAAGAGCAGGGCCGGCGGCGGCAAGAGCGGCGGGAAGCACAACTAGGTCCTCGGCCGTGACCGCCTCCGGGGTGCCCTCCGCGACCCCGGACAACGACCCGTACGGGAAAGGACGTTGGGGACGGTGGCGGTGTGGGTGCGTACGGCGGGGGTCAGCCCTGTGCCGCGACCGTCGCGGCCGTCGCGCCCGCCGCGGCCGGCTCCCGCACCACGCGGCGGCGCCGGGTCGGCATCCCGAGGGTCGGGTGGGCGACGCTCCAGGCCGCGCCCTTGCAGACCAGCTCCTTGTAGAGGGCGGCGAGCCGTCCGGTCAGGGCCGCGCGGACGGCGCGGTCGTCGGCGGTGACGTACTGGATCAGGCCCTCCCTGCGGCCCAGCGAAATGCACTGGTTGTAGTAACGGATCGGTACGTTCGGGACCTTGCCGCCGGTCAGGCGGGCCGCGATGGCGTCCGCGGCCTGCCACGCGGTGAAGCCGCCCGAGGCGCACGACATCCGCAGCGGCTTCTTCCCGGGGCCCATCGCCATGGCCGCGTCGCCGACGGCGTACACGTCCGGGTGCGAGACCGAGCGCATGGTGGCGTCGACCACGATCTGCCCCGCGCCGGTGACCTCCAGGGCGGTGGCCCGCGCGATCGGGTGGACGGCGAAGCCGGTGGTCCACACGGTGACCGCGGCGGGCACGGACGCGCCGTCGGCGGTGGCCACGCGGTCGGCCTCGACGCCGGTGACCACCGTGTGCTCGTGCACGGTGATGCCGAGCCGGTCGAAGACCTTCCGCAGGTGCCGGCGGCCCTTGGGCGAGAGCCAGTCACCGAGGCCGCCCCGGGCGACGAGGGCGACGTCGAGGTCCCCACGCGCCTCGGCGATCTCGGTCGCGGCCTCCAGGCCGGTGAGGCCGGCGCCGACCACGACCACCGCCTGCCCGGCGTCCAGGCGGGCCAGGCGCTCACCCAGCCGGAGCGCTCCGGAGCGGCTCGCGATCTGCTCGGCGTGCTCCGCGGCGCCGGGGACGCCCTGGTCGTCCCAGCCGCTGCCGAGGGCGTACACGAGGGTGTCGTACGGCAGTTCCTCGGCTCCGTTCGCGCCGTCGACGGCGACGGCCCTGCGGTCGACGTCGACGGCGGTGACCCTCGCGAGCTTCAGCGCGACGCCGGTGCCCGCGAACATCTCGCCGAAGGGCCGGGGCCTGAGGTCCTGGCCGGCGGCGAGCTGGTGCAGCCGGACGCGCTCGACGAAGTCCGGTTCGGTGTTGACGAGGGTGATGGCGACGTCTTCGCGGCGTAGCCGCCTGGCGAGGCGCCCGGCCGCGATGGCTCCGGTGTATCCGGCTCCGAGGACGACGATGCGGTGCTGCATGTCCCTGCTCCTGTCCTGCTCTCCGGTCCTGCTTTCCTGTCCTGCGCGGACTCGCCCCTTGAACCGGGCGGCCCGCCGTTTCCTGACAGGAACGCGATGTGAAGCACCTCACATCGGGATCAGAAGGCCTCGAGCAGGGGTTCGCCGTGGTCGGTGGCCGCCCACCGCCGGGTCGCGCGTTCCAGCTTGTCGGGGTTGACCTGGTTGCGGACGGCGGCGATGCCCTCGGCGGTGACCTCCAGGCACATGACGCCCACGACCCGGCCGCCGACGACCGCGACCAGGGCGGGGGCGCCGTTGGCGGTCGTGACGTAGACCTCGGTCGAGCCGCCGACCAGACGGCGCTTGGCCTCGCTGGGCTTGAACAGCCCCCGCATGAACTTGGCGACCGCCTGGGCACCCTCGAACGCCTTGGCCCGGGCCGGGACCTTCCCGCCGCCGTCGCCGATCGAGACGGCGTCCTGGGTGAGCAGCCGCACGAGCGGCTCGGTCCTTCCGCTGGTGGCGGCCGCGAGGAACTCCTCGACGACGCGCCGGGCGGCGGCCTCGTCGACCTCGGCGCGGGCCCTGCCGTCCGCCACGTGCCGCTTGGCCCGGTGGAAGATCTGCTGGCTGGCGGCCTCGGTGAGGTCGAGGATCCCGGCGATCTCCCGGTGCGGATAGCCGAAGGCCTCCCGCAGCACGTACACCGCCCGCTCGCCCGGGGACAGCCGCTCCAGCAGGGCGAGGACCGCGTACGACACCGACTCGCGCTGTTCGGCCGTGTCGGCCGGCCCGAGCATCGGGTCCCCGGCGAGCAGCGGCTCGGGCAGCCACTGGCCCACATAGGTCTCACGCCGCGCACGGGCCGAGGCGAGCTGGTTGAGGCACAGGTTGGTGAGCACCTTCGTCAGCCATGCCTCGGGCACCTCGATACGCCCGACGTCGGCACCCTGCCAGCGCAGGAACGCCTCCTGCACGGCGTCCTCGGCCTCACTCGCCGAGCCCAGCAGCCGATAGGCGAGGGCCTCCAGCCGCGGCCTGCACGCCTCGAACCGGTCCACGTCCTCCACGGTCAGCGCCATGGGCCGGATCCTAGCTCCCAGCGCCATTACTACCCAGTAATAGCATTCTTTCCCCAAAGGGAAAGTAATGCGACATGCGCCACTTGCGAGCGAAACGGAGCGATAGCAGTCCGAATCGCCTTGACAGGTGACAGGTTAACTATCGTATTGTTCAAGAGTACGCTCATGGGGGGAACGTCAACGTAGCCGGCTCCCTCATTCTTCGATGTCGACGCCTGCGCCTGGGGCGTACAACCAAGGGGGATAATGGACATCGGGATACTAGGGCCTCTCACTGTGAGATCGGCAGGACGTGAAGCTGCTCCGACCGCACCGAAACCTCGTCAGCTTCTCGCTCTCCTCGCCATTCGCACCGGTCAGGTCGTGCCGATGGAAGCACTCGTCGACGAATTGTGGGAACACGATCCGCCAGCCAGTGCGGTGACCGTCATACAGACCTACATCGTCCTGCTGAGGCGTTCACTCGCGGCGAGCCTCCAGCTGTCGACCGAGCACGTCGCCCAGCACGTACTGCCGTACACGGGCTGGGGCTACCAGCTGTCGCCCGGCGAAGGGGCGCACGACGCGGACTCCTTCGCCCAGCTCACCGAGCGGGGGAGCCGGGAGCTGGCGGACGGCGACTACCACCGCGCGACCATGTCCTTCCAGCGCGCCGCGCAGTTGTGGCGCGGCCCCGCCCTGGCGGACGTGCGCACCGGGCCGCAGCTCCTGGCCCACCGCACGTCACTGGAGGAATCCCGCACCGTCGCCGTCGAACAGCGCATCGAAGCCGATCTGCACCTCGGCCGCCATCACCAGTTGATTGGTGAACTTTCCGGTCTGGTAATTCAGGATCCGTTGCATGAGCGAACCCATTCCCTCCTCATGGTTTCCCAGTACCGGTCGGGACGCAGGGCGCAGGCCCTCGAAACATTCCGGAAACTCCACAAAAACCTGAGGGAAGAACTGGGAATAGAACCGTCTGAGCACGTCACAAGAATCCATCAGCGAATTCTCTCCGGGGATACGTCTCTGCTGCACTCGGCCGAGGGGCTGAAACCGGAAGGGTGCCGCAGGTCCGCGGCATAAGTGGGGGTGGCGCACTCCGCATGCTGCATACGGGGTGCGCCACCGCACGCCGGCGACTCAGCTCTTTATCTCGCAGATGAGTGCGCCCGAGGAGACGGAGGCGCCCACTTCTGCCGTCAGGCCCTTCACCGTGCCGGAGCGGTGCGCATGGAGCGGCTGTTCCATCTTCATCGCCTCCATGACGACGACGAGCTCCCCCTCGGCCACCGGCTGCCCCTCCTGGACCGCGACCTTGACGACCGTGCCCTGCATCGGGGAGGTCAGCGCGTCACCCGACGCGGCGGCCCGGTTCGCCCCCACCGTGCGCCGCGCGGGCCTGACGGCACCGGCCAAGGACGGGGCGGCCGTCCCCAGGGAAGCGGGCAGTGCCACCTCCACCCGCCGGCCACCGACCTCGACGACGACGGTCTCGCGAGCGGGTTCTGTGCCGGGGTCCGCCGCGGCGCCGGCGAACGCCGGGATCGCGTTCACGAACTCCGTCTCGATCCACCGCGTGTGCACCCGGAAGGGACTGCTGGTGTAGGCCTCGTCGGCCACCACTGCCCGGTGGAACGGAACCGCCGTGGCCATCCCCTCCACCCGCAGCTCCCCCAGGGCCCGGGCCGCCCGCTGCAGGGCCTGCTCCCGGTCGGCCCCCGTCACGATCAGCTTCGCCAGCAGCGAGTCCCACGCCGGACCGATCACGCTCCCCGACTCCACGCCCGCGTCCAGCCGTACGCCCGGCCCGGACGGGGCGACGAACCGTGTCACGGTCCCCGGCGCCGGCAGGAACCCCCGCCCCGGATCCTCGCCGTTGATCCGGAACTCGAAGGCGTGCCCGCGCACCGGCGGATCGTCGTACCCGAGGGCCTCGCCGTCGGCGATACGGAACATCTCCCGGACCAGATCGATGCCCGTGACCTCCTCGGTCACCGGATGCTCCACCTGCAGCCGGGTGTTGACCTCCAGGAACGAGATCGTCCCGTCCGCCCCGACCAGGAACTCCACGGTGCCCGCGCCCACATACCCGGCCTCCCGCAGGATGGCCTTGGAGGCGGCGTACAGCTGGTCGTTCTGCGCAGCCGTCAGGAAGGGCGCGGGGGCCTCCTCCACCAGCTTCTGGTGGCGGCGCTGCAGCGAGCAGTCCCGCGTGGAGACGACGACCACATGGCCGTACGCGTCGGCCAGGCACTGGGTCTCCACATGCCGCGGCCGGTCGAGATACCGCTCCACGAAGCACTCGCCCCGCCCGAACGCGGCCACCGCCTCACGCACCGCCGACTCGTACAGCTCCGGCACTTCCCGCAGCGTGCGGGCGACTTTCAGGCCGCGGCCGCCCCCGCCGAAGGCGGCCTTGATGGCGATAGGCAGCCCGTGTTCCCGCGCGAAGGCCAGCACCTCCTCCGCTCCCGACACCGGATCCGCCGTGCCCGCCACCAGGGGCGCACCCGCCCGCTGTGCGATGTGCCGGGCGGCGACCTTGTCCCCGAGGGCGCGGATCGCCTGCGGCGGCGGGCCGATCCACGTCAGCCCCGCGTCCAGCACGGCCTGCGCGAAGTCCGCGTTCTCGGACAGGAAGCCGTACCCCGGGTGGACCGCGTCGGCCCCCGACTCCCCGGCCGCCGCCAGGACCTTGGCCATGTCCAGATAACTCGCCGCCGGGGTGTCTCCGCCCAGGGCGAACGCCTCGTCGGCCGCGCGCACATGCAGCGCGTCCCGGTCCGGTTCCGCGTACACCGCCACACTGGCGATTCCGGCGTCCCGGCACGCACGGGCGACGCGGACCGCGATCTCGCCACGATTGGCGATGAGCACCTTACGCACGACTCCTCCCTCTCCCCCATCCCTGCGATCCGGCCCATCCCCGTGATCCGGCTCGCCACGAGCCCGCCGACCGGCACGGGCCCTCCTCGGCCCTTCCCCAGCCGGCCCTCGCCGGGCCGGGGCCGGCGGATACCGCCGCGGCGCGCCGCGTCACCGCGCTCAGCACGACCGTGAGGACGGCGAGGTCCTCGTGGCTCGGATTCCCCCGGAGCACCCGGACGCCGCCCTGCCGTTCGGGCCGCCCGGGCGTCACAGCGGCGGGTTGCCGTGCTTGCGCGACGGCAGGTCGGCGTGCTTGCTGCGCAGCATCGCGAGGGAGCGGATCAGGCACGACCTGGTGTCGCCCGGGTCGATGACGTCGTCCACCAGGCCGCGTTCGGCCGCGTAGTAGGGGTGCATCAGCTCGGTCCGGTACTCCTTGATCTTCTGCCGGCGCACCGCCTCCGGATCGGAGGCCGCCGCGATCTCCCGGCGGAAGATCACGTTCGCCGCGCCCTCCGCCCCCATCACCGCGATCTCGTTCGACGGCCACGCGAGCGAGATGTCCGCCCCGATGGACCGGGAGTCCATGACGATGTACGCACCGCCGTACGCCTTGCGCAGGATCAGCTGGACCCGTGGGACCGTGGCATTGCAGTAGGCGTACAGCAGCTTCGCGCCGTGCCGGATGACACCGCCGTGCTCCTGGCCCACCCCGGGCAGGAACCCGGGCACGTCGACCAGGGAGACCAGGGGGATGCTGAACGCGTCGCACAGCTGGATGAACCGGGCGCCCTTCTCCGACGCCCCGATGTCCAGGACGCCCGCGAGCGACGCCGGCTGGTTGGCGACGATGCCGACGACCTGGCCGTCGAGCCGGGCGAGCGCGCACAGGATGTTGGTGGACCACGCCGAGTGCACCTCGAAGAACTCGCCGTCGTCGACGATCTCCTCGATCACCGCGCGCATGTCGTAGGCGCGCCCCGGGTCCTGCGGCACCAGGTCGAGCAGGGCGTCGGTGCGCCGGTCGACCGGGTCCGCGCAGGCCTCGGCCGGGGGGAGTTCGCGGTTGTTGGCGGGCAGGAGCGACAGCAGGAAGCGCACGTCCGCCAGGCAGGACTCCTCGTCGTCGTACGCGGCGTGCGCCACCCCGGAGGTGGCCGCGTGCACATCGGCGCCGCCGAGACCGTTCTGGCTGATCTCCTCGCCGGTGACCGCGCGCACCACGTCGGGTCCCGTGATGAACATCTGGGAGGTGTCACGGACCATGAAGACGAAGTCGGTCAGGGCCGGGCTGTAGGCCGCGCCGCCGGCGCACGGGCCGAGCATCACCGATATCTGCGGGATGACCCCGGACGCCCTGGTGTTGCGCTGGAAGATGCCGCCGTAGCCGGCGAGGGCACTGACACCTTCCTGGATGCGGGCACCCGCCCCGTCGTTCAGGGAGACCAGCGGGGCACCGGCCGCGAGGGCCATGTCCATGATCTTGTGGATCTTGGTGGCGTGGGCCTCGCCCAGGGCGCCGCCGAAGATCCGGAAGTCGTGGGCGTAGACGAAGACCGTACGGCCGTGCACCGTGCCCCAGCCCGTCACCACCCCGTCCGTGTGGGGGCGCCGCTGCTCCAGGCCGAAGCCGGTGGCGCGGTGCCTGCGGAGCGCCTCGATCTCGGTGAACGACCCCTCGTCCAGGAGGAGTTCGATGCGCTCGTACGCGGTGAGCTTGCCCTTGGCGTGCTGGCGCTCGGTGGCGGCCGGATCCGGGCCCCGCCTGACCGCCTCCTTGATCTCGCGCAGCTCGGCGAGCCGCTCGTGGGAGACGGCGTCGTCAGTGGATTGCATGGTGTTCGCCCTTTCTGCGTGGGTCGCGTTGACTCGTCAGACCGCGAGCGGACCGGGGTTGCCGGTCTTGCGTGACCTCGGCGGTCGTGGTCCCGGCGGCGGGGCCACGGCCGGCGCAGGACAGCACGTAGCCGGGCGGGCCGGGCAGGACGGTGCCCGCGAGGTCCGTGTCACCGGGCAGCCAGGTCAGCCGCCGGGAGGTGCGGGGGAAGGTGCCGGGCGGTGGGCTGCCCACGGGTCTGCGCAGCCCACCGCCGGCGAGTCCCCGGCCGGCCGCCTTGCCCGCCGACTCCTTGCGCGTCCACAGGTGCAGCAGACCGACCGGGCGCAGTGCGGGCGGCAGGGACAGCACCCAGGACGCCTCGCCGGGGGTGAACCAGCGGGTGGCGAGCCCCGCCGCGTCGAGCGGGCGGATCGCCTCCACGTCCACCCCGATGCCGGAGAGCTCCGTGTGCGGCCTGGTGACCGCGACGGCGACGACTCCCCGGGTGTGGCTCACACTGGCGCACAGTCCGGCGGCGGCACCGGACAGTTCGGGCCGCCCCGACGCCGCCCGGCCGAGCACGACGTCGGCCGGCCGGGCGGCGCACACCTCGGCGGCGACGCTCCTGAGGAGTTCCCTGGCCCGGGTGCGCGGGTCCGCCCCCGCATACGCCCAGCGGACGGCGACGGCGGCCGCCATGCGGTGCGTTCAGCCGCCGGAGACGAGGGCCGGGTCGCCCTGTGCGAACGACCGGGCGTGTTCCAGGGTGATGCGGCTGTTGCCGGTGAGCGCCGTACGGGCGAACTCCAGGGCGTCGGCCACCGTCGCGGTGTCGCCGAGGACGCCCGCCACCGCCTCGGGGTTGATCACCACGGTGTGCCGCGAGGTGAGGGTGACGCCGCCGTCGACGGCCGCCACCCGCCACTCACCGGTGTGGGCGGCCAGCAGCGGCGGCAGCACCGTCTGCTTGTAGACGATGCGTTCGCCGGCGAAGCAGATCCGTACGGACCTGGTGGTGTGCCGGTCACCGGTGCGGGTGATGGAGTCCATCTCCATGACCTGGACGCCCGGATCGTCCTCCGTGAGCTCCATCCGGGACACATGGGGCAGCCGGTCCGGCCACCGCGACGCCTCGTGGAGGAAGGCGTACGCGTCCTCCGCGCGGCCGCCCTCCACGAGGATGGTGTCGTCGAAGGTCAGCCGGTGCGCCGGCCCGGTGGCGGCCCGCTCGGCGAGCGCCTTCAGGTTCGCCAGCTCGGCACGGCTGTTGCGCTCCGTCACGTCCGCGATCCAGGCCAGGGCGGCCGGATCGTCGTCGACCGCCCGGTAGCTGTGGTCGAGGACGATCCGGGTGCCGCCGTCCGGGAGCGCCTGGAGCGTCCAGGCCCCGGACATCGACGCGACGGGCGGCTGGGACACCTCCTGCCGGAAGGTGATGCGCAGCTTGCCGGGGTCCAGTTCCCGGCGGGAGGTCCACGCCTTGACGGTGTCTCCGGCCAGCGCCCAGATGCGTATGCGCTCCCTCCCGCCGTCGCCGTCCGACCGCTGCAGCTGCTCCACATGAACGGTCGGGGAGAAGGTCACCGGCCAGGACGCGGCATCGGCCAGCAGGGCGTAGACGGTCCGCGGTGCCGCTGTGGTGGTGATGGTGTGCCGTACGTCGGTCATCGCACGTTGCTCCCTGTCGTCGGGTCTGCGTACACGTCGCTGCGCATCAGTAGTTGCCGAGCCCGCCGCACACGTTGAGCGCCTGGGCGGTGATCGAGGCCGCGAGGTCCGAGAGCAGATAGCCGACCAGGCCGGCCACCTCCTGCGGGGTGGAGTACCGCCCCAGCGGGATCTTGGTCTCGAACCGTTCCAGGACCGCCTCCTCCTCGGTGTCCCAGATGCGCGCGTAGTTGGCCCGCACCTGCTGCGCCATGGGCGTCTCGACATAACCGGGGCAGACCGCGTTCACCGTGATCCCGGACTTGGCGAGTTCGAGGCCCAGCGCCTTGGTGAATCCGATGACGCCGTGCTTGGACGCCGAGTAGGGCGCCCCGAGCACGACACCCTGCTTGCCGCCGGTCGAGGCGATGTTGACGATGCGACCCCGCTCCTTGTCGCGCATGCCGCCCGTGGTGAGCACCTCCCGTGTCATGAGGAAGACGCTGTTGAGGTTGGTGTCCATGACGTCGTACCAGGTGTCGTCGTCGAGGTCGGCGGTGACACCGCCGCCGCTGCGCCCCGCGTTGTTGACGAGGGTGTCGACGGTGCCGTAGCGCTCCACCGCCGCCTCCACGAAGGCGCGCACCTCGTCCCGCGAGCGGACGTCACAGGTCCTGCCGTCCACCTCCAGGCCCCGCTCGCGCAGGCCCTTGACGGTGACGTCCAGGTCCTCGGCGTTACGGGCGCAGATGAAGACCCTGGCGCCGGCGGTGGCCAGGCTCTCCGTGATCGCGAGTCCGATTCCGCTGGTGCCACCGGTCACGATGACCGTGGTGGCCGTGTCGTTGGCCATGCTGTGCTCTCTCTTCTCACGTCGACGAGGGGTGATGAGGGGCGATGACGGGCGATGCGGGTCGGTGCCGGGCGATGGGGTCGGTGAGGGCCGACGAGGCTCATGCGGCCCGGGCGGCCGGCGGGAGAGCCCCGTTGGCGGCCGCCAGCAGCAGCCGCGGGGTCTCCGCCTCGCTCACCGCGTCGTCGGAGAGCTTCACGCCGAACTCGCGCTCGATCCGGCTGGAGGCTTCCAGCAGGGCCAGGGAGTCGTAGCCGAGGTCGGCGAAGAGGGTGTCGAGAATGTCGCCGTCGAGGTCGACGCCCTCGTCCTCACCGGCGCTCTCGCGCAGGATGCGGGTCAGGTCGTCGAGGGTCAGTTCACGTGCGGTCATGGTCGGTGTCCTCGTTTCGGTGGGGAATGAAGTGGCACGAGTGGCTGACTATGCGTCAGATTGCTTGTGTAGAAGGTCAGTCGGCGGTCGGGGCGCGCAGCACCATGGCGGCGTTGAAGCCGCCGTGGCCACGGGCGAGCACCAGCGCGTGCCGCACCGTCATCTCGCGGGCGGCGTCCCGGACCAGGTCGATCGCGCAGTCCGCCGCCTGCTCGGTGACGCGCAGCGTGGGCGGTACGACGCCGTCCCGCATGGCGAGCAGGGCGGTCGCCGCGTCCAGCGACGCCGCGCCCGAGTAGAGGCGGCCGGTCATCGTCTTCGGGGCGGTGACCGGCACCGAGTACGGGCCGAACACCGCGCTCAGCGCCGCTGCCTCCGCCCGGTCGGCATCAGGCAGTCCGGCGGCGTCCGCGAAGACCACGTCGACGGCCTCCGGGGCCACCCGGGCGTCGGCGAGGGCCGTCTCGACGGCACGGCGCAGTCCCGGTTCACGGCCGGAGCCGGGCCTGGGGTCGAACGTCGCGCCGTAGCCGGCGATGGTGCCGTAGCTGCGCGCGCCCCGTTCCCGGGCGTGGGACGCGCGCTCCAGGACCAGGATCGCGCCGCCCTCGCCGGGCAGATGTCCGTCCGCCGAGACGTCGAACGGCGCGTAGGCACGCTCGGGGTCGCTGGTCGGGCTCAGGCGCCCGGTGGTCAGCTGGGAGACCAGACCCCACGGCGACAGGGAGGCGTCGACCCCGCCCGAGACGACCACGCCGGTGCCCTTGCGCAGGTGCCGGCGTGCGTGGCCGAGCGCGTCCAGGCCGCCCGCCTGGTCGGTGACCAGCACTCCGCTGGGGCCGCGCATCCCGTGACGGATGGAGATCTGACCGGTGTTGACGGCGTAGAACCAGGCGAAGGACTGATAGGCGCTGACGTACTGGGGACCCTTGCTCCACAGCTTCTGCAGTTCGTGCTGGGCGAACTCGAAGCCGCCGGAGGCGCTGGCCGTCACCACGCCCATGTCGAACTCCGGCACGGACGCGGGGTCCAGGTCCGCGTCGGCGAGCGCCCAGTCCGAGGCCACGAGGGCCATCTGCGTCATCCGGTCGGTCTGCGGCAGCAGCCGGCTCGCCAGGTGCTCCCCGGCGACGAAGTCCGTCACCTCGCCGGCGAGCTGCGTCGGGTAGGAGCCGGGGTCGTACCGGCTGATCCGGTCGATGCCGCTGATGCCCTTCTGGGTCGCGGCCCAGTACTCCTCGGTGCCCAGGCCGTTCGGCGCGAGAACGCCGATGCCGGTCACCGCGATGGACTCGGTCATGCCGTCTTCCTCTCCGAGGGCCGGGTCAGCACCATGGCGCTCTGGAACCCGCCGAATCCGCTGCCGACGGTGAGCGCCGTGTCGACCCGCTGTTCGCGGGCGGTGTGCGGGACGTAGTCGAGATCGCACTCCGGGTCGGGGGTGTGCAGGTTCGCGGTGGGCGGCACCACGCCGTGCTCGATCGTCAGCGCGCAGGCGGCGATCTCGATGGATCCGATCGCCCCGAGGGAGTGGCCGATCATCGACTTGATCGAGCTGACCGGCACGTCGTACGCGTGCTGTCCGAGGCTGCGCTTGAACGCGGCGGTCTCGTGGCGGTCGTTCTGCTTGGTGCCGGAGCCGTGCGCGTTGACGTACTGCACGTCCTGCGGGTTCATCCGGGCCTCGGCCAGCGCGGTCTCGATGGCCACCGCCATCTCCCGGCCGTCCGGCCGCAGTCCGGTCATGTGGAAGGCGTTGCACCGGGACGCGAAGCCCGCGATCTCGGCGTAGATGTGCGCACCGCGCCGCCGGGCGTGCTCGTACTCCTCCAGGACGAACACCGCCGCGCCCTCGCCCAGCACGAAGCCGTTGCGGCTCCTGTCGAACGGCCGGGAGGCGTGCTCCGGGTCGTCGTTGCGCGGCGAGGTCGCCTTGATGGCGTCGAAGCAGGCGACCGCGATCGGGGAGATCGGGGCGTCGGTGGCACCGGCGACCATGATGTCCGCGCTGCCCTCGGCGATCAGCTCGCGGGCGTAGCCGACCGAGTCGAGGCCGGAGGTGCAGCCGGCCGAGACCACCGCGGTGGGGCCTTCGGCGCCCACGGTCCAGGCGACCTCCGCGGCGATGCTGCTCGGCACGAAGTGCCCGTACAGGTGCGGCACCCCGTACTCGGCGTCGACGAGCCACTTGCGCCCGCTGTCGCTGAGGACGACGTACTCCTCCTCCAGCCCCATGGTCGCGCCGACCGCGCTGCCGATGGTGACGCCGATCCGGGCCGGGTCGGGGGCCTGGAAGTCGAGGCCGCTGTCGCGCACGGCCTCCCCGGCACCGACGACCGCGAACTGGGTCGCCCGGTCCATGCGGCGGATCTCACGCGGCGTCAGCCCGTGGAGCGCCGGGTCGAAGTCGCACTCGGCCGCGATCTGCGAGCGGTATGGGGACGGGTCGAAGAAGGAGATGCGTCCGGTCGCGGTGCGTCCCGAGGTGATGAGGTCCCAGAAGGCCTTGGTGCCCGTGCCGCCGGGTGCCACCACTCCGATGCCGGTGATGACCACCCGGCGGGGGGCTGTGGGCCGGCGCCCCGGCTCCGCCGCGCGGCGGGAGTCCGCGGCAGGGTCCGTCGCTGACATGTCGGCTGCCTTTCCGTGAGAGGGCCGTCCCCTCGCATCACGGCCGCATCGATGCCGGCCGGAGCGCACAGGGACTCAGATCGTGGAACTGCCGTCGGCGGGAAGGCCGCACCGGCGTGAGCACACGCTCTCGGCGCGGCCTCAAGGTCCGCTAAAGATCCGGCCAAGGAGTACGCCAGCACCGCTGGACAAGGCTTGCGGAAGTCCCCCGGACATGCCTGTGGCCTGCGACGCAGCGTTCCGCGTCGCAGGCCACGAGAGTGCGGGTGGATCGGTTTCGGTCAGCCGGGCGCCGAGAAGTGCCGGGCCAGCGCGACCCGGTCCGGCGTGGCCACGGCACCGGAGTACGCCAGCACCGCTGGACAAGGCTTGCGGAAGTCCCCCGGGACATGCCTGTGGCCTGCGACGCAGCGTTCCGCGTCGCAGGCCACGAGAGTGCGGGTGGGCCGGTTTCGGTCAGCGCACGAGTCGCCAGACCAGCCAGGCGTCCAGGGCGCTCCAGGCGCTGAAGGCCGTCGTACGGACCCAGCTCACGCGCAGCAGATGGGCATGGACGGGCGCCGAGAAGTGCCGGGCGAGCGCGACCCGGTCGGGCGTGGCCACGGCACCGGAGAGCGCCATGATCGCGGCCAGCAGCAGCACCGACAGCACCGCTGCCCAGAGCGGGACCGCCGCGCCCCTGGCCACCAGGAGCGCCACCGACGTCAGGCCGGCCACCAGCAGGCCGGGCGCGAGGACCCGCCAGAACATCTGGTTGTGCGCCGCCATGTACGACTCCGACGCGCCCTCACGGAGCCTGGCCACCATGGGGTAGTCCATCAGCTGCAGGGTCCAGACGAACCCGGTCGTGTAGAGGACGGCCAGAGTCTGGGCCAGCACCAGGGCGGCGGTGAAAACGCGCGGGGCGGTGAGGCAGGTCATCGTCGCTCGTCGGTCCTCTCGTCCGGGTGTGACCGGGTGACCGGCGGCTTGTCCCAGAGCAGATGCAGCTCCTGCCAGTCGGGGCACGGCTGGGGCAGCTCCGCGGGTTCCGGGGACGCGGCGCTGCGCAGCCCCTCCAGGGTCATGTGGAGGTAGCGCAGCCGCAGTTGCCGGACGCGCTCGGGCCGGCCGGGGATGCGTGTCCTGAGGTGCACCAGAAGCAGGACGAGATCGGCCGCGCCGACGTCCTGCCGGAGCGCTCCTTCGGACCGGGCGCGCTCCAGGAGGGCGTCGATCGCGGTGTGCAGCCGGGCCGACGCCTCCTCGACCTCTGGCGTGCCGGGCAGGATGCCGCCGATCAGCGGCAGCAGGCTGCTGGTCGGAGCGCTGACGGCGTCACACAGGAAACGGACCAGCGCGTCCCAGCCGCTGTGCTCGTCGGCTGCCGCGCGGGCGGCCTCGGTGAGCCGGTCCATGCTGACGACCCGCACATGCTGGGCCAGCGCCGCTTTCCCCCGGTACCGGCGGTAGAAACTGCCCATGCCGATTCCGGCCCGGCGGGCGATCTCGGTCACGGAGACCGTCCAGCCGACCTCCGCAAGCGCCTGGTGCGCGGCGCGGAGCAGACGTTCGTCGTTGCGTTCGGCTTCCCGGCGGCGGCCACGCGGTGCCGGGGTCGGCGCCGGGATGGGTGCGGGGATGGGTGCAGGGCTTGCGGGCACAAGGCGGCTCCTTGGCTTCGGGATGGCGACGGGCGGTCACGCGGCACGGTGCACAGGGACGCGGTCACGCGGCACAGTGCGGATGGGCCCCGCAGAAGTCGACCATCTCCCCGAACACGGCCGGCACGTCCAGCGGTGCGGCCGGCTCGGCACCGCGCTCCTCCGCGTACGCCCGGTGCAGGTTGACCACCAGGCGTTCGCTGTCGACGAGTTGGGCGTACCGTCCCAGGTCCGTGGCCCGGGCGAGCGCCAGCGGATCCAGGCCCTCGGCGATGCCCCGGCGCGCCACGGCGCGCACCCATCGCAGGTAGTCGGCGTCCGCGTCCAGCAGTTCGGGTCCGCCGACCGGTCCGTGCCCCGGCACCACGACCAGCGGCTGCAGGGCCCGCAACCGGTCGAGCACGCGCAGGGATCCCGCGACCGATCCCATGAGCGTGAACGGGGTGGCGCCGGAGAAGACCAGGTCGCCGGTGAACAGCACGCGTGGCCCGGGAAGCCAGACGACCGCGTCGCCCGCCGTGTGTCCCGGACCGAAGTGGATCAGCTCGATCCGGAACCCGGACGTCGGCAGGGTCATACGGTCGTCGAACACCACCTCGGGGGCGCCCGCCTCCACATGCCCCCACCGCACGTCGGGCCACAGCGTCGTGAGCGCCAGTTGGTGCTCGGCCATCTCGTCGGCCGCTGTGCGGTGGGCGACCACGGTCGCCTGTCCGAAGAGGTGGTTGCCGAAGGTGTGGTCGCCGTGACTGTGGGTGTTGACCAGGATGTCGACAGGGGCCGGGCTGAGCTGCTCGACCACATCGCGCAGCCGGCGGGCCCGCGCCTCGGTCGCCGCGGTGTCCACGAGTACGGTCCCGCTGCGGGCCAGCACGACACCGGCGTTGTTCAGGCACCAGCCGCCGTCCGGCTGGAGGTAGGCGTAGACGCCCTCCTCGATCTCCTCGACCGCGTGCACCGGTGCCACCGGGCTGCTGGGGACGACCGGCATCTCACACCTCCAGCGGCGGCGCGTCGAGCACGGGCCGGCAGACGGTCGGCCGCCCGGTCGCGAACGCGGACAGCGGGCGCAGGCGTGCGACGACCTCGCGGCGGGCCAGGGCGGCCCGCAGCGACTGCTCGTCCTGCCACTCCGCCACGTTCACATAGGTCGGGTCGGCGCCTTCGGAACACAGCAGCCTGTGGTGCAGAAAACCGGGCTGCGTCCGCATGATTTCGGAGACTTTCGTGAATGCGCGCTCGAATCCCTCGGCGGATCCGTGGACTTGGAAGACATTGACGAGAACTATCACGTGAACACCCTTTTCTTCCTCTTCTTCCTCGGTCTGGGATGCGGTCGCAAAAGGCCCGGGCCCGACGACGGGGGAAGGCGTCGGACCCGGGCCGGCACTGCAGGCGGTGCGCTAGTCGCCGACGGCGACCGCGGGCCGCGTCGCGTCGGGGACGGCGACCGGCTCGCCCTGCGCGGTCACCGCCCGCACCGGCCGGGGCATCAGCAGGGCGGTGACGGCACCGAGGGCGACGAAGGTGAAGCCGACCCACAGGGCCACGTGCATGCCGTGGATGTAGTGCGCCGGGCTGTCGTAGCCGCCGTGCCCGGCGAACACCGCGGCGAGCACGGCCACACCGAACACTCCGCCGAGTTCCCGGATCGCGTTGTTGGCACCGGAGGCGATGCCCTCCTCCTCGCGGCGCACCGCGCCCATGACGACGTTGCCCGCCGGGCCGAAGTACAGCCCCATGCCGAAGCCGTTGCAGACGAAGGCGGGCACGAGGGACAGGAATGAGCTGCCGGTCGTGATGGACAGGGCCAGCCAGAGCAGGCCCACGCTCTGCAGGGCCAGACCGGCCACGATGATCGGCTTGCCGCCGATCCGGTCGGACAGGCCGCCGCCCAGCGGAGCCGCGATGAGCACCACCCCGGTCCACGCCAGGAAGCGCAGCCCCGCGGCGAACGGCGAGTAGCCGAGCGCGGCCTGCAGGTACTGGGTGATCAGGAAGATCGAGCCGAACATTCCGAAGAACATGAACAGCGACAGCAGGTTCACCGTGGTGAAGGCGCGCCCGGTGAAGAGCCGCATGGGCAGCATCGGGTGCGGTGTGCGCAGCTCCCAGGCGACGAACGCCGCCAGCACCACCAGGCCGCCGATGCCCGAACCCAGGGTCTGCGCGCTGGTCCAGCCCTCCGCGTCACCCCGGATGATCGACACCACGACGCCGAGCAGACCGAGGCAGGCGAGCACGGTACCCGCCAGGTCGAGCTTGGCCGCCGGCCCGAAGCTCTCCGTCAGCCAGCTCCAGGAGAGGGCGAGGAGCACCGCGCCGATCGGCACGTTCAGCCAGAAGATCCACTGCCAGGACGCGCTCTCGGTGATGAAGCCGCCGATCACCGGGCCCAGGGCGACGCCCAGGCCGCCCACTCCGCCCCACACGCCGAGCGCCGCTCCTCGCTTGCTCGGCGGGACCGCGGCGGAGAGCAGGGTCAGGGTCAGCGGCAACACGATGGCCGAGCCGAGGCCCTGGATCGCGCGGGCCGCGATGAGCACGCCGATGCCCGGGGCGAGCGCGGCCATCGCCGACGCCCCGGTGAACAGGGTGAGGCCCGCGATGAACAACCGGCGGCGCCCGAAGCGCTCGGCCAGCGCGGAGGCCGTGAGCAGGAAGACGGCGAAGGTGAGGGTGTAGGCGTTGACCGTCCACTCCAGGCCTTCGAGACCGGTGTGCAGATGCTCCCGGATCTTCGTCAGCGCGGTCGTGACGACGAGTTGGTCGAGGGACACCATGAAAGTGGCGACGGCGGTCACGGTCATGGTGCGGCCGAAATGACCGGTCGTGGCCTCGGACGCATCCGGAGAGGTGGTGCTGTCCATCTCCGACTCCTTTGGATTTCGAATGGACTGCGGATTGATGTGAGGTGTCTGGAAGGGCCGTTCTCGCGGCCTTGCGCACTTCCGGAGAGCGCCGCACCGGGCGTGACAAATGCGGTGGGGCGTGAAACAGTTAGCCTGGAAACTGCGACATCGTCAGGGTAGGCAGGAGCGAGTTAACATGTCAACTGAAGCGGGTGTCACGCCCGATGAGGCCCCCGCCGCGACCGGAACCGCCGGGCCGGAGTTCCGGGCATGGATCTCCCTGGCGCACACCTACGGCCATGTCTCCAAGGCGCTCGACCGCTCACTGACCCAGGAACACGGCATCTCCCTCGCCTGGTTCGAGGTGCTGGCCCGGCTCAGCAACGCGGAGGGCCGGCGGATGCGCCTGCTGCAGCTCAGCCGCGACCTGGTCGTCTCCAAGGCGAGCGTGACCAAACTCGTCGACCGCATGGAACTCGCCGGGCTGGTACGCCGGGAGACGCCCCAGGAGGACAAGCGAGCCGTCTACGCGGCGCTCACGCAGCACGGCAGCGCCACGCTGGACAAGGCGCTGCCGCTGCAGATCCACAACATCCGGCAGGCGCTCTCCTGCCTGGGGCGGGACGAACTTCAGAGCCTGCAGAGCATGCTCGACGACGTCATCCGCGGGTTCGACGCCCAGTGGCGCACGAAGGGCTGAGCCCGGCCGGCCCCGGGCCGCTCACCACTCGACGGCACCGATGTCGAGCGGCTGCGGCGGCCTGCCCCGCATCCGCGCGACCAGACCCAGCAGCCGTTCGTGCAGTTCCCCGGCCGGCCGGTGACAGCGGTCGCCGTGGCCGGGCAGCACCCAGCTGAAGCGGGCCTGCTCGGCCAGCCTCAGCAGCGAATCGGTCAGCTCCGCGCGCGAGTACCAGACCACCGTCTCGAACACCTCGAGGTCCTGCGCGGTCCGCGACCAGTAGAGGGTGTCACCGGTGAAGCAGTACCGCTCGTCCACGACGTACACCACACTGCCCCGGGTGTGGCCGGGTACGGGTCGCGCCGTCACCCCCGGGAGCACGTCGACCGGCTCCCGGCCGCGCAGCACCATGTCGGCGTACGGCGCGGCGTCCCGGTCGCCCTCGTGGATCCACACCCGGGCGCCGAAGTGCCGGGCGAACCGCCGTGCGTGGGCGGTGTGGTCGCGGTGGGTCAGCAGGATGTGCGCGATGCCGCCCAGTTCCTCGTACGAGGCGGCGACGGCCGGTGTCCAGCGTGGCGTGTCCACCAGCAGATTGCCCTCCGGGCGGCGCACCAGGTAGGCGTTGGCCCCGAAGGTCCGGGCCGAGTTGTGCCCGCACAGATGGACCTCGCCGTCCAGGCGCATCGGAAAGGGGGCCGCCGGGAGCTCACCGGGGCCGCGCCGGATCGCCCGCACCGGACAGGCGACCGCCGCCCGCGCCAGGGCCAGCTCCTCCGCCTCGTCGGCCGGCTGACGCAGCAGAACCGAGCGGGCGCCGGCCTCGACGACCGTCTCCGGCGCCAGTTGGCGGGCCACGTCGCAGTTGACGCAGTTCTCGCGGATCTCCCACGCGACTCCGGCCTGCCCCCGCGGCTCAGCCGCCGACAAGTCGGCCCCTGAGTTCGTCGCGGGCCACCTTGCCGGTGGCGAGCCGCGGTATTTCGGAGACGACCTCCAGGCGGCGGATGCGCTGACCGGCGGTCAGGTCGGCGTTCACCGCGTCCAGCACCGCGTCGGGGTCCCCGCCGGCGCCGTCCTCGAACACGACGAAGGCCGCCGCGGACGCGCCGAGCACCGGATCGGGCACCCCGACGACCGCACAGCCCCGGACCGCCGGATGGGCGTCCAGCCTGCGCTCCACCCCGGTCGGCGACACCAGCTCGCCCCCGCACCGGAAGCAGTCCTTGACCCGGTCGAACAGGAAGAGGTAACCGTCCTCGTCCAGATGCCCCATGTCCCCCGTGGCGAGCCAGCCGTCCTCGTCCACCACAGAGGGCCCGAAGTGGCCCAGATACCCCTGCATCACATGCGGACCGTGGATCTGGATCTCCCCGATGCCGTACGCCGGCAGGACCTTCGCGGACTCGGGGTCGACGATCCGGATCCGGGTGCCGTCCAGGGGCAGCCCCACGGAACCGGCACGGGGTGCGTCGGGGTCGTCCGAGGACGCCAGCGACGAGGTCTCGCACATGCCGTACCCCTGGAGCAGCGGGAGACCGAAGGTGTCCGCCAGGGCCCGCACGACGCGCGGGGGAACGGCGGTGCCCCCGGACGCCATCAGAGTGACCGTGTCCAGGCGCAGGCCGGGCAGCGCGGGGTCGGCCGCGAGCTGCAGCAGGCGTACCGGGAACGTGTAGTAGTGCGTCGCGGCGGTGCGGTTGGCCAGCTCGATCGCCTCGGCCGGGCGCGCACTCGCGCACAGGACCTGCGTCGCGGCGACGGAGACCGCGGTGTTCATGTGCATCGGGTGGTAGATCGGCAGGTGGAGCAGGACCGTCGAAGAGGAGTCGACGCGGTGCGCCGCCGCCATCTGGGCCGCGTTCACCTTGACGTTGCGGTGGCTCAGCCGGACGGCCTTGGGCACCCCCGTGGAACCGCTGGTGAACAGGATCACGGCCCCCTCCTCCTCGGCCGGGGCCGCCGGGTGCCGGTCCCCGGCACCGGAGCCGTCCGGCAGGTCCTCCCCGAGGACCAGCACCCGCCGCAGGTCCGGAAGCGTGTCCAGCAGCGGCAGCAGCCGCTCCCGCACCTCGGGCGGCACGACCGCCAGACGGGCCTTCGACAGCCTCAGTACGTGCGCCAGGACGGGCGCGGGCAGCAGCGGATTGACCACGGCGGCCGTACCGCCCGCCCGCAGGATCCCGTAGTACACGGCGGGGAACCGCGGATCGAGCGCCTGGGCGACGGCCACCGTACCCGGCGGCTCGTCGAACACCTGGTGCAGCGTGCGGGCCCAGTCCGTCGCGGCCGCGTCCAGCGCGGCGTAGGAGATCTCCGCATCACCGCTGCGGACCGCCACCCGTGCCGGGTGGGCGCGTGCCGCCTGGGCGAGCAGCGCGTCGACCGGCCCCTCCGCCCAGCGCAGGGGGCGGGCGGGGGCCTGTGGCGATGTCTCGGCGGTCAGCGGCGCCGTCTCGGTTCGGGTCATGTCGTCCTCGTCTCCGGCAGTCGTGTGACGGCGGCCCGCGCAGGCGGTGCCGCACGAGCGCCGACCTTGCTGAGACGGGCTCAAAGGCCGCTGTAGACCGGGTCAAGACGGGCACACGGCGCCCTTGACCCGGTCTGGAGCGGACCTTGAGCCGGGGCACCCAGCCTTCCGGTGCACCTCACCCGTCACCGATCACGCCTTAAGGAGGCTCCCTCATGGTCCAGGCGACCGCAGTGGCACCCGTACCGGTCAGCGCGGAGGTCTACCAGGATCTCCAGCACTTCTACGCCCGTCAGATGCAGTCCACGGACGACCTCGACGTGCCGGCGTGGGCGGGCAGCTTCACCGAGGACGGCGTCTTCGCCACCAACGCGTTCCCCGAACCCCTCACCGGCCGGGCCGCGATCGCCGCGCACTGCGAACGGGCCTTCGCCGCACAGGCCGAGGCCGGGATCGTCCGCCGTCATGTCATGACGATGCTGGCGGCCGACCATGCGACGGGCCCGGACGGCGACCGGGTCCACACCCGGTCGTACGTCATGGTGCTGGAGACCCGGCGCGGCGAGAAGCCGGTGATCTACTGCAGCACGCTGTGCGAGGACGTCCTCACCCGGGTGGACGGCGACTGGCAGGTGGTCCGACGCCAGGTCCACCGCGACGACCTGTGAGTTCAGCAGGCCCTCGCGTTCCAGGACGCGAGGGGTCCTGACCTCAGGCCTGGCGAGGGTCCGGCCTGAGGACCGCGAAGACCGCCTGTGCCGGGTCCGCCAGCCAGGCGATCCGGCCGACGCCGGGGACGTTCGCCGTCGGCATCAGGACCGAGCCGCCGCTGCCGCCGACGCGCGCGACGATCGCGTCCGCGTCGGCCACGGCGAAGTACGGCACCCAGCGGGCGTCCTCCCGGTCGTCCCGCAGCGGGGCCACACCGCCGAAGGTGCCCTCCTGCTGGTCGCCCTCCGCGATGCTGAGCACCTGGTACGTCATGCCCGGCGCCTCCATCTCCTGCGCCCGCCAGCCGAACAGCCCGCGGTAGAAGCCGATGGCCGCCTTCGGGTCGGGGACGTGCAGCTCCACCCACACCAGCGCGTCGTCCTCCGACGCCAGCTGCAGCCCCTGCCCGGACTGCAGCACCGCGAACTGCGCGCCCTGCGGGTCGGTGAACTGGGCGAAGGTGACCTCGCCCATGCTCACCGGCTCGGCGCGCACCCTGCCGCCGGCGTCGGTCACGGCCCGGGCGGTGGCCCGGGCGTCGTCGGTGCGGAAGTACGTCATCCAGGCGGATCTCGCCCCCGGTTCGGTCAGCGGGCCGAGGCCGGCCACCGTGCCGCCGTTCTTCTGGAAGTACCCGTAACCGCCCCCTTCCGGACCGGCGGAGGCGAACCGCCAGCCGAAGACGGCGCCGTAGAAGTCCACGGCCGCCTCCGTGTCGGGGCTGCCGAGGTCGATCCAGATGGGCGATCCGGTGCGGAACTCTGTGCCGAGCATGTGTCTCCTCCTGCCGGTCCGGTGCGGAAGCCGCCCGCCACTATGCCGACGGAAACGGCCCGGACCCGCCCGGGACACGGGAAGAGGGACCCGCAAATCTGCGCAGGAGTGCCACACGGGCTGCACACAGCCTTTCAAAAGGCTCGTTAGCGTGACCGTGGCCCGCCCCCCTGGACTCAGGAAGACCACAGATGGACTACTGCTCCTCGTGCCGTCGGCACCTCAACGGCGCCCTGGTCTGTCCCGGGTGCGGTGCCTACGCCCCGGACATAGCCCCGCCCCGCACGGACGCCGGTGTCTCGGCCGCACCGCTCGCGGCCGGCAACTGGTTCGGCGCCGGGGAAAGGGCCACCGAGCCGGCCGCCGGTCTCGCGGACCCGGACGCGGCCACGGACGTACCGTCCGCCGACGTCACCGACGCCCCGCCCGCCCCGCAGGGACGCGCGGCCCGGCGCCGGCAGCGGGCCCGGTGGAAGAAGAGCCAGCGCCGGGCCGTGGTGGCGACCGCCGTCGCGCTGGTCGGCGGCGGCCTGACCCTCGCCTCGCTGGACCGCGGCAACGGCGACAGGGCCCAGGCGGCCGGCGCCCCGGACCACCGGAGCATGGGCCTGACCGAGGCCCCGTCGGCCGCGCCCAGCGGCCCGGCGTCCACACCGGCACCGCCCGCCGCGACGCACCGGCACACGCCCGCCACGCCGGCGGCACGGACGGCCGCCGCCGACATCCCACGGACGCAGACCCTCGCGCCCGCGTCCCGCACGGCCCCGTCCGCGGTCCACCCGTACACCGCCGCGGCGCCCGCGCACCCGGCCGCTACGGCGACGCCGGCGGCCCCGGCCATCCCGCAGCCGGCGAGCACCCCGTCGACCTCCTCCGGCACGAACGGTACGACCGGCACGAGCGGTTCCACCGGTACGGCGGCGCAACCGCCTTCCACCGGCACGGGCAGCGGCACCTCCACCTCCTCGACGTCCCCGTCGTCGACCTCGCCCAACCAGCTCTGCCTGGTCCTGGTCTGCCTCGGCTGACCGCGCCCGTCCGCTCACCGCTTCCGCGCGCGCTCGATGGCGGACTCCACCGCCGCGATCCGGTCCGCCAGCAGCCCCAGCGCGGCCACCGCCCGGGTCACGGGGTCCTCTTCCCGGCCGCCGAGGGTGCGGGCCCGCACATGGGCCCGCTTCACCTCGGCCCAGCGCGCCGCCCGTTCGGCGTCGAGCGTGCCGCGCAGCTCCGCCAGTTTCAGCAGACTGGCCTCGGCCCCCGTGGTGAGGGTCTGGGCCTCGGCCGTGTAGTGGTCGTCGACGACGGCCTCGCGCTCGGTGTCGTTCATGACCGGGCGCAGCCGCCCGGCGATCCTGTTCATGTCGCGGTAGGAGCCCTGGAGGCGGAACGGGGGTTCCGTGCGGGCGGCCTCCGACTGGGCGGCGGAGGCGATGTAGGCCTCGTTCACCTTCAGCACCGTCTCGCGGACCGCCATCAGATGCCGCAGCACGGCCACCACGCCCTGAAGTTCGGCCGGCGGCATCGGGTGGGTCAGCCGGTCGGCGCGGGCGAGCGCAGCGAGATGGGGGTCCCCCCGGACGAAGTCTGGGGGAGGATCGGCGGCGGCCAGCCGGATGAGGAGGTCCAGGTCGGCGCGGTCGCGGGCGGCGAGCGGGGCCAGCACCGGGTTGGCGGTGAGGGCGTTCTCGACGAAGCTGAGCGCGAAGACGTCCTCCTTGCCGGTGAGGACCTCGCCGAGGTTCCACACGTCGGCGCGGTTGGCGAGCATGTCGGGGACGCGGAAGCGCTCACCGGACTCGGTGTAGGGGTTGCCGGCCATGCAGACCGCGAACCGCTTGCCGCGCAGGTCGTAGGTGCGCGGCTCGCCGTCCCACACGCCGTCCACGCGCCGGGTGGCGTCGCACAGCGGGATGAACTTCTGCAGCAGCTCGGGCGAGGTGTGCTGGATGTCGTCCAGGTACAGCAGCGTGTTGTTGCCGGCCGCCAGCGCGAAGTTGATCTTCTCGATCTCGCGCCGGGCGGTGGCGTCCGGGGCGTGAGCCGGGTCCAGTGACGTGACGGTGTGGCCGAGCGCGGGCCCGCTGACCCTGACCAGCATCAGGCCGAGCCGGTCGGCGACGTACTCCATGAGCGTCGTCTTGCCGTATCCGGGCGGGGAGACGAGCAGGAGCAGGCCGCCGGTGTCGGTGCGCTTCGACTCGCCGGTAGTGCCGAGCTGCCGGGCCAGGCTGTCGCCGATCAGGGGGAGGTACACCTCGTCGACCAGGCGGCCCCGGACGAACGCCGGCATCACCCGGGGGCGGTGGTCGTCCAGGCGGAGCCGGTCGCGCTCGGCGGCCACCAGGGCCGTACGGCGGCGCTGGTAGGCGCGGAAGGCGGGCACCTCGTCGGCCGCGAACCGGGCCGTCCGGGACAGGAACTCGTCCAGCCGGAGCGGCAGTTGACCCCTGACCACCCGAGGGTGTGTGCCCAGCAGGCCCTCCGCCGTCGCGGTGAGCGGGGCGTCGCCGTCGTAGCGCGGCAGGCCGGGGCAGAGCTCGGCGGCGACCGCCTCGGCCAGTTCGCCGGGCCCGGCCTCGGTGCCGGTGGCGGCGGCGTACGCGGCGAGCCAGGCGTGCACCACCTGCCGGCGCGCGGCCAGGTCGGTCAGCCCCTCCAGATCACCCCGGTAACTCCCGTCCGCGTGCCGGAACTTCTCCAGCAGGGTGCGCGCCGTGACCCCGAGGACGAAGCCCTCCGGGCCGCCGGTCAGCTCCTCGAAGAGGTACGCGGCGGCCGGCCCGCCCGCCACCGACGCGTCCCAGGCCTCGATCGCCCCGGCCAGCTCCCGCTGGAGTTCCCCGATGGCCGGTACGGCACCGAAGGCGTCCCGGGCCCGGGCCAGCGACACCGCCCGCCGGGCCCAGGCCGTGCGGGCCTCCCCGGTCGTGCCGTACGCCCAGAACAGCTGGGCGGCGGCGCGGGCGGCGGGCTCGTGGCGCAGCGTGCCGGCACCCTCGTACAGGGGCAGCAGGGCCTGGAGCACGAGCGTCGCGTCGTGGTCGTGGACCCCGCGCTCGTAGCCCTCGTCGTACGCCTCCTGCGCCGCCCGGCGGACCAGGTCCGGCAGGTCGTCGGCGGCGGCGAGGGCGGCCGGGCCGTGCTCGGCGAGCAGGCGGGCGGCGAGGTGCTCGGCGCGGTAGACCTCGGGGGACTCCGAGGGCAGGTGGCGGTCCCAGTAGGGGCGGTACGCGGCGAAGTCCGGGTCGGCGACCGGGGCGCGGTAGTCGGTGCCGGTCACCGCGAAGGCCAGGGTGTCACCGTGCGGGACGAGGGTGAGGTCGAGCGGCTGGGTGTTGACGGCGAAGCGGTGCCCGCCGAGCAGCAGGGTGCGGCCGTCCTCGGCGTACAGGTCGGCGCGGTCGCGCAGGGCGCGGGCGGCCTCCTGGCGGGCGGACTTCAGCCGGCCGTCGAGTTCCTCGGCGCGCACGCTGTCGCCGAGGGCGCGCAGCTCGTCGGCGGTGCGGCGGACCTTGGCCACCAGCGGGTCGGAGGCGAAGTACGTGGTGATCGCGTCCGTGTCGGACAGGGTGGCCGCCCGCCGGGCGACCGTCTGCAGCATGCGCCCCGCCGAGAGGGCGAGCTGCTCGGCGCGGCGGGCGCGGGCGTCGGCGAGGGACTGCTTGCGGGCGGCGAACGCCTCGTAGATCTCGGTGCGCCGGTCGGCGAGCTCGGCGAGGAAGTCGTCGAACTCGGCGAACCGGCCGTCCAGGTCCTCCAACCGGGCCAGCACCGAGGCGAGTTGGTCGTCGCACTCCTCGGGTGTGCCGGACGCGGCGAGCGCGGCGGTGACGGCCTGGGCGAGCAGCGCGGTCTCGGCACCGAACTCGGCCCGTCCCTCGCTGTCCTGAAGGCTGCGGCGGCGGGCGTCCAGGGTCGCCCGGGCCCGGTTGACACCGCCCAGCACCTCGGCGATCCGCTCCAGGACGGCCGTACGGACGACCGCGTCGGCGATGTCGAGGCCGGTCACCACCTCCGTGACGGTGCGCAGCCCGTCGGCGAGCTCGTCGAGCCGGGCGGCGACGGGCGCGCCCTGGGCCACGGTCTCGACGGCCGCCGCCTGACCGACCAGCCGCTCGACCTCCTCCTGCTGCCCGGCGAAGGCGTCCTCGCGCGCCAGGAACTGCACCGCGCGCCGCCCGAAGGAGGCCAGGTCGTCCTCGGCCGCGGCGGCCAGCTCCGCCAGCCGGACGGCATCGACGTACCGCAGCTCCCGCAGCGTGAGCAGATGCCCGTGCGCGTGCCGGAGTTCGGTGAGCCCGCTCACCCAGGCGGCGGCCTCGCGCGGCGCCTCGCCGCGCAGCCGCCGCACCACGGCGGCGATCCGCGCCTCGGCCTCGCCGAGGGCGTCCGCGGCGTGCCGGGTCAGCTCCCGCACGGTCTCGAACTCGCCCAGCACCTGCTCGGCAGTCGTACGCACCTCGTCCAACGGGTCGGCGAGGGCGCCCAGTTCGGGATCGGTCAGCCAGTGGTGGGCGTCGGCGGCGCGCACGCAGGCGGCGGTGAGGGCCCGATAGCCCTCACCGGTCTCGATGCCGTCGGTGACCAGCCGGGCCACCGACAGACAGTCGGCCAGCCCGCGCACCAGATCCGCGTTGCCGACCCGGGCGAACGCACCGGTGCCGGTGCGCAGCGCGGCCGCGTGCGTGTCGGAGACGTACGGCGAGGTCCACCACTGCACCGGATGCGTGTGCGCGGGCTCCTCGCCGCCGTCGCGCAGCACGGCGAGCGCGCCGTCCTCGAACAGCGCCCAGCCCCGGCACGGCAGCGGGTTCGCCACCTCCTTGCGCAGGGTGTTGTACGACAGCAGCAGCGTGCGCCCCTCGGTCCGGGACCGGAAGGCGTACAGCACGTCCTCGCCGTTGGGCGCGCGGACCTCCCGCTCGAACTCCAGCCCGCTGACGTCCAGTTCGTACGTCTTGTGGGCCCCGCCCGCCAGGCAGTACCCGCCGGGGAAGACGATCCCCTGCTCCTCGGGCAGCCGCCGGCATGCCTGCCCGATGCCGTCCAGCCGGACGACGGTCCCGGACAGCGTGTCGAACACGAGGTACCGGTCGTCCTCCTCCTTGTACGGCCGTACCCGCAGCAGCACCAGCGGGCCCACGCGGGCGTGCGAGACAGCGGCGTCGGCGAGCGCCTGCAACGGCTCCTGCACGGGCTCGGCGTACAGCTCCTCCCCTTCCGGGGTGCGCACGGTGAGGGTGCCGCCGACGGTCGACACCCCGAGCCCGCCGGGGACGGCGACGTACGGCCTCCCGCGTTCGAGGACGTGGTCCTCGCGGGTGGTCTCCGCCCAGGTCACGTCCTGGGCCAGCGGGAAGACGTCGTCGCGGTCACCGCGCGCGTCCAGGAACGCCACCCGGCCGTCCTCGGCGAGGCTCCAGCGCAGCACGCGCACGTCCTCGGCCTTCTCGCCGGTGCGGAACACCGCCAGCAGCCGGCCCTCGACCCGGCGCAGCCGCAGCAGGCTCGCTTCGCGGTAGTACCGGTGCAGGGCGCTGAACTCCTTGACGAACGCCGGGTCGTCCAGGAGTCCGGGTACGGCGTCCTCGGGCAGCCGCGCGCCGTCACGGTCGTACAGCGCGAGGACGTCCGTGGCTGTGCCGGTCGCGCCGAAGAGGAGCGCGTCCCCTACGGCGACGATGTCGCTCGGCGCGCACGCGAGCTCCGTCCGGAGGCGAGCGGTGCGCGCGAGGTCGAGCAGCGCCGAGCCGAACTCCTCGCTCCGCCGCGCATTGAGTGCGTCCGCCCTCCGGGCGAGGTCGGCGGCGTGCGCGGCGAGGCGGTCGCGGAGCACCTCGTAGGTACCGGCATCCACGCTTGCCTGCGGCGCCTCGGCGGTGGCCATTGCGTCTGGTTCCCTTCGTGGGCTGTGCGGCTAGGAGCTCGGGGCTGCGAGTCGTCTGCCGACTGCGGGTGCGTGGTGGGCTGTTCGCGCAGTTCCCGCGCCCCTTGGGGGAACTGCAGCACCGTCGGCTGCGCAGAGCGGCACCTCACAGCGAGCAGCGCCCACCCCCGCCCGGCCTCAGCTTCCCGCGGCGCTTCCGTTCAGGGCCGTCACCGGAGTGTCCGCCAGGCCCAGTTCGCTTGCGCGGTCCAGGAGTTTCTGGAGCTGGCCCGCGTTCGGGCCGCCGCCCTTGATCTGCTTCATCAGCAGGGCCGACACCGTGAGGTTCCGTACATCGGCCGAGCCGAGGGAGCCGAGAACGCGGCCCACGTCCTGCGTGAAGCTGGCCGTGCCGTCCAGCCAGGGCCCCGCCAGGGCCTGCGCGGTGTGGGAGTTGTCGACGAAGCCGTCCACGCCCTTGCCGAGGGCGATGGCGGACACCAGCCGGTCGAAGAAGACGGACTCGCCGCCGACGATGTCGATGTCGGCGTTCTCCAGGCCGGTCGCCAGGACCGTGGCCTGTGCCTCGGCGACCTGCCGCTGGGTCTCCAGGCCGGCCAGCCGGATCTCCTTCTCCGCCTGGAGACGGAGCCGGTACTCCTCGTGACCCCGCGAGGCCTCGTCCAGCGCGGCCATCGCGGCGGCCTTCTCGGTCAGACCGGCGGCCTCGGCCTTCAGCTTCTCGCCGATCGCTGTGGCCTCCGCGAGCGCCTTCGCCTTGGTCCCCTCGGCCTCGGCCAGGCCCTTGGCCCGCGCGCCCTCCGCCTCGGCCTTCAGCCGCGCCTCGGTGGCCTCCGCCGCCGCCCGCGCGCCCTCGGCCTCCGCCAGGCCCTTCGCCCGCGCGCCCTCGGCCTCGGCGAGTGCCTTGGCCTGGGTGCCCTCGGCCTCCGCGCGCAGCCGTGCCTCGGTGGCCTCCGCCTCCGCGCGCCCGGCCTTCACGGTGACCTCGGCCTCCTTGTCGCGGACCTGGACCGCGGCCAGACCCTCGGCGGCGGTCTCGGCCTGGACACCCTCGGCGAGCCGCAGCTTGGCGCGGGCGTCCATGTCGGCGGTCTTCAACCGGGCCTCGGCCAGGGTGAGTTCCTCGGCGGCGCGGTGCGTGGCGGCCTGTTCCGCCGCCTCGGCGGCCTTGATGTCCTTGACCAGCTTCTCCTGCGCCTCGGCCTCGGCGGCGATGACGAGCGCCTGCCGCTCGCGCTCCGCCTCCTCGACCACGCGCAGCTTCTTGATGGACTCCTCCTGCTCGGCGACCGTACGGTCCACCGCGACCCGCTCCCGGATGACCTCGGCGATCTCCCGCTTCTCCGCCTCGACCTCCTTCTCGGCGGCGATCTTCGTCAGCTGGGTCTCCCGTTCCCGCGCGATGACCTCCAGCAGCCGGTCCTTCTCGATGCGCTCGTTCTCGACGGCGAGGACCCGCTCGCGGTTCTTCGCGGCGACGGCGATCTCACGGGCCTGGTTCTCGCGCTGCACGCCGAGCTGTTCCTCGGTGCGCAGGAAGGCGCCCTGGGCGCGCAGCCGTTCCTCCTCCACCACGCGGGCGGTCTCGGCCTCCTCGCGGGCCCGGGAGGTCTCGATCTCCCGCTTCTGCTTGATCTCGGCGTCCGCCTGCCGGCGCTCCAGCTCCAGGATGGCCTCGCGGGCGTCGACGTCCTGGCGGGTGATCTCCTTCTGCTCGTTGCGCTTGGCCTCGTTGGTGCGCACGTGCTCGATCGCCGTCAGCTCGGTGATCTTGCGGATGCCCTCGGCGTCGAGGACGTTGGCCGGGTCCATCTGGGAGAGCGGGGTCTGCTCCAGGTAGTCGATCGCCGCGTCCTCGAGGTGGTAGCCGTTGAGGTCGATGCCGATCAACTCGATGATGTGGTACCGGAGTTCCTCGCGCTTGGTGTACAGGTCGGTGAAGTCCATCTGCTTGCCGACGGTCTTCAGCGCCTCGGAGAACTTCGCGTGGAAGAGCTCCTGCAGCGTGTCCTGGTGGCTGGCGCGCTCGGTGCCCACGGTCTGGGCGACCTTGATGACGTCCTCGACGGTCTTGTTGACCTTGACGAAGAACAGGATCCGGATGTCGGCGCGGATGTTGTCCCGGCAGATCAGCCCGTCCCGCCCCGAGCGGCTGATCTCGATGGTCTTCACCGAGATGTCCATGACCTCGGCCTTGTGCACGATCGGCAGCACGACCTGCCCGGTGAAGGACACGTCGACCCGCCGCGTCTTCGACACGATCAGGGCCTGGCTCTGGTCCACCTTGCGGTACAGCCGGGAGAACGCCAGCAGCGCGAGCAGCACGGCGAGGAGACAGGCGGCGACGAGCACGCCGAGGACTTCCATGGCATACGTCCTTGCGTCAGACGATGAAGTACGGAGCCCCCCGGGATCGCGGTGCCGGACCATGGACCGGACCCCCGTACCGGTCCTTGGACCCACCGGTCGGGCGCCGGTGTCCGGCACCGCGATCCTCCGTAGTGCTCCCCGCGGACGATGGTGCGGCCGGGGCGTACACCTGCGCATTGCCGGTATCCGGCAGTGTTCACTAGGGTCTTGATGCCGGACAGGCGCTAGGAAAGCGTCACCGGCGCGTCAGGATCGCGTGACACGGGGGCACGCGGCACGGGGGACAGAGACGGGGGCCGGGACCGGCAATGGGGGACAAGCACGACATACGTGAGGCGTGCGAACAGTATCTGGACGGTTTCACCCGGACCCTGGCCGAGGTCTCGGCCACCGGTCGGCGGCTGACCAGGGAGGAACTGAAGACCCGGCGGACGCTGGGCGAGCAGGCCGCCGAGGCCGGGCACGGACTGCGCGCGCTGATCGTGGCCCACCTGGCCGCTACCCGCGCCGCCTGGCCGGCCGTGCCCGGCTCGGCGGAGAGCGGCCTGGCCACGCTGGCCGCCGTCGAGCAGGCGATCGACGCGTTCGCCGAGGGGTACGAACGCGCCCAGCGGCTCTCCGTGCGCCGCGAGGAGGCCGCGCGCCGGGAGTTCATCGACGACCTGCTCTACGGCCGCAGCGACCTGGGCCGCCTCGTCGAGCGCGCCGAACGCTTCGGCCTGCACCTGTCCCGGGCGCACGCGGTGGCCGTCGCCGAGGGCCCGTCCGCCTACGTCGAGGGCGGCACGGTCGCCCGCCGGGTCGAGGCGGCCGTGCTCGCCCGCTTCGACTCGCGCAGCATCCTGCTCACCACCAAGAACGGCCGGCTGCTGTGTGTCGCGCCCGGCGACGAGGACGAGATCCTGCTGCACTTCGCCAAGCAGGCGTACGCGGCGACCGACGGCGTCCGGGTCGCCATCGGCCGCCCGCAGCACGGCGCCGGCGGGGTCGTGCAGTCGTACGAGGAGGCCCTCGCCGCGCTGGAGATGGCCACCCGGCTCGGCCTCGCCGGGCCGGTGCTGCGCGCCGCCGACCTGCTCGTCTACCCGGTGCTGGCCCGGGACCGGCAGGCGCTGGTCGACCTGGTGACCCACACCCTCGGCTCACTCACCAAGGCCCGCGGCGGAGCCCTGCCCCTGCTGGAGACACTCGACGCCTACTTCGACTCCGGCTGCGTTGCCGCCGAGACCGCCCGCCGGCTCTCCCTCAGCGTCCGCGCGCTCACCTACCGCCTGGAACGCATCCACAAACTCACCGGCGCCGACCCCGCCGACCCGGCCCAGCGCTACATGCTCCAGACGGCCGTGATCGGCGCCCGCCTGCTGGACTGGCCGAGCCAGCCACTGTGAAAGTACTTGCATTTATGGAAAGTACTGTCCATGCTTACAGTCACCGAGACGTTTCCGGGGCGGCCCGACCAGCCGCCCCGCACACACCGGAGGCACACGCATGAACAGCACGGGGGAACCGATGGACGCCCGGCAGGCACGAGAGGCGCTCGCCGCCGCCTGTGCCGCTCGCGTCGCGGCGCGCGAGGCGGGCGAGGCGAACGAGCGCAACCGGCCCCGCGGTTACGCCATCGGCCAGGGCCTGACCTTCGCGGCCGGCTTCACCGCACTGGGGTTGGCCGACCGGGAGCCGCGCTACGGGGCATGGCTGATGCTCGCCGGACTGGCCTGCGGCCTCGGCTTCTTCGCGCTGATCTGGACAGGCGCCCACCACGGAGGCGTGACCCGCTGGTTCAACCGGGACCGCGGATCCCGCTGGCGCGCCTGGGAGCTCTGGTGGGCACCCCTTCTCGCGGTCGCGACAGGCCTGCTGGCCTCGCTTGCGTACGGCAGGTCAGCCTGGCTCATCGGCTTCGGTCTGGCCACCGGCGCCGAGTACGTGCTGCGCGCGTTCCGGAACCAGGGCGGCACCGCATGACCGGCCCCGCACGCGGCGAGCCCCCCGCTCTCGACCGCGAACTCCACCACCCCACCCGGCTGGCCCTCGCCGCCTACCTCTCCGCGTGCGGCGAGGCGGAGTTCGCCGTCCTGCGGGACTACTGCCAGGTCTCCGACTCCACACTGAGCAAGACCCTCTCCGCGCTGGAGAAGACGGGATACGTCAGCATCCGCAAGGGCCACCTCGGCAAACGCCCGCGCACCTGGGCCGCGCTCACGCTCACCGGCCGCAGGGCGCTCACCCGCCATCTGGCGGCGCTGGAGGAGATCGCGGCGACTGCCCGCCGGGCGGCCACCGAAGCCGACAGCGGCAGCGGCTGAGCCCCTCACCCCTCGTCGGTCTCGATCACCGGCCGGGTCCGGCCCGGCTCGGGCAGCTCGGCCAGTCCGGCCCGCACGAGCAGGACGTCCCCGACGAAGAGGTCGTACACGACGATCCCGACCACGCCGCCGACCAGCGGACCGACGATCGGGATCCACCAGTAGCCGCTGTACACGCCGGACACGCTGCCCGGGAAGGCGAGGCTGCCCCAGCCCACCGCGTAGGTGAGCAGGCGCGGCCCGAAGTCACGGGCGGGGTTGATCGCATAGCCCGCGTTGGCGCCGTAGGACATGCCGATGGCGGCGACGACGAGGCCCACGATCAGCGGCCCGAGGTTGGCCTGCACGGCCTGGTTGCGCACGTCCAGGACGGCGGAGATCAGCATCAGCAGGAACGCCGTACCGACGATCTGGTCGATGAGCGGACCCCAGATCCCGCCGTGGAAGTACGCCGCCGGGAAGGTGGCGAAGATCGAGAAGGTGGCGTTCGTGTGCCCGTTCACCTTCGGCGCGGGCGAGGCGTGGTCGTAGGCGCTGATCGCGTCGTGATACACGAGATAGACCAGCGCCGCCCCGGTGAGCGCGCCCGCGACCTGCGAGAACCAGTACGGCAGCACCTTGGCCCAGGAGAAGCCGCGGCGCACCGCCATGGCCAGGGTCACCGCCGGGTTGATGTGGGCACCGCTGACCCCGCCGGCCACGTACACGCCGAAGACGACGGCGAACGCCCAGCCCCAGGTGATCAGCAGCCAGTCACCGGCCGCCAGGAAGATCGTGGTGGGCGTCGCGGCGCGGCCCGAACCGGGCAGCGCCGCGACCGCCATCGCGACCACGCCGCAGCCGAAGGCGATGAGCACGAGGGTCCCGAGGAACTCCGCGAGGCACTCGCCCAGCAGTCCGCCCCGGCTCCTGAGCCGGGACGGCTTGATGATCGCGGGGATGTCGACAGCCATGCCAGGCCCCCTTGAAGAGAGCAATACGGCCAACATCACCATGTTGGCCCACAAACCCCCACCCCGCAGTCTGACCGTGCCCCGTCAGGCCGCGGGGCCACCGGTCAGCTGTCGAGATCGTCGGCGAAGTGCCGGAAGCCGTGCCGGTCCCGGTGCATGGCCCACAGCGTCTCCGCCAGCACGGCCGGGTCCTTGCGCGCGTGCCCCGGAGTGATCGCCCCCGGGATCACCAGCTGCCCGACATAGATCCCCTCACCGGCGAGCCGCTCGTGCAGCAGATGGCCGTACGCGCTCTCCGCGGCGAACGCGATGGACGTCCCGGCCCGCTCGGTGTGCGGTACGACGGCGGCCTGGCCGTTGACGAAGAGGATCGTCCCGCGCCCCAGCCGGCGCATGCCCGGCAGCACCTGCTGCACGGCGGCGACGGGGCCGTACACGGAGAACTCGATGGGCCCGACCAGATCCCGGTACCGGGTCTCCAGCACGGGCCGCATGAAGTCCCGGTGCGGCACCGGGCTGTACTGCAGCACCTCGACGGTGCCCACCTCGGCCGCCGCCCGCCCCAGGGCCGCGGACAGCTCCTCCGGCCTGCGCACATCGGCGACGAACCCGCGGGCAGCCACCCCGCCCTCGTCGAGGTCGCGCACCAGCACGTCGAGCCGGTCCCGTTCCCGGGCGAACAGGGCCACCGCGAAGCCCTCCCGCCCGAACCGCCGCGCGACGGCGGCCCCGAGCCCGGGCCCGGCGCCCACAATGGCGATACTGCTCATGCCGGACATCAGTACCGCACCCTGCCCCGCCCCACACCCGGGGCCCGGCCGCTACACGGTCTCGGGCACCTGGGTGCCGGCCGTCCACTGCGCGCGGATCCGCTCCACCTGGGCGGCGGTGACGGCGTGCACGGCGAAGGCTCCGGCGATGGCGGCCGCCACGACGGCGGCGTCGGACAGCAGCAGCGGCCACCCCTCGGTGTAGGCACGCTCGATGATCTGGTCCGTGGAGTCGCGGGAGATGATCCCCACCCCGGTGAGCATCCCGACCAGCCACAGCCCCCACCACGCATCCACCCAGCCGGGAAGCTTCCGGCCGGGCGCACTGCTGCGGAAGGCGTCGACGACGATCCCCCGCGGGAACCACAGATTGACCACGGGCACGACCCACCCCAGGAACACCCAGATCCCCGCGTACTTCGGCGTGTCACCCGACAGGGTCCGCGCATTGTCCCGCAGCCTGAGCAGCCAGGACAGAAAGAGGCAGGCGCAGAGAAAGACCAGCACCCCGCCCGCCGACGTCACCAGGTGGTACGAGTTCTCCAGCGAGGTGAGCTGCCGGTGCACCCCGTTGCCCTGGTCCGGTGGCCCGGCGGCCGGCTCCCCGGCGGCGGCGAGCCGGAGCTCCCACACCCCTCGTACGACCCAGGCGAGCCCGGCGAGCAGCAGTCCCCCGACAGCCAGCTGCCCGGTCACCTGAACCGGGCGGTACGCGAGCGTACGGGCAGCCGACTGATCCATCCGTTCGGTCATCGCCCCATATTGTCGTACGAAGTCGCAGGCCACCAGCGTGAACGCGGTTGCGCCGTCCGTGTGCATCCCTCACGCGATCGGCCGCGTGTCGGCCGCTCAGGGCGCCCTGCGCGGCGCCGCGCAGCAAGGATGGCGAGTAGCCGATGTCATGGCGTGCGCGGACCGCGAGCATCAGGAGACGGACGACTTGTGAGCATCCTCAACGAACCCCATGGTGCCGCCACGGCCGAGGACGCCTACGAGAGCGAGGTGCCGCTGCGCGGCAGGCAGCCCGGCGGCGTGGTGGTGAAGTGGCTGACGACCACCGACCACAAGACGATCGGCACCCTGTATCTCGCGACGTCGTTCGCGTTCTTCCTGGTCGGCGGCGTGATGGCGCTGATCATGCGCGCCGAGCTGGCCCGGCCGGGCCTGCAGATCGTCTCCAACGAACAGTTCAACCAGCTGTTCACGATGCACGGCACCGTGATGCTGCTGATGTTCGCGACCCCGCTGTTCGCCGGGTTCACCAACTGGATCATGCCGCTGCAGATCGGGGCGCCGGACGTGGCGTTCCCCCGGCTGAACATGCTGGCCTACTGGCTGTACCTGTTCGGCTCGCTCATCGCGGTGGGCGGCTTCCTCACCCCGGACGGCGCGGCCGCCTTCGGCTGGTTCGCCTACTCCCCGCTGACGGACGCGCAGCACTCGGTCGGGATCGGCCCCGACCTGTGGATCATGGGGCTCGCCTTCTCCGGCTTCGGCACCATCCTCGGCTCGGTCAACTTCGTCACCACGATCATCTGCATGCGCGCCCCCGGCCTGACCATGTTCCGCATGCCGATCTTCGTGTGGAACGTGCTGCTGACCGCGGTCCTGGCCATCATGGTGTTCCCGGTGCTGGCCGCCGCCCTGTTCGCCCTGGAGGCGGACCGCCGGTTCGGCGCCCACGTCTTCGACGCGGCGAACGGCGGAGCCCTGCTGTGGCAGCACCTGTTCTGGTTCTTCGGCCATCCCGAGGTGTACATCATCGCGTTGCCGTTCTTCGGCATCGTCAGCGAGATCATCCCGGTGTTCGCCCGCAAGCCGATGTTCGGCTACATGGGCCTGATCGCGGCCACCATCTCCATCGCCGGCCTGTCCGCGACGGTGTGGGCGCACCACATGTACGTGACGGGCGGCGTGCTGCTCCCCTTCTTCGCCTTCATGACCTTCCTGATCGCCGTGCCGACCGGGGTGAAGTTCTTCAACTGGATCGGCACGATGTGGAAGGGCAGTCTGTCCTTCGAGACACCCATGCTCTGGGCGGCCGGCTTCCTGGTCACGTTCCTCTTCGGCGGCCTGACCGGCGTGATCCTCGCTTCCCCGCCGATGGACTTCCACGTCTCCGACTCGTACTTCGTGGTGGCCCACTTCCACTACGTGGTCTTCGGCACGGTCGTCTTCGCGATGTTCGCGGGATTCCACTACTGGTGGCCGAAGTGGACCGGCAAGATGCTGGACGAACGCCTCGGCAAGATGACCTTCTGGACCCTCTTCGTCGGCTTCCACACCACCTTCCTGGTCCAGCACTGGCTGGGCGCCGAGGGCATGCCGCGCCGGTACGCCGACTACCTGGCGGCCGACGGCTTCACCACCCTCAACACCGTCTCCACCATCGGCTCGTTCCTGCTCGGCCTGTCGATGCTGCCGTTCCTCTACAACGTCTGGAAGACGGCCAGGTACGGCAAGCCGGTCGCCGTCGACGACCCCTGGGGCTACGGCCGCTCCCTGGAGTGGGCGACCTCCTGCCCGCCCCCGCGGCACAACTTCGTCACCCTCCCCCGCATCCGTTCGGAATCCCCGGCGTTCGACCTGCACCACCCCGACATCGCGATGCAGGAGCACGAGCACGCGATCCCGGCGCGGCCCGACCGAGGGCAGGGATGAGCGGTCTGCCGAGGCAGGGAGCCGACGACGCGCTCGCGGGCGAGGTCGAGGGATACCTGCTCTGGCAGGCCCGCATCGCCGAGGCGGAGCAGCGCGCACGGGAGTTCACCGGGCGCCTTCAGTGGCTGACGACCGCGCAGCGCGAGGAGATCGAGCACCACTACACCGCCGACGCCCTGGCCCGCTCCCGCGCCGACCTGGAACGCATCGCGGCCCGCTGCAGATCCCTGCGCGCCGAGTACGAGGGCCGCTACCGGGAACTGAAGCGCCGCTGCGTGGCCGTGACCCTCGCGGTGTGCGCGAGCTGCACGGCCCTGGCTACGCTGTTGCTGCTCCTGTGAGCGCCTGTCACGCCATCCAGAAGAACACCGCCGTCATGCGCTTCTCCTCCAGCGTGCTGCCGCAGTAGTCCGTCGCGCTGTGCACGAGGTTGGCGTTGTAGAGCAGGAAGCGGTTGTACTTGTGGGGGACCCGGACGTCCTCCTCGAAGTGGTCGGCGGGGACGAACCGCGTGCCGAGGGCCTCGACGAGGTTGTTGTGCGGGGCCTGGACGATGTTGCCGCCGAGCCGGCCGCCGGGCAGTGACTGGCGGTAGAAGGCGGTGCCGCAGTTCTTGGGGACACCGGGGTTCAGGTACAGCACGGCGGCGTACCGGCACAGTGCGCGGGAGTCGGTGTGCGGGCGGGGCTCGCTCTCGCCCGCGCCGACCACCTGGACGCAGTTGTGGTTCAGCGTGCCGCCGCCGGGCGCCTGTTGCACCCAGAGCTTCTTCGCTCCCGTGGCCTTCTTCACCAGGCCTTCGATCACGGCGAGTTCGGCGGGTTCCAGGCCGGGCATGGCGCGCAGGCCGGGCCAGGTCTCCGAGGTGTACGGGTAGCCCTTGACCCAGTCGTCCTTGGCCAGGCACCGCTCCCGTACGGCGTCCACCTCGGGCAGCACGTCGTCGAAGACCCAGTAGTCACGGCCCTTGGTGGGCTTGCGGTAGGGCAGGACGGGGAGCGCCGCGGGCATGCGGGGCGGTGGCTGTGGGGGCATGCGGCGAATCTATGCCAGCGTTTCGTCTCGCCTCTCCCCAGGAATGGTCAACTCCTCTTTACCCGCTGCACAGATACAAATCTTTGCCTGCGGCACCGATACGAACGGCCCCCGCGTCCGTACTGCTGTGCGTCCGAACCGCCCTGCGCCTGCGCCGAGGGCGGGATCCACGACCGGGCAGGAGGCACGGTGCGCTTTTCGCGGAACGCGACGGGAACCCTCTTCGTGGGCGGTGCGATGGCCTTGACCCTGGTGGCACTCGCCTACCCGAGCATGCTCGGGGTGACCAAGGTGACCACCGCGCAGGACCGCGTCATCGCCAACACCCAGTGGGGGCCGCTCACCGAGCAGGACCGGGACTTCGTGGTGAAGGTGCGCGCCGCCGGTCTGTGGGAGTACCCGGTGGGGCAGATGGGCCTGCAGAAGGGCGCCACGCCGTCGGTGATCACGGCCAGCAAGCACCTGGTCGACGGGCACGCGGCGCTGGACGCCACCTGCCGCAAGATCGCGCCGATGCTGAACATCGCGCTGCCCAACCTGCCGAGCCCTCAGCAGCAGGGCTTCGTCAGCCAGTTGAAGGCGGACAGCGGCAAGAAGTTCGACAGCGACTTCGCCAACATCCTGCGGATGACGCACGGAGCGATCTTCAACACCATCTCGAAGATCCGCTCCACCACCAAGAACTCGCTGGTGCGCGCCCTCGCCGACCAGGCCAACGACACCGTGCTGGACCATATGACGGTGATGGAGAAGACCGGTCTGGTCGACTTCGACCAGACCATCTTCCAGCAGACCACCCCGCCCAAGCTGCCCGACTCCGACCTGACCCCGCCGCCCCCGGCCGCCGGTCAGCCGCAGGTGGTGCTCACCCCGCCGCCGAACCCCACGTCGACACCCGTCGACCTCAGCGGGCTGACCGGCGGGGGCGGCGGCACGAACGCGAGTCCGGGGCCGAGCCCGACGGCGGGTTAGGCCAGCCAGACCGTCGTGTCCGGGGGCAGGGTCCGGCTGTCGGACAGCGGCGTGCTCGCCAACAGCACCTCTCCGGGCGGCAGTGGCGCAGCCGCCCCGCCGAGGTTGGTCACGCAGCGCCAGGCCTCCGTACGCCGGAAGTCGAGGACACCGGCGGGGGCGTCCGGTGTCCAGGTCAGCGTCTCGCCCTCCAGCAGCTTGCGGCGCAGCCGCAGGGCCGTGCGGTACAGCTCCAGGGTCGAGCCTTCGACGTCCGTCTGGGCCTCGACGGCGTACGACGCGAAGGACGACGGCTGCGGCAGCCAGGCGCCGCCCGGCCCGAAGCCGTACGACGGCCCGTCCGTCGTCCACGGCAGCGGCACCCGGCAGCCGTCGCGGCCCTTGCGGACATGGCCGGTCTGCTCCCAGATCGGGTCCTGGAGCACCTCGGTGGGCAGGTCGGCGACCTCGGGCAGGCCGAGTTCCTCGCCCTGGTAGAGGTACGAGGATCCGGGCAGCGCCAGCATGAGGAGGGTGGCGGCGCGGGCCCGGCGCAGGCCGGCCCCGGGGTCGATCGCGGGGGCCCGGCCGCCGGAGAGCAGCCAGGCTCCCGGGTCGGTGCCCGGCGGGAGCATCAGGCGGGAGGCGTGGCGTACGACGTCGTGGTTGGACAGCACCCAGGTGGCGGCGGCGCCGGCGGCCCGGGCGGTGGCCAGCTCGTCGGTGATGACCCGGCGGAGCTCGCCCGCGTCCCAACGGGCTTCCAGATACTCGAAGTTGAAGGCCTGGCCGAGTTCGTCGGGGCGGGCGTACAGCGCGCGGCGCGGGCCCGGGACCCAGGCCTCGGCGACGGCGGTGCGCGGCGGGCGGTAGGCGTCGAAGACCTTGCGCCAGTCCCGGTAGATCTCGTGGACCTCGTCGCGGTCCCAGTACGGGTGGCTGCCCGGCGGAACCAGCGGCAGGGCCTCCTCGCCGGTGGCGCCGATGTCGCCGACGTCCCGCAGGGGCTCGGCGAGGTCCTTGGCGAGGCCGTGGGCGACGTCGACGCGGAAGCCGTCGACGCCCCGGTCGGACCAGAAGCGCAGGGTGGTGCGGAAGTCGGCGCGGACGTCGTCGTTGTCCCAGTTGAGGTCGGGCTGTTCGGGGGCGAAGAGGTGCAGGTACCACTCGCCGTCCGGGGTCCGCTGCCAGGCGCTGCCGCCGAAGACGGACTGCCAGTCGGTGGGCGGGAGTTCGCCGTGCGCGCCCCGGCCGGAGCGGAAGACGTAGCGGTCGCGGGCCGGGGAGCCGGGGGCGGCGCGCAGGGCCTCCTGGAACCAGGGGTGCCGGTGCGAGGTGTGGTTCGGGACGATGTCGACGACGACCTTCAGCCCGAGCCGGTGGGCCTCGCCGACCAGGGCGTCGAAGTCGTCCAGGGTGCCGAGGCGGGGGTCGACGTCCCGGGGGTCGGCGACGTCGTAGCCGCCGTCGGCCAGTTCGGAGGGGTAGAAGGGGCTCAGCCACAGGGCGTCGACGCCGAGGCCCGCGAGGTGGTCCAGGCGCTGGGTGATGCCGCGCAGATCGCCGAGCCCGTCGCCGTCGGCGTCGGCGAAGCTGCGGGGGTAGACCTGGTAGATGACGGCCTGGCGCCACCAGTCGGGGTTCTGGGAGGAGAGGTCCGGGGAGCGGTCAGCCATACGGGATCCCTTCGGGGGGTGGACGATACAGGGAATCTGTCCACATTGCCCGGAAAAGGAACCTTCGACCGGCGCGCCGGCCCCCGGCACGCCAGGTCCGCCCTAGGGCCGCTCCACCGTCTCCAGGTACAGCTTCACATAGCGGTCCACGTCGACCGCCAACGCCACGTCCACCAGGGCCGGTTGGCGTCTGCCCTCGTGGATCTCGGACTCGCCGGGGCGGGGTCGGCGGTCGACGACGGTCTGGCCCCGGGCCGGGCCGGGGGCCAGGGCGACCTCGACCGGCAGCAGGCGGGTGGTGAGGCCGGCCGGGTCGGCGACCGCGCACACCGCGCCCGCGTCGCCGAGGCCGCCCGCCTCCTCCGCCTGAGGGGCCTCGCCCTGTGCGGTCGGCCGGTGGGCGAGGAGTTCGCCGGCCAGGCGGGTGCCGGGGTCGCTGCTCTGCCGCATCCGGTGGACGTCCGGGGCGGCCACCACGACCTGCATGAAGACGTCGAGGCCGTACATCGTGATCGGCACCCCGGCGGTGAGCAGGATCGCCGCCGCCTCCGGGTCGTGCCAGACGTTGAACTCGGCGACCGGCGTGGCGTTCCCGACGGCCACCGCGCCGCCCATGAAGACGATCCGCTCGATGTTGCGGGTCACCTCCGGGTGGGTGCGCAGCAGCAGGGCGATGTTGGTCAGGGGCGCGGTGGGGATCAGGGTGACCGGGCGGGGGGAGGCCAGGATCTCCCGGCGCAGCAGCGATACCGCGTCCAGTTCGGACGCGGTGCGCTTCGGTGCGGGCAGGCCCAGGTCGCCCATGCCGTCGGAGCCGTGCACGTGCCGCGCCGAGCGGGCCGGTTCGAGCAGCGGGCGTTCGGCGCCCCGGCCCACCGGGATGTCCGGGGCGCCCGCCTGCTCCAGCACGGTCAGGGTGTTGCGGACCACGCCGTCGACGTCGGTGTTCCCGGCCACGCAGGTCACCGCCCGCAGGTCGAGGCCCGGGTGGCGCACGGCGAGCAGCAGGGCGAGGGCGTCGTCGACACCGGTGTCGCAGTCGATGATCACGGGGATGGGCTGACCGGTCACGGCGGACTCCTTCCGTCAGGCCGACCTTAGATCAGCACGGAGCACTACGGTCACTCCCACAGGGCGGTGCCGCGTGCGGCCACCCGTGCGGCGATCCGGGACAGCAGCTCGGGCACGGGCAGTTCGCCCGGCCTCAGGCCGTCCCGCAGCCGTACGGCGGCCAGGCCCGCCTCCGCCTCGCGGGCGCCGATCACCGCCTGGTACGGCACCAGGCGGGCGGCGCGGATCCGGGCGCCGAGGGTGCCCTCGGCGGGACCGGCGAGTTCCGCCCGAAGGCCGAGCTCCAGGACCTGCCGTACGACCGCCGCCGCCCGCTCCTGCTGTTCCTCGGCGACCGGCAGCACCACCAGCTGGACGGGCGCCAGCCAGGCCGGGAAGGCGCCGGCGTGCGCCTCGATCAGGTGGGCGACGGCCCGCTCGACGCTGCCGATGATGCTGCGGTGCACCATGACCGGGCGGTGTCTGGCGCCGTCCGCGCCGATGTAGTGCAGGTCGAAGCGGGCCGGCTGGTGGAAGTCGATCTGCACGGTGGACAGGGTGGACTCGCGCCCGGCCGGGTCGGCGATCTGCACGTCGATCTTCGGGCCGTAGAAGGCGGCCTCGCCCTCCGCCTCCTCGTATGCCACGCCGGACGCGTCCAGGACCTCCCGCAGCAGTTCGGTGGCCCGGCGCCACAGCTCCGGATCGGCGACGTACTTCCCGCCCGCGCCGGGCAGCGAGAGCCGGTGCCGTACGGCCTCGATGCCGAGGTCGGCGTAGGCGCGGGCGATCAGCTCCAGCGCGGCCCGTGCCTCCTCCACGGCCTGGTCGAGGGTGCAGAAGATATGCGCGTCGTTGAGCTGGATGGCGCGCACGCGGGTCAGGCCGCCGAGGACGCCGGAGAGTTCGGCGCGGTACATGCTCCCCAACTCGGCGATGCGCAGCGGCAGTTCACGGTAACTGTGGGAGCGGGAGCGGTAGATCAGGGCGTGGTGGGGGCACAGGCTGGGCCGCAGCACGACCTCCTCGGAGTCCTCGCCGCCGGGTTTCATGGGCGGGAACATGTCCTCGCTGTAGTGGTCCCAGTGCCCGGAGACCTCGTACAGCTCCCGTTTGCCGAGCGCGGGCGAGTACACGTGCCGGTACCCGGCCCGGCGTTCGGCCTCGCGGATGTACTCCTCCAGGGTGTGCCGTACGACGGCGCCGTCCGGCAGCCAGTACGGCAGCCCGGCGCCCATCAGCGGGTCGGTGTCGAAGAGGCCGAGCTCGCGGCCGAGGCGGCGGTGGTCGGGCAGCGATGCGTTCATGGCGGGTCTCCTCCGCTCAGGGAGGCGAACGCCCACGGCACGCGGAAGCCCCGGGGCGCTCGCCCCGGGGCTTCGATGCTGGTCAGGTGTCAGCGCGCCGGGACGGTCTCCGGCGTCGTCGTGCTCTTCGGGCACTGCTGGGCGCGCTGCATACGCCGACCCTAGCAACCGCCGAAGCACCGGGTCGAGGCGATTTCCGCGAGCCGCTCACCCGGATCCGGCGGACCACCCACCCGGCCCGGGCGGACCAGTCACCCGGACGGACCCGAGCGCTGGTGGGCCGGTCGGGGCGGTGGTGCCGTGAGATCAGGCACCACCTCAGCCGGCCCCGACCAGCCCCACCGGCCCGCAGCCCAGGAGGCACCCGCAGCCCAGGAGGCACCCTCATGACCGACGCGATACGCCCCCGCGGCCTCCGGCTCTGGCTCGCCGTCGCCGGGCTCCTCGCCATGGGCGGCTGCGCGGCCCTCGGTCTGCGGCAGCCGGACACCGCGACCCCGCCCCTCCCGACGATCGACAAGCCGTCGCCGACCTCGAAGGCGTCCCCGCGGGCCGACGGCTCCACCCTCACCGACGCACAGGCCCAGGCCGCACTCCTCAACGAGAACGACCTCGGCGCCCCCTGGACGGCGACCCGCGGGGCGGCCACCTGGCGGGACCAGCTGCTGAAGGCGACCACCTCGGCCGGCGCGTGCCAGCGGCTGCTGGACGCCCTCTACGCCGACGAACTCCTCGGCGGCCCCGCCCGCGTCGCCGTGGGCCTGGACGACACCGACGACAACGCCCAGCTGCGCTACCAGATCGCCGCCCGCCGCCCCTCCGACGTGGACGCGGCGCTCGCCTGGCTGAAGACGATGCCGGCCGACTGCGCGCGGTTCACGGCCACCACCCAGACCGACATCACGGAGGACGTCCAGGTCAGCGACGCCCCGCTGCCGCAGGTCGGGGACGCGCGGCAGGGCCTGCGGGTCACCGTCGCCGCCACCGACCGCGACGGACGGCACGCCCTGCTCACGCTGGACGTGGCCGCCGTCAAGGTCGGCCCGGACGCGTTCGCCCTCACCAACGGCGGCCTGGGCGACGTACCCAACAACGCGACCCAGGCCGCCGTCCAGATCGGCGCCCTGCGCCTGGCCGACATCCGCAGACAGGGAAGGGCGCAGGTCTGAGCCGCACGCCGTCACAGCGGTGGCTGCGCCGGGGCCGGGCCCAGGGTTGTCGTGCCCGGGGTCGTGCGGTGGCCGAGGCCGGTCCGGTAGGCGTCCAGGGCGGCCTCGATGCGGCCCGTGCGGCGCAGCAGGTCGCCCAGGAGGCGGCACAGGTCGGCCAGGTCGCCGGCGGCGCCCGCGCGTTCCAGCAGGCTGAGCGCGCGGACGTAGTGCTCCTCGGCGGCCTCGGTGTCCCGGGCGTCCTCGGCGATGATGCCGAGCAGGCGGTGGGCCGCGGCGGCGTGGACCGCGCCGCGCTCGGAGGAGAAGTCGCCGAGGACGCCCTGAAGGAGTACGGCGGACTCCTGAGGCCTGCCCCGGCGGTGCAGCACGTCGGCCAGTTCCACGGCGGCCTGGCTGCGGTACAGGGCGGCCCGGCTCTCCGAGAGCATCGTGTACGCCTGGCGCAACTCGTGCTCCGCGCGCTCCAGTTCGCCGTTCTGGGCGCAGACGTAACCGCGCATCCAGTGGCAGTTGGCCAGCTCGGTGCGCAGGCTCAGCCCGCGGTACAGCTCGGCCGCCTTGGCGAGGGAGGCGTCGGCCTCGGTGACCCGGCCCTCGGCGATCAGGGTGCGGGCCACCGAGCGGTGCATCCGGGCGATCAGCGCGGGGTCGCCGGCCTGCGGGGCGAGCGCGAGGGCGAACTCGGCGGCCTGGGCGGCGCGGGCGTGCGCGCCCATGTCCATGTACGGGCCGATGACGCTGGCGTAGAGCAGGAGCAGGGCGTCGGGGTCGTGCAGTCCGCCCCGGTTCAGCTCGTCGAGCGTGGACTCCAGGAGGTAGACGGCGTACCGGAGTTCACCGGCGAGGTAGTGGGCGACGGCGCGGCCCCGGACGGCCGGTACCCGCACCGGGAGCGACTCGTCCGTAAGGTGCGCCTCGGCGCGCTCGAAGAACTCCCGGGCCTGCTCCAGCTCGCCCGTCTCCAGGGCGCATTCGCCGAGGCCGAGCAGCGCGGTGGCCTGCTCGCAGCCCAGCCCGTGGGCCTCCGCCTCCGCGAGCAGCGCCGCGTACTGGCCGGCCGCCTCCTCGGCCCTGCCGTCGGCGAGGACCCGCTGGGCCTCGGTGAGGCGCAGGCGCAGGTCGGTGGCGAGGTGGGCGGGGCGGCCGACGGCCAGCTCCTCGAAGGCCACGCCGAGCCGGCCGGCGATGTGCCGCAGCGCCTCGTCAGAGGCCCGCACCCGGCCCGCCTCCACCGTGGAGATGTAGGCGGGTGTGTAGGCGGGTTCCGCCAACTGCCGCTGGGTGAGGCCCCGTTGGGTGCGCAGGTGCTGTACGCGCCGCCCTATGACCTCGGGGTCGTCCCGTTCCCGCATGGCCCCACTCCCCCAACTCCCTTGGCACCTCTTGCCGTTCGGCCCGCTCAGCCCCTAGGTTAAACGGCGGATTAAGTCTGCTTAATAGGTCGCTGTTGTGTTGCGAGGTCGCCGTGCCCGGACGTACATCCGCACCCTACGGAAACACCACCGCACGCAGGGCCGTCGCCGCCGCGGTGATCGCAGCGACGGCCCTGATCGTCGCGGCGAACGCGGGCCCGGCGCGGGCGGCGGAGCCCGGACCGGGCGCACGGGCACAGCAGGCGATCGGCACGTCCAGGTAGCCCGGGCCGCCCCGGGATGCCCGAGACACACATCCGCCCTAAGCTCCTCATATGCCCCACTCATCCCATCGAGGGGCTCTCCGGCCCCGGTGGGACGGCGTCATCGCGCTGTTGACCGCGGCAGTGCTGGCACTCTCCCTGTCCGCCTGGGCGCCCGCACGGGCCGCGGCGCGGCCTCCTGGCGACTCCGTGAACTGCCGGAAGGCGAAGTGCGTGGCGCTCACCTTCGACGACTCGCCGAGCGCGCGCACCCCGCGGCTCCTGGACATCCTGCACCGCTACCGCGTGCACGCCACGTTCTTCACCCTGGGCGAGCACCACGTCGTGAGATATCCGGGGACGGTCAGGAGGATGGCCGCGGAAGGCCACGAGCTGGAGACCCTCACCTGGTCCCACCGGATTCTCACCCGCATCAGCCCGGCGGACGTGCGCAAGGAGATCGTCCAGGGCCGCGACGCCGTGGCGAAGGTCCTCGGCCGCCGGCCGGTCCTGCTGCGCCCACCGCAGGGCCGCACCGATCCGGCCGTCACCGCGATCTGCCGGCAGCTCGGCATGGCACAGGTCCTGTGGAGCGCCGGCGCGTCCGACTACCGGACGACCGACTCCCGGCTGATCACCGCCCGGATCCTGGACCAGACCCGGCCCGGCGGGATCATCCTGCTGCACGACCTGGTGGACCCCACGAACCGCGGCTACAACGGAACGATTCCCGCGGTCCCCGGCATCATCTCCGCCCTCAGGGCCCGCGGCTACACCTTCGTCACGGTCACCCAGCTCCTCGCCCCGGCGAAGCCCCGGCCGGGCGCGATCTACAGGTGAGCGGCGCCCAGGCCACGGACGGCCACGTGGGTTCAGCCGTGCAGCCAGGAGCAACGACCAGGCTCCGCACAGGTAAACGACCAGGCTCCGCACAGGTTGGGGTGTCGGCGAAACCGCCGGAGGCCTACGCTCCCGCCATGACCTCTGCCGCCGCCCGCACCGCCCTGGACCTGACCTCCGGCCTCCCGGTGCCGGACCTGGAGGACCTCTACCGCGACCTGCACCGCAACCCCGAACTGTCCCTGCGCGAGCACCGCACCGCCGGGAAGCTCGCCGAGCGGCTGGAGCGGGCCGGGTTCGAGACCGCCCGGGGCGTCGGCGGCACCGGGGTCGTGGGCCGGCTGGCCAACGGCGACGGGCCGACCGTGCTGCTGCGGGCCGACATGGACGCGCTGCCGGTCCAGGAGGCCACCGGGCTGGCGTACGCCTCGCAAGCCGACGGGGTGATGCACGCGTGCGGGCACGATCTGCACGTCACCTGGCTGACCGGCGCCGCCGGGGCACTGGCCGCGGGGCGGGAGACCTGGCGGGGCACCCTGCTGGTGGTGGGCCAGCCCGCCGAGGAGAGCGGGCAGGGCGCGGCCCGGATGATCGCGGACGGGCTGTACGAGCGGTACGGCCGACCGGACGTGCTGCTCGGGCAGCATGCCGCGCCCGGCCCGGCGGGGCTGTACCCGCACTCCCCGGGGCTGATCATGTCCGCGGCGACCGACGTGGACATCGTGGTGCACGGCCGGGGCGGCCACGGTTCGCGTCCGGAGGCGACCGTGGACCCCGTGGTGACCGCCGCCTACCTGGTCACCCGCCTCCAGACGGTCGTCTCCCGGGAGCTCGCCGCCGGCGAGTCCGCCGTCCTCACCGTCGGCCGCATCGAGGCCGGCACCCGGCACAACATCATCCCGTCCGAGGCCCGCATCTCGCTGAACCTGCGCAGCCAGTCCGAGGAGGTACGGCAGCGGATGCTGGCCGCGATCCGGCGCATCGCGCTCGGCGAGTGCCTGGCCGCCGGCTGCCCGCGGGAGCCCGACATCACCGTCGGCAACACCTTCCCGGTGACCGTGAACGACGCGCCCACCGACGCCAGGGTGGCCGCCGTGCACGGTGAGGTCTTCGGCGCGGGCACGGTCTTCGACCCGGGCCCGGCGATGGGCAGCGAGGACTTCCCCGTGCTGGCGCTCGACGGCGCCATCCCGTACTCGTACTGGTTCGTGACGACCACCCCGGCCGAGGTGTGGGACAGCGCCCCCGGTGACACCTTCCCGGAGAAGTTCGCGGCCGTGCCGAGCAACCACAGCCCGCACTTCGCGCCGGACCTGTCGGTGATCGCCCCCGGCGTCCGCACGCTCGTCTCCGGGGCGCTCGCGCTGTTGCCGGCGGCGTGACCCGAACGCCGGTACGCCTACGGAGCCGCCTGGAGCTGGCGCAGCTGCCGCTGGACGTTCTCCAGCGCGCCCTGCCGGCGGCCCGGCACCCGCAGCCTCAACTCCGCGAGCGCGAAGCCGAGTTCGCGGGCCTGCGCCGCGTCCGTGATCCGGCCCCACTGGTGGTGCGCCCGGTCCACGGCCGCCTCGACGGCCGGCGCGTCCGCGGCCTGCCCCGCCCCCAGCCGCACCCCGGCCACCGCGAGCCAGGCCCGGCAGCTGCGCACCGCGTCCCCCGCGAACATCGCGAGGTCCGCCCGGACTTCGGCCCAGTGCAGGGCCTCGTCGGAGGCGGGACCATGGGCACCCACGGCAAGCCGCTCCTGCTGAGCGGCGAGCACATCGGCCTCCCCGTGCCGCCCGTCCTGCACCGCGGCACTGATGGCGGCGTGGGGGTCCTGGCCGATGAACCGGGAGTCCGGCGTGCCGGCGGAGGGCTGCTGTCCGAGACGGGTGGGCGGGTGGGAAAACGGGGGTCTGGGGGCGGAGCCCCCAGGAAAGGCCAGCACCAGGTCACGCCCGCCACTCGGCTCCGCAACCCGAGCCCACGCCTGCTCGTGCAACTGCGCGAGCGGCGGCCGGTACCCACTCCTCAACAACGTGGCCACGGCCTTCATGTACGCCGGCTCGGCCACCCCCCGCCGCCCGGCCCCCGGCGCGACACGGCCGTAGACGGCGGCGTTCGCACCGCAGTCCAGCCCGCGCTCGGCGACGCACTGCCACGCTTCCGCATCCGCGTGCAGGTCCACGACCAGCGCCGTGTCCGCGGCGGAGCGCAACCGCAGCTCCTCGCGTATCCAGTGCCAGGGCAGCGCGGTGTAGCGGACCGTCGCCGCCGTGGTGCGCGCCAGCGCCAGATGCGGCAGCCGCTGCCGCCGGTCCAGTTGCAGCTGGCCGGCGATGTACAGGGTCAGCGGTCCGGGCGCGGCCGCGGCGGCGCGCAGCCGGGTCAGTACGGCCTGCGGCTCCAGGGGGTCGGCAAGTTCGACGACGTTCGCGGTGTCGGCGCCGGACAGCACGGCGGGGGCGACGGCCGCCAGCACCGGCAGCACACCGGCCGCGTCCACCAGGCGCCCCCGGCCCAGCGGCGAGGCCGCGAGCAGCAGCACGGTTCCGGGCATCGGTCCTCCCCCTCTAGCCTCTCCAGCCAGCACCGTAACCGCTGCGGCTGCAAACGCGCGCCTCAGGACGGCACAGGAAGACGTCAGGACCGTAAACGTCTCCCTTGTCCCCCTTCATCGCCTTGGTCGCCTTCTTCATCGCCTTGGTCGCCTTCGCCCGCCGTCTGCCGCATCCGCCGCACGGCGAACACCGTGGTGTCGTCGACCAGCCGGCCGCCGCAGTGCCGCAGGACGCCGTCGCGGATCGTCCGGACCAGCAACCAGGGGTCGGCGGGAGCCGCCCCGGCGGCGACCGCGGGCGCGAGCTCGACGGCCGGCGAATAGAAGGCGCCCCGCCGGTCGCGGGCCTCGGTCACCCCGTCGGTGACCAGCAGCAGGGTCTCGTCGGCGGCGAACGGCACCCGGTGCACGGGCGGCCGGCCGCCCCCGAGCTCGCCGAGGCCGAGCGGCAGCCCGTCGCCGCTGGGCAGCTCACGGACTCCGCGCGGGCCGACGGCGAGCGGGGCCTCGTGGCCGAAGTTGACGACCTCGATGGTCTCCGGGGAGTCCTGGGGGAAGCCGATCAGCACGGCGGTGGCGAACCGGTCGCCGTCGTCGCGGCCGAGCGCGGTGGTGTGCCGGCGGTGCCGCAGCATCCGGGTCTCCAGGCGGTCGGCGACGGTCGCGAGGTCCCTCTCGTGGTAGCCGGCCTCGCGGAAGGTGCCGAGCAGCGCGGCGGCGGTCTCCACCGCGCCGAGCCCCTTGCCCTGCACATCGCCGACGAAGACGCGGGCGCCGTGCGGGCCGGGCTGGATGTCGTAGAAGTCGCCGCCGACCCGGGCCTCGAGGTCGGCGGCCAGATACACCCCGGCGTGCTCCAGTCCGGCCCAGCGCGGCGGCAGCGGGCGCAGCACGGTACGGCGGGTGGTCTCGGCGATGTCCTGGATGTGCAGGGTCTGCCGCTCCTTGCGCAGGCGCACGGCGCAGGCCACCACGGCCAGCATGCCGCCGACGGCGACCAGCACGAAGTCGCCGAGTCCGGCCTGGTACTGGCCCGGCCAGGCGCTGTCGACGGCGACGTACGTCACCACCGCCAGCACGGCGAAGACGGCCGTCGTCCACACCCCGCAGACCGCGGCGGCCGTGCCGGGGACCAGCACGATCCAGGTGATGATGCGGAACCGTTCCGTCGTGTTGAGGTCCAGCAGCACGATGCCGACGAGCAGCAGCAGGGGCGGTACCCAGGCGACGTCGCGGCCCCGCACGCGCAGCAGCTGGCGCCGCCGGCCGTACTCCATGTCCGTCACGGGTCCGTCACGGCGGGCAGCCCTCCAGGTCTCTCGGCGTCTCCAGCGAAACACGGGAGGGAACCCGCCGCATCCGGGCACCCGTCACCCTCCTGTCACCCTCCTGGCCGACTTGCCAGGCACTGTCCCCAGGTGTGCTCTGGAAGGCGGGGGCGAGGAGCGAGAGGAGTGCTCTCATGGCTCAAGCGGCACCCGCGCCCGGCGGCCTGGCCCGCCCCGGTCGCAAGGAGATCGGAACACGGGCCGCCGGTGGGCGGCCCCGTCCGCCCGACGTCTTCGACGCGCGCACCCACCGCGTCGCCCACTTCGCCGTCCCGGTCGCACTGGGCCTGGTCTACGGCTACTGGGTCGCGGCCGACGCCCGCCAGGGCGGCCCCGTCACCGGCGGGAACCTGCTGCTCGGCTGGCTCAGCGCGCTGGTGTTCGCGGGGGTGTCCATCGCCCTGCTGACGCTGGCCCCGCGGATGCCGCGGGAACTGCACGCGCTGCTGTGGTCGGCGTTCACCGGCATCGCGTTCGGCTTCCTGTACATCCAGACACCGCACTCGGTCTGGCGGTCCGTGATGATGTCGCTGCTCATCGCGGGGTGCACCTTCGGCGCGTTCTTCTACCGCTACTACACGCGCGAGGACGCGTTCGGGCACCGGGTCCGCTGACCCGCGCCGGAACCGGGCCGGAAGCAGGAGCAGGTGTGGACGTGGGCGTGGGTCCCGGGCGAACCGGGGCCCACGCCTCCCCCGTTCCCCACTTCCCTCACCCCGGCCCTCCTCCCCCAACACCAGGAAACACCCGATCGGGTGAACCCTCCACCGGAGGTCGCGGTTCCCGGTTCCGCCAAGGGGTGCCCCAGTTCCCCCACGCGGGTGCCCCCGTTCCGCCAGGGGGTGCCCCAGTTCCGCCAAGGAGTGCCCCAGTTCCGCCAACGGGCGCGGGTCTTCGCCCGAATGCACCCGCCCCGCTCGCGTCCGCGCCCCGCAGGCCGTTGCCTGGAAGCGTGCCCCCACGTCTCAGGAGCGCCCTGTCGGCCGTACTGCTCGCCCTGACCTGCCTGCTCGTGCCGTTCGGCGCGCTGGCGGCCTGGGCGGCGTACGGCCTTCTCGACACGGGCCGGTACGTCACCACGATGGCACCGCTGGCCGCCGACCCGAACGTGCGGGAGGCCGTCGCGGACACGGTCGGTGACGGCATCCTGCGCGCGGTGGACCAGCATCTGGACGTCCGCCCGGCCGGGGGTACCCCCTCCGGGGGACGCTCCCTCCGCCCGTTCGTGCGCGACGTGGTGCGCTCCTTCACCCAGACCGAGGCCTTCCGGCTGGCCTGGGACACCGGCAACCGCGTCACCCACGACGCCATCCTGCGCGCCCTGCGCGAGAGGGGGGACGACGGGCCGGCCGGACGGCCGGTCACGGTCGACCTCGCCCCCGTAACCGACCAGGTCAAGCGTCAGCTGGCCCGGGACCATGTGCCGCTCGCCGCGCGCATCCCGGTGGAGCACACCGCGGTCTCCGTGCTCCCGGCGGGCCGACTGACCTCCTTCCGGAAGGGATTCCACGTGCTCGAACTCGCCGGTTTCTGGCTGCCGGTGGCGGCCGTCGCCTTCGCCGCCACCGGGATCGCCCTCGCCGTCCGCCGCCGCCGCGCCGTGGCCGCGACCGCGCTGGGCACGGCGCTGGGCGGCGCACTGCTCGCCCTCGCGGTGACGGTCGGCCGCGGCCTGACCCTCGCCGGCCTGCCCGCCGACGTCCCCCACCCGGCGGCCGGCGCGGTCTACGACGCCCTCACGGACACCCTGCGCACGGCGGCCTGGCTGCTGCTCGGCCTGGGCCTCACGGTGGCGCTGACCGCGTGGCTGACCCACCGCCTGGTCCCGCTCCGCCCCGCCGCCCCGCCTGTGTCGGCCCCGGCCCAGACCCCGACCCCGACCCGGGCCCACGTCTGACGCGCATCCGGGCCACGACCCGCCGCCCTCTTTCCGCCCGGCCACACCCCCTCCACCGGCGCTGACCTCGGGCCGGCCGGAACGAACCGGTGATAATGGCCGCATGGCGCGCGAGTTCCCCATCGGCCTCACCCCGCCCGACTGGCTGGTCCGGAACCTCCGCCCCCAGCAGGCCCCCGTCAACAAGGCCGCCGCCGCCCGCGCCGCCGTCGCGATGGCCCTCCCCCTGGCGATCGGCCTCGCCACCGGCTACCCGGCGTACGGCGCCCTCGCCTCCATGGGCGCCCTGTCCGGCGTCATCGGCGACACCGCCGACGCCTACCGCATGCGCATCCTCAACATCGCCGTCCCGCAGCTCTTCGGCGCGGTCGGTGTGACGCTGGGCACGCTGGTGTACGGCCACGGCTGGTACGCGGTGGCCGTGGTGACCGGCATCGCCCTGCTCTCCGGCATGATCTCGACGATCGGCGCGGTGGCCTCGGTCTCGGGCCTGCTCCTGCTGCTGAACTGCGTGGTGGGCGCGGGCCTCCCCCTGCCGCACCCCTGGTGGCTGGCCCCCGCCCTGATGACCGGCGGCGGTCTCCTGGTCCTCCTCCTCGCCCTGCTGGCCTGGCCGTTGCGCTCGGGCGTGCCCGAACGCGCGGCGGTGGCGGCCACGTACCGCACGGTCGCCACCCTCCTCGCCGTCTCCGGCACGGACCGGACCGAGGGCTACGACGAGGCCCGCCACGCGGTCACCCAGTCCCTCAACCAGTCCTACGACCTGATCCTGGCCCGGCGCGCCCGCCACCACGGCCGCAGCCGCGAACTCACCCGTCTGCTGGCCCAGTTGAACGCCATCACCCCGGTGATGGAGGCGGCCCCCGCGGCCCATCTGGCGCGCCGCCCGCTGCCGGACCGGATCCCGGAGGCGGTCCACCACCTGGCCCGTGCGGTCGAAACGGGCCGCACGGACCCGGTGGCCCTGGACCTCCCCGTGCCGACGACGGAGACGGCCCGAGCGGTGGACCACGCCCTGCGCCACACCGCCGAGGTGGTGACGACCCCCGACGTGGATCCCCGCGGCATCGACGACCGCCTGGGCCGCCCGGCAACGCTGGGCATCCGTACGGCGCGAGCCGCCCGCAACGTCGTACTCTCCGCCAACTCCTGGCGCTACGGCCTGCGCCTGGCGGTCTGCATCGGCATCGCGCAGGCCCTGGTCTCGCTCATCCCCGTCCCCCGCTCCTACTGGGTGGCCCTGACGATCACCTTCGTCCTGAAGCCCGACTTCGGCTCGGTCTTCTCCCGCGCCCTGCTGCGCGCCCTCGGCACGGTGGCCGGGCTGGTGATCGCGGCGGTGGTCCTGGCGGAGGTCCCGCTGGGCTGGTGGGACGTCCTCGCCATGCTGCTCCTGGCCCCCCTGATCCCGGCCCTGACCCCCCGCGGCTACGGCTACCAGACCGCAGCCATCACCCCCGTGATCCTCCTCCTCTCCGACATCCTGAACCACCAGGGAACGGCCCTGCTCCTGCCCCGCCTGACGGACTCGCTCCTCGGCTGCGCGATCGCCCTGACCGCCGGCTACCTGCTCTGGCCGGAGAGCTGGCGCACCAGGGTCGGCGACCGCCTGGCCGACGCGGTGGCGGACACGGCGCGCTATGTGGAAACGGCCTTCGCCCCTGACGGCGACCCGGCCGCCCGCGCCCGCATGCGCCGCCGCCTCTACCGCGACCTGTCGGTGATCCGTACGGAGTTCCAGCGGGCCCTGACCGAGCCCCCGCCGACCGGCCGCCGCGCCGCCGCGTGGTGGCCGCTGGTCGTGGCGGTGGAACGCATCGTCGACGCGACGACGGCCGCCCGCGTCCGCGTGCGGCACGGGGCACCGCCCCCGGGCGAGGCCGAGATCGCCCAGGTCGTCCTGCAGCTCCGGGAGCTGTCGGAGGGCGTCCGGGACGCGGAAACCCTCACCCCGGTCCGCACGGATCTCACCGGCCCCGCGGGCAGTGTCCTGGAGCCCCTGCGACAGGAGGTCGCGGCGGCCCGGGCGATCGCTTCCCCCCACTGAGCGCTTCGCTAACCTTACGTGTCCGTCCTGGCCAGGGATCGACGTGGATCAACTCACGCGAAGGGTTGCACACATGGGCATTCTCACTCTCCTGCGGAACGCATTCAGCCGCTCCCGCAAGGGGCGCGCCACCGAGGCAGAGGGTGCGAACCGCCTGCCCGCACAACCCGAAACCCCCCTTCCCACGCCCCCCGCAGCCGACCCCACCGTCCCCGAACCCCGCCACTCCACCTCCGACGAGCACGACCTGGTGGCAGCAGCCTTCAACAACGTAAAGGTCCCCCACCCGTCAAAGCCGACAGAGGAACACCCGACGCCGGAGCCCACGGCGGAGCCCGAGCCGGAGACCACGGAGGAGCCTGAGCCGCAGGCCGAGCCGGAGGCCGAGCCGGCTGAGCAGGAGGCCACGGAGCCGGCTGAGGCCGAGGGCGCTGAGCCGGCTGCGGCTGAGGGCGCAGAACCGGCCGAGCCGGAGGTCGCGGAGCCGGCTGAGGCCGAAGTCGCAGAGCCGACCGCGGCTGAGGTCGCGGAGACGGCTGAGGCTGAGATCGCTGAGCCGGCTGCGGCTGAGGGCGCAGAGCTGGCTGACGCCGAGGCCGTAGAGGCGGCTGAGCCTGAGGTCGCAGAGCTGGCCGAGCCTGAGGCCACGGAGCCGCTTGAGGCCGAGAAGCAGGCCGAGCCAGCGGTCGCGGAGACGGCTGAGCCCGAGGCCGCGCAGGCGCCTGAGGCCGAGACGCACACCGAGCCCGAGGCTGAGGCTGAGGCTGACACGCAGGTCGAGCCGGAGGCTGAGGTGCGGGAGGTCGAGGAGGAGGAGACGGCGGCGTCTGAGACGGCGGAGGAGACCGCCGCACCGACCGACGAGACGACCGCCCCGCAGCCCGCCGACGGCGAGGACACCCCACAGGGGCCACCCGCACCCGACAACGAAAGCCGCACGGGTGGTGCGGGTGGGAACCCGGAGGCCGAAGGCGAAGCCGAGGACTCCCCCGCCGAAGCTCCGCAGGCTCCGCAGGAAACCCCGCAGGAAACCCCCGACGAACCGGCCCCCACGCCGGAGGCCGACGCTCCGCAGGAACCCGCGTCCAAGAAGACCCCCGCCACCACCCTCACCAAGCTCAGGTCCCGCACCCCCTCCCTCACCACCGCCTACAAGGCCGCCACAGCCACCCTGAAGGCGAAGGACCTCACCGGCACCCGCGCCAAGATCTACCTCGTGCTCGACCGCTCCGCGAGCATGCGGCCGTACTACAAGGACGGCTCCGCCCAGGCCCTCGCCGACCAGACCCTCGCCCTCGCCGCCCACCTGGACCCCGAGGCCACGGTCCACACCGTCTTCTTCTCCACGGAGATCGACGGCACCACCGACCTCACCCTCACCCCGGACCACGAGACGAAGATCGACGACGTGCACGCCGGCCTCGGCCGCATGGGCCGTACCAGCTACCACGCCGCCGTAGAGGCCGTACTCGCCCACTACGAGCAGTACGAGAAGGACACCACCCCCGCCACCCCCGCCCTCGTCGTCTTCCAGACCGACGGCGCGCCGGACGCGAAGACCCCCGCCACCCAGGCCCTCACCACGGCGGCGGAGACCCACCCCGCCGTCTTCTTCTCCTTCGTCGCCTTCGGAGAGCACGACAACAAGGCCTTCGACTACCTCCGCAAGCTGAAGACCCCGAACACCTCCTTCTTCCACGCGGGCCCCACCCCCCGCGAACTGACCGACACCGAGCTGTACGAGGGCCTGCTCGCCGCCTGGCGCCCGTAACGGAGCGTAACCACCCCGTCGACCCCGCGGCCGCCCCTTCCCACCCTGCAAAACGGGAAGCGGGCGGCCCACCCATGTCGGCTACGATTTCAAGGTTCGAAACCGCAGAAAAGCAGCGACCTGGGAGCAGCCACGATGGCTCGACACCTCATCACCAGCGCCCTTCCGTACATCAACGGGATCAAGCACCTGGGCAACATGGTGGGGTCCATGCTCCCGGCGGACGTGTACTCCCGGTACCTCCGCCAGCGCGGCCACGACGTCCTGTACATCTGCGCCACCGACGAGCACGGCACCCCGGCCGAGCTGGCCGCGAAGGAGCAGGGTCTGCCGGTCGACGAGTTCTGCGCGCAGGCACACGACGCCCAGAAGGCGGTCTACGACGGCTTCGCGCTCGCCTTCGACTACTTCGGCCGGAGCTCGTCCCCCGAGAACCGGGAGATCACCCAGCACTTCGCCCGCAAGCTGCACGAGAACGGCTTCATCGAGGAGCGGGCGATCCGCCAGGTGTACTCGCCGGCCGACGGCCGCTTCCTCCCGGACCGCTACGTCGAGGGCACCTGCCCCCACTGCGGTTACGACAAGGCCCGCGGCGACCAGTGCGAGAACTGCACCCGCGTGCTGGACCCGACCGACCTGATCAACCCGCGCTCCGCCATCTCCGGCTCGACCGACCTCGAGGTCCGCGAGACCAAGCACCTCTTCCTCCTCCAGTCCAAGCTGGAGAACGAGGTCCGCGAGTGGGTCGCCAAGCACGACAAGGACTGGCCGCAGCTCGCCTCCTCCATCGCCCACAAGTGGCTGACCGAGGGCCTGCACGACCGCGCGATCACCCGTGACCTGGACTGGGGTGTCCCGGTCCCGGCGGACACCTGGCCGGAGCTGGCCGCCGAGGGCAAGGTCTTCTACGTCTGGTTCGACGCCCCGATCGAGTACATCGGCGCGACGAAGGAGTGGGCCGACCAGGACCCGGAGAACCGCGACTGGAAGTCGTGGTGGTACGACGTCGACACCGACGTCCGCTACACCGAGTTCATGGCCAAGGACAACGTCCCCTTCCACACGGTGATGTTCCCGGCCACCGAGCTGGGTGTGCGCGAGCCGTGGAAGAAGGTCGACTACGTCAAGGCCTTCAACTGGCTGACGTACTACGGCGGCAAGTTCTCCACCAGCCAGAAGCGCGGTGTCTTCACCGACCAGGCCCTGGACATCCTCCCGGCCGACTACTGGCGCTACTTCCTCATCGCCAACGCCCCCGAGTCGGACGACTCGTCCTTCACCTGGGAGCACTTCACCGCCACGGTCAACAAGGACCTCGCCGACACCCTCGGCAACTTCGTCAACCGCGTGCTGTCCTTCTCGAAGAAGCGCTTCGGTGAGGAGGTCCCGGCCGGCGGCGAGCCCGGTGAGGCGGAGGCACGCCTCGGCGAAGAGATCGCCCGCCTCCTCGCGGAGTACGAGGGCCACATGGAGACGCTGCAGTTCCGCAAGGCCGCCGCGGCCCTGCGCGCCCTGTGGTCGGCGGGCAACTCCTACCTGGAGGAGAAGGCCCCCTGGCTGCAGATCAAGACCGACAAGGACGCCGCGGCCCTCACCCTGCGCACGGCGATGAACCTGATCCATCTGTACGCGGTGGTCTCCGAGCCGCTGATCCCGTCCACGGCGAAGGCGATGCGCGAGGCGTTCTCGCTCGCCGACGACACCGCCACCTGGGTCACCGCCGACGAGGCCAGGGCCCTCGCCTCGGTCCCGGCCGGCACCCCCTTCACGGTCCCGCCGGTCCTGTTCGCCAAGCTGACCGAGGAGGACCTGGCGGCCTACAAGGAGCGCTTCGGCGGCGAGGAAGGCTGACGACTCCGACACGGCTCCGACAGCGTGGGCGGGTCCGGGAAGAGACGCTCTTCCCGGACCCGCCGTGCATTGGCCGGCACCTTGAACACGATGGTCGCCGCCTGCTTCTTCTGCGCGGCCGCGCGGGCCCTTTCCTGTGTGCCGGAGGGCAGCTTGGAGCGGCCGTAGGTGGCGGGGTCGTAGGCCTTGAGGTAGGCCGGGAGCGAGTAGCCCGTCCCCTTCGCGTAGTCGGCGCAGGTGAGCTTCCTGCCGCTGTCGTCGGTGTTGGCGTCGATGGTGCCCTTGATCCTGATGATCCGGGGCGTGGTGTCGGAGGCCGAGCCCAGGGCCTTCACCAGCTGGGCGCGGGTGGAGACGGTGAAGGTGTGCGCGGAGTCGGCCTTCGAACCGCCGGTGGTCCCGGTGCCGGAGGCGGCCCAGCCGTCCTTGGCGGGGAGCGTCTGGTGGTAGAGATCGGCCGCGGTGGCGTTCGCGTTCATCACGAACACCCCGGCACCGACGCCCGCGACCACGACGGCGGCGGACACGGCGAGGGTGCGCCGCTTGCGGAGGGAACGGCGGTGGGAGGGAGCAGCCACGGAGGAGTCCTTAAGGGTGTGCTGAACCTGCCTTACGACTCCTCAGTGGTCGCCGCGCACAGGGAAGTTGCCGCCTCGCGGTGAGAGCTTTCCGGCTCAGGAGGCGTACCCGAGGACGAGCGTGCCGACAACCGGGGCGGCGTAGACGAGCGGGAACGGGATGTGGGAGTACCACCGGGCACGGGCCACGGTGACCGCGGCCCCGAGGAAGTAGAGCACCAGCCCGATCCCGGCCAGCACCCCGATCACCGGCACACCCAGCCCCACCACCAGCCCCACGGCCCCGGCCGCCTTGGCCAGCCCGAGCCATGTCCACCAGCTCTGCGGCACGGAGTAGTCGGTGAGGGCCTGCACGATCCACTCGGCCCGCATCAGCAGAACGGCCCCGGAGAACCCGGCCATCAGGGCGGCGAGCAGGGTGACGACGATGTGGGCGGTGTGCATGAGAGGCTCCCGGGAAACGCGATCGGAGTCGGACATCTCTCTGACACCCCGGCTCGGGAGTGTGTGACAGCGCCCCGAATAAATCTCCGAGAACGAAGAACGTTTCTGCGCCACTCGAAAGACTGAACGCATCCGGAACACCACCCAACCGGCCCTTCTGCGCCCATAAGTTGCGCGCATGGTCACATCCACCCACGAGGCCTCCCACCGGATCTTCCAGGACCGGCCGGAGATCCTCACCCCGGTCTTCGACCTCTTAGGAGTCCCGATGTCCGCCAAGGCGTCGGTGGCGGTTCTCAGCGCCGACGTGACGGAGATCCAGCCCCTGGAGAGACGAGTGGACACGGTCCTGCGCGTCGAACCGTCCGACGGGGACCACTTCCTGCTCGCCATCGAGACACAGCTGAAGCGCGACGAGCGCAAGACGACGAGCTGGCCGTACTACGTGACGTACTTGCAGGAGAAGTTCTGCCTGCCGGTACTGCTCCTCGTCACCTGCACGGACCGGCGCACCGCGCGCTGGGCGACCGGGCCGTTCACCTGCGAGGTCCGCGGCTGGACCACCCACAGCACCCATCCCCTGGTCCTGGGCCCGGACAACGTACCGAAGATCACCGACCAGCGTAAGGCCGCCAGCAACCCCGCGATGGCGGTGTTCTCGGCCATCACACATGGCCGGGATCCGGAGGCCCCGGCCATACTGGAGGCTACGGCCGGCGCCCTGAAAGCAATGGAGGACAGCCAGGCCGCCGGGCACCTCGGCGGCCTGTTGGAGATCGGCCTGGGGGACACTCCGGCCCGCGAGACATGGAGAGAGCTGATGGGTTTCACCAACTTCTTCCCCGGCCGGGGCACTATGTTCGAGGAGGTCTACCTCGACGGCGAGGCCAAAGGCGAGGCCAAGGGCGAGGCCAAGGCCATCCTCCGCTTCCTGGAAGCGCGTGGCATCACCGTCCCGGAGGAGGCCCGTGAACGCATCTCCGGCTGCACCGACTTGGAGCTCCTCGGCCGCTGGCTGGACCGGACGCCCCACGTAGAGTGCGTCCACGACCTCTTCGCCGACGAGCCGGAGGACACCGAGACGGCATCGGCCTGAGTGAACCGGGGGCGGGGCAGCCGTGCCGCACGCCCCCGGTCTGGCAGAGTACCGATGTCGTGAACCTCCCCGAACCCCACCACCGGCTCCTCGCCGACGTCGTCACCGCAGGCGGCCCGTACGGGCTGGTGCTCGCCGGCGGATATGCCCTCCAGGCGCACGGGCTGCTGCAACGCCCGCATGCGAACCTGGACTTCGCCACGGAGAGTCCCGAGGGCATGGACCGGATCGCCACCGCGGTCGGCGCGGCCCTGGAGGCGCGGGGCCGGCAGGTGCGGACCGGCGCGGTCGCGGTGCTCACCGCGCAGCTGACCGTCACCGACCCGCCGACCGGGGAGGCCTGCGCCCTCGCGCTGCACAAGGAGGCCCTCTGGCAGCCACCGACGCTCACCGAGTACGGCCCGGCCCTCTCCCTGGAGGATGCCGTCGGGACGAAGATCCGAGCGCTGTACGACCGGGGCGCGGCCGTCGATCTGGTCGATGCGCGGGCCGCCGCCGCCCGGTTCTCGTTCCCCGATCTGGAGGAACTGGGCCGCCGACACGCCCATGACCCCTTCGACCTGCCCACGCTGCAGTCCCGGCTGACGGGGACGGACTTCTACTCCGACGCGGATTTCATTCGGTATGGGCTGGACGAGGCCGAGGTCGTCGCCCTGCGCGCCTGGGCCCAACGCTGGTCCGACGACATCGCCGAGCGCCTCCTGGAAGACGGCGCGTCCCCCGACATCGAGCCGGACACGGACTCCGGCCCCGACGCGGGGGACTGACGAACAGCGCCGTACTACGGCCGTACTACTTCGGCTGCGGCTTCCTGATGTTCAGGTGCAGCTCGCGCAGGCGGGCCTCCTCCAGTTCGGTGGGGGCGCCCATCATCAGGTCCTGGGCGTTGCCGTTGAGCGGGAAGGCGATCGTCTCGCGGATGTTGGGCTCGTCCGCGAGGAGCATGACGATGCGGTCCACGCCGGGGGCGATGCCGCCGTGCGGCGGGGCGCCGAAGCGGAACGCGCGGAGCATGCCGGCGAACTTCTCCTCGACGGTCTCGCGGTCGTAGCCCGCGATCTCGAAGGCCTTGAGCATGATCTCCGGCTCGTGGTTCCGGATCGCCCCGGAGGACAGCTCGACGCCGTTGCAGACGATGTCGTACTGCCAGCCCAGGATGTCCAGCGGGTCCTGGGTCTCAAGGGCCTCCAGGCCGCCCTGCGGCATGGAGAAGGGGTTGTGCGAGAAGTCGATCGCGCCGGTCTCCTCGTCCCTCTCGTACATCGGGAAGTCGACGATCCAGCAGAAGCGGAAGACGCCCTCCTCGAAGTGGCCGGCGCGACGAGCGGCCTCCACCCGCACCGCGCCCATGACCTTCGAGACCTCGTCGAACTCGCCCGCGCCGAAGAAGACCGCGTGGCCGGGGGCCAGCGACAGGCGCTTGGTCAGCTCGGCGACGTTCTCCTCGGTGAGGAACTTCGCGATCGGGCCGGACAGCGCGCCGTCCTCGCCGACGCGGACCCAGGCCAGACCCTTGGCGCCGAGCGACACCGCGAACTCGCCGAGCTGGTCGAAGAACTTGCGCGGCTGGTCCTGGACCGCCGGGACGGGCAGCGCGCGCACGTGCTTGCCGGCGAACGCCTTGAACTCCGAGCCCTCGAAGACATCGGTGATGTCGACCAGTTCCAGCTTGGCGCGCAGGTCCGGTTTGTCGGAGCCGTACTTCAGCATCGCCTCGCGGAACGGGATCCGCGGGAAGGGGGAGGTGACATGGCGGCCGTTGCCGAACTCCTCGAACAGCTCGGTCATGAGCTTCTCGATCGGCTGGAAGACGTCCTCCTGCTCGACGAAGCTCATCTCGACGTCGAGCTGGTAGAACTCGCCGGGCGAGCGGTCGGCGCGGGCGTCCTCGTCGCGGAAGCACGGCGCGATCTGGAAGTAGCGGTCGAAGCCGGAGATCATCAGCAGCTGCTTGAACTGCTGCGGGGCCTGCGGCAGCGCGTAGAACTTGCCGGGGTGCAGGCGCGAGGGGACCACGAAGTCGCGCGCGCCCTCGGGGGAGGTGGCGGACAGGATCGGCGTCGCCATCTCGTTGAAGCCCATCGCGGCCATCTTGTGCCGGATCGCCGAGATGACCTGGGTGCGCAGCATGATGTTGCGGTGCATGCGCTCGCGGCGCAGGTCCAGGAAGCGGTACTCCAGGCGCCGCTCCTCGTTGACCCCGTCCTCGGTGTTGATCGTGAACGGCAGCGGGGCGGCGGCGCCCAGCAGCTCGACCTCGGACACCTCGACCTCGACCTCGCCGGTGGGCAGGTCGGGGTTGATGTTCTCGGTTCCACGTGAAACAACGCGGCCGTCGACGCGGACCGTGGACTCCTTGGAGATCTTGTCCAGGGCCTCGTACGCGGGCGTACCGGGGCGGGCGACCAGCTGCGTGATGCCGTAGTGATCGCGCAGATCGATGAAGAGGATGCCGCCCAGGTCGCGCCGATTGTGCAGCCAGCCGCTCAGCCGGACGTCGGTGCCGACGTCAGAGGCGCGGAGCTGGCCGCAGGTGTGGGACCTGTACCGATGCATCGTCGTTCATCGTCCTTCGAGAAGTGTTGGCGTCTGCCGGGTTTGCCGCCCCGGCAAGAACGGGCACGGGGCCCGGACCCATCAAGGGTACCGGGCACCCCAAGCTCGGCTCCCCACCATTTGCCGTGCCTCCCTGCTGGAGGATCCTCCGAGCCGGAGGGGGGCGGGATCCTCTGTTCCTACGGTGGCAGCTATCGGTCAGATCTTCTTAAAGTGGGCGAATGCGCACAGGCGAGCCCCTACCGTCCGTCGGGGACGTCCTCGCCGCCCTAGCGACCGGGCTGTGGCACTGGGACACGGCCGCCCAGCTGGTCACCGTGGACGCGGAGGCGGCGCGGCTGCTCGGGCTGCCCGCGGAGGCCACCACCCTCACGGAGGTCCAGACCCGGGCCCGGCTGCACCCCGAGGACTGGAACGAGATCACCGCGGTGGTCCCGCTGGCGGTCGACGAGGGCACGCTCGCCGAGGTGCGCATCCGGATCATGGACGAACAGGGGAACGTGCTGCGGGTGGTCCGCAGCCGGTCCAAGCCGTCCTACGACCCCGAGCGGCGGGCGTACGAGCTGATCGGCACCCTCCAGGAGGTCACCGAGCCGACCCCGGGCACCCCGGCCGCCCGCAGCGCGGTCACCGGCGACTGGCGGCGCTCGCGGGAGGCCTTCCTGCTGGATGCGGGCCGGGCGCTGGCGGAGGCGCGGTCCACGGCCGAGGTGCTGCGGGTGGCCGGCGGTCTGTCGATGCCGGGGTTCTCCCCGGACGGGCTCGTGGTGTTCGGGGCGGAGGGCGACCGGCTGACGATCACCGGCGAGCACGGGCACCAGCCCGGCGCCATGAACCCCTTCTCGAACATGCCGCTGACCACCGACTATCCGGCGGCCGAGGTCGTCCGCACCGGCCGCGCGGTGTATCTGTCCTCCCCCGCGGAGTACAAGGCCCGCTATCCGGCGACCTGGCCGCTCGCCCGGCACTTCGGCCGCCGCTCCTGGGCCTTCCTGCCGCTGACGGTGGCCGGCCGCACGATGGGCGCGTGGCTCGCGGCCTTCGCCTATCCGGTGTCGTTCACGCCCGACGAGCGCGCCGTCCTGACGACGGTGGCCCGGATGCTCGCCCAGGCGCTGTCCCGGGCCGGCGCCGAGGAGTCCGAGCGGGAGCTGACCGAGGGCCTGCAGCGCTCCATGCTGCCCTCGCTCGGCCCGGAGATCCCCGGGATGCAGGTGGCCGCCCGGTACATCCCGACCGGCGGCGGCCTCCAGGTCGGCGGCGACTGGTACGACATGATCCCGCTGCCCTCCGGACGCTTCGCGCTGGCCATGGGGGACGTCCAGGGTCACGACGTACGCGCCGCGGGCCTCATGGGCCAGCTGCGCATAGCCCTGCGCGCCTACGCCGCCGAGGGCCACCGCCCGGACGCCGTGCTCACCCGCGCCTCCCGGTTCCTGCACGGCATCACCCACGACGACCAGATGACCGACCTCCGCTTCGCGACCTGCGTGTACGTGGAGGCCGACCCGGCGACCGGGATGCTGGAGATCGCCCGCGCCGGGCATCCGGACCCGGCGATCCGGATGGCCGACGGCACGGTGATGATGCGGCCGACGGAGGGCGGGCTGCCGCTGGGCGTCGACCCGGACCCGGACTATCCGACGACCCGGTTCACCCTGGAACCCGGCGAGACCCTGATGCTCTGCACCGACGGCCTGCTCGAGACCGGCGGACACGACCTCGACAGCGGCTGGCGCCGGCTGCGCGCGATCCTGGAGGCGCATCCGGGGGACGACGGGACCGGTGCCGGGGCCGGGGTCGGGGTCGGGGTCGATCTGGAGTCGCTGGCCGACGCGCTGGTCCAGGGCGTGCACGGACCGTCCTCGCACCACACCACCGGCCCCCTGGCCGACCGCCGCGAGGACGACATCGCGCTGCTGCTGCTCTGCCGGCAGCTGGCGGGCGCCGCCCGGCCCGCCATACGGCGCACCCTGCTCTCGGTGGCGCAGGACGAGCCGGACCGGATCGCCGAGGCCCGCCGGCACCTGCGCGAGCTGCTGCACGACTGGGCCTCGCCCGAACAGGTCGACTCGGCGGTGCTGCTGGTCTCCGAGATGGTCACCAATGTCCTCGTCCACACCGACACCGACGCGCTGCTGCTCGCCGAGGTGACCGGCGAGGCGGGCACGCGCGGACTGCGGGTGGAGGTCACCGACGCGGGCGACGACCTCCCGCACAAGCGCCGCCCCGGCGAACTGGCGTCCTCCGGCCGCGGCCTGATGCTCATCGAACTCCTCGCCGACGCCTGGGGGGTGAACCCACGGGGCGAGGGCAAGAGCATCTGGTTCGAGCTGTACGAGTCGGGAGGCACGACGGCCACCGAACCGAAGTGGGACACGCCGGGGCTCGCCTCGGGCGAGATGCCGGGTGACGGCTCGGGGCGCGTGGTGAAGGGCGATCCCCACGATCTGTCGAGGGCAGACTCGGGCGGCACGTCGAGGCGTGACCCGGACGGCGTGTCGGAGGGCGGCTTCGGCGCGGCGCGGGAGGGCGGTGCGTTCGGCTACGGCGCTTCGGGCGACGGCGGTGTCTCGGAGGACCCCGCTTCGGACGACGCCGGTGTCTCGGAGGACGACGCTTCCGAGGGTGTCGCGTAACGCGTTCGCAGCTCCTGTACGACCCCGAAGGCGGCCGCGGTCAGGGGAACCGCGAGGAGCATGCCGAGGATGCCCGCGACGGACGCACCGGCGGTGATGGCGAGCATCACCACGGCCGGGTGCATCTGCACGGTCCGGCTCTGGATGACCGGCTGCAGCACATGCCCCTCCAGCACCTGCACGGCGAGGACGACCCCGAGCGCCCACAGCGCGATGACGAAGCCGCGGTCGGCGAGGGCGACCAGGACGGCCACCGCGCCGGAGATGAAGGCACCGAGGTAGGGGATGTAGGCGCCGACGAAGACCAGCGCGCCGAGCCCGACCGCGCCGGGCACCTGCAGGATCAACAGGCCGGCGGTGGTGCACACGGCGTCGATGAGCGCGATGAGGGTCGTCCCGCGCATGAACCCCTCGACCGCCTCGAAGGCGCGCCGGGCGACGGCCTCCACGGTGTCCGCGGTACCGCCGGGCGCGACGGCCCGCAGGATCTCCACGGCCCGGTGGGAGTCGCGCAGGAAGAAGAAGACGAGCAGCAGGGCGAGCACGGCCATGGCGAGGGACTCGCCGACGACGCTGACCCCGCTGATGACGTTGGACGCGGCCGTGCCCCCGAACCTGCTCAGCAGCTTGCGGGAGTTGGCGGCGAGGTCGTCCAGGCCGGTGCCGGCAGCCCCGAAGTGCGCCGAGACACCCTTGGCGGCCTCCCGCAGCGAGGCGATGATCTGGTCGCCGGTGTCGATGAGTGCGGCGACGACGATGTACACGGCACCACCGACGACGGCCACGACCGCGACACAGGTGAGCCCGGCCGCCACCGAGGCCTGCACCCCCGTCCGCACGAGCCGCCGGTACAACGGGCCGAGCAGCGCGGTGCCGAGCAGGGCGAGCAGCACCGGTGTGACGGCGGTACGGAACTCCCCGCACAGCCGCACCCCGACCCATCCCACCCCGGCGACGAGCAGCAGCACGGCACACCAGGCCCCGAGTCGGCGAACGGGGTCGGGCAACAGCTGCACGCGTCCAGCGGATCATGAGGGCCGACCGGTGTCCTGCCGCACGGGCCCGGCAGAGTGACGTGCGCGGCTCCGGCGGGCCGGGAGCCTCGTATCCACGCCCCATGCGTACCGGAGAGCTGGCCGGCCGCACGGGAGTCGGACGGCACCTGGTGTCCCGACTTCGCCGACGACCCCGGCCGGATCGTGACGTCGTTGGTGCGCTTCGACCGTACGGCGGACAAGGCCCAACCGGGCGCGTACGCCGACCGGTTGGCGTGGATGGCACTGTTCGTGGCCGTCGTCTCGTTCCTGGCGCTCTTCCTCGCCTTCGGCTCCCTGGGACGTTCGCGGTGACCCGGTGGAGTCCACGGCGCTGGACCTGCAGCGCACCGCCCGGATCATCACCAGCGCCGCACTGCTGCTGGTCCCGGCCACCATGGCCCCCGGCGGGAGCCGGAGCCTGCGCAGAAACACGGCGGCTTCACTCCGCGTGTGCGTTCGAGATGCAGTCCGTGACGATCTACGCAAGCCTGAGGGCATTCCCCCAAGACACATGTCTTGCCGGAGGACCCAGGAAGGAATCGTTCACCATGCGACACATTGCCGCGTTCTTCGCAGCCGCGCTCCTCACCGTTCTCGCAGCCCCCGCCGCATCCGCGGGAGAGGGCGGAAACGGAATCTGCGACACCCACACGATCAGCTCACTGTGCTGGTGACCTCTCCGTGAGGGTGACCTCTCTGTGAAGGTCATCCCATTCTGAACAGGGACAGGCCGTCGGACCCGAGTCCGCGGCCTGTCCCCTTCTCATGTCTCCTGTCGTGTCTCCTGCCGACAGGGATCACATACCGCCCGCGGACATCCCGTGCACCGCCGGGATCGTGCCCAGGCGGCCCTTCTGGAAGTCCTCGAAGGCCTGCATCAGCTCTTCCTTGGTGTTCATGACGAACGGGCCGTAGTGCGCCATGGGCTCCCGGATGGGCTGTCCGCCGAGCAGGACGACCTCCAGCTCCGGGGTGTGGGAGTCCTGCTTCTCGTCCGCCCGGACGGTCAGCGCGGACCCGGCGCCGAACACCGCGGTCTGGCCGAGGTGGACCGGCCGGCGCTCCGCACCGACGCTGCCGCGGCCCGCGAGGACGTAGGCCAGGCCGTTGAAGTCCTCCCGCCAGGGCAGGGTGACCTCGGCGCCCGGGGCGACGGTCGCGTGGATCATCGTGATCGGGGTGTGCGTGATGCCGGGACCGGCGTGGCCGTCCAGCTCCCCGGCGATGACGCGCAGCAGCGCGCCGCCGTCCGGCGACGTCAGCAGCTGGACGTTGCCGCCGCGGATGTCCTGGTAGCGCGGCGCCATCATCTTGTCCCTGGCCGGGAGGTTCACCCACAGCTGCAGGCCGTGGAAGAGGCCGCCGGACACGACGAGGGACTCCGGTGGGGCCTCGATGTGCAGGAGGCCGGAGCCGGCCGTCATCCACTGGGTGTCGCCGTTGGTGATGGTGCCGCCACCGCCGTTGGAGTCCTGGTGGTCGAATATCCCGTCGATGATGTAGGTGACGGTCTCGAAGCCGCGGTGCGGGTGCCAGGGGGTGCCCTTGGGCTCGCCGGGCGCGTACTCCACCTCGCCCATCTGGTCCATCATGATGAACGGATCGAGGTAGCGGTAGTTGATCCCGGCGAACGCCCGGCGCACCGGGAAGCCCTCGCCCTCGAAACCGCTCGGAGCGGTCGAGACGGCCAGCACCGGACGCGCCACGGCGTCGGCGGGAGCGGTCACTCGGGGCAGCGTCAACGGGTTCTCGACGGTTACTGCAGGCATGGGTCGGACCTCCTTGGGCGCTCACTTTAGTTGAGCGTTGAACTTTCTGCCACCCCCAACGGAACGAGCCCGGAGGGAATTCCCTCCGGGCTCCGAGCTCCGGGCGACGGGCGTCACATGGGCGGCTAGCCGTACATCCGGCGCATCGCGAAGTCGACCATCTGCTCGACCGCCTTCGCGTCGAAGACCATCCGGTGCTCGCCCTCCATGTCCAGGACGAAGCCGTAGCCGGTCGGCAGGAGGTCGATGACCTCCGCCCCTGTGATCACGAAGTACTTGGACTCCTTGCCCGCGTACCGGCGCAGCTCCTTGAGCGAGGTGAACATCGGGATCACCGGCTGCTGGGTGTTGTGCAGGGCGAGGAAGCCGGGGGTGTCGCCGCGCGGGCAGTACACCTTCGACGTGGCGAAGATCTGCTGGAAGTCCTCGGCGGACATCTGCCCGGTGGTGAAGGCGCGCACCGCGTCGGCGAGGGACGGCGGGGACGGCTCGGGATACAGCGGCGGCTGCTGCCCGTAGCCGCCGGCCATCGGCTGCTGGGGTGCGGCGTACTGCTGCTGAGCACCGACGTTCTGGTCGTAGCCGTACATGGGCGCAAGCGTACCGAGCGGGAGCGGCACGATGGCGCCGGGGAAGACATGGCGCGATCGCCGGGTGACGCCGTTGATCCCGTCCCGCCCTGCCCCGATGGACCGGTCGACCGCGATGCACACGGTGATCGGCACCGACTGTCCGGGCACGGGCAACACCCCGCGCGGCACCCGGCCACTCGAACGTGGTGGGGATACCGGGCGGTCGCCTGGCTTTCGCCGGACAGCCGGACCGGTGAGCGGAGCTGCTCACGGGCCCGCTGCCGGACAATGAGAAGTAGACCCTTCTCACACTTGCACCGACCGGGGTTGCTTCTTATTACCGGCGGGTAGCATCATTCGTAGCTACTTGTTGGTACGTGAACTAGGTGCGAGGAGTCAGTGCCTCGCCGATCCCTCAACGGAGCCGTGGCCATGGGGCACTACAAGTCGAATCTCCGCGACATCGAGTTCAACCTCTTCGAAGTACTGGGGCGCGACAAGGTGTACGGCACCGGCCCGTTCGAGGAGATGGACGTCGACACCGCCAAGAGCGTCCTGGAGGAGCTGACCCGCCTCTCCGAGAACGAGCTGGCCGAGTCCTTCGCCGACGCCGACCGCAACCCGCCGGTCTTCGACCCGGAGACCAACACCGCGCCGATACCGGCGTCCTTCAAGAAGAGCTACCAGGCCTTCATGGACTCCGAGTACTGGCGGCTCGGCCTGCCCGAGGAGATCGGCGGCACCACCTCGCCGCGCTCCCTGATCTGGGCCTACGCCGAGCTGATCCTGGGCGCCAACCCGGCCGTGTGGATGTACTCCTCGGGCCCGGCGTTCGCCGGCATCCTCTTCGAGGAGGGCAACGAGGTCCAGAAGCACATCGCCAAGATCGCGGTCGAGAAGCAGTGGGGCTCCACCATGGTCCTCACCGAGCCCGACGCGGGCTCCGACGTGGGCGCCGGCCGCACCAAGGCGATCCAGCAGGAGGACGGCTCCTGGCACATCGAGGGCGTGAAGCGCTTCATCACCTCCGGTGAGCACGACATGTCCGAGAACATCCTCCACTACGTGCTCGCGCGCCCGGAAGGTGCCGGTCCGGGCACCAAGGGGCTGTCCCTCTTCCTCGTCCCGAAGTACAACTTCGACTTCGAGACCGGCGAGCTGGGCGAGCGCAACGGCGTCTACGCCACCAACGTCGAGCACAAGATGGGCCTGAAGGCCTCCAACACCTGCGAGATGACCTTCGGCGACCAGCACCCCGCCAAGGGCTGGCTCATCGGCGACAAGCACGACGGCATCCGCCAGATGTTCCGCATCATCGAGTTCGCCCGCATGATGGTCGGCACGAAGGCGATCTCCACGCTCTCCACCGGCTACCTGAACGCGCTGGAGTACGCCAAGGAGCGCGTCCAGGGCCCGGACCTGGCCAACTTCATGGACAAGACCGCGCCCAAGGTCACCATCACCCACCACCCCGACGTGCGCCGCTCCCTGATCACGCAGAAGGCGTACGCGGAGGGCATGCGCGCGCTCGTCCTCTACACCGCCTCGATCCAGGACGCGATCCAGATCAAGGAGGCGAACGGCGAGGACGCCTCGGCGGAGAACGCGCTGAACGACCTGCTGCTGCCCATCGTCAAGGGCTACGGCTCCGAGAAGGGCTACGAGCAGCTCGCCCAGTCGCTGCAGACCTTCGGCGGCTCCGGCTTCCTGCAGGAGTACCCGATCGAGCAGTACATCCGGGACTCCAAGATCGACACCCTGTACGAGGGCACCACCGCGATCCAGGGCCAGGACTTCTTCTTCCGGAAGATCGTCCGCAACCAGGGCGCCGCGCTGAACTCCCTCGCCGAGGACATCAAGAAGTTCCTGGCGCTCGGCACCGGCGGCGAGGAGCTGGCCGGCGCCCGCGAGCACCTGGCCAAGGCGGCCGTGGAGCTGGAGGCGATCGTCGGCCTGATGCTGACCGACCTCGCCGCCACCGAGCAGGACACCAAGAACATCTACAAGGTGGGCCTGAACACCACCCGCCTGCTCATGGCCTCCGGTGACGTCGTCGTCGGCTACCTGCTGCTCAAGGGCGCCGCGATCGCCGCCGAGAAGCTCGCCACGGCCTCCGCCAAGGACCAGGCGTTCTACACCGGCAAGATCGCCGCGGCGAAGTTCTTCGCGGCGAACGTCCTGCCGGGCGTCACCCTCGCCCGCAAGGTCGCCTCCAGTGTCGAGCTGGACCTGATGGAGCTGGACGAGGCCGCGTTCTAGAAGGTACTCGCGGATTCCTGCGGATTCCCTGTGCGGGCCCGCTCCCTTTCCGGGAGCGGGCCCGTGCACGTCGTTAAGGTGAAACCCATGAGCGCAGCAGCCCGCTTCGACCGCGGCCACACCGACGACCTGATGTCCTTCCTGGCGGCGAGCCCGTCGCCGTACCACGCCGTGGCGAACACCGCCGAACGGCTGGAGAAGGCGGGCTTCAGGCAGGTCGCCGAGACGGACGCCTGGGACTCCTCGAGCGGTGGCAAGTACGTGCTGCGCGGCGGCGCGATCGTGGCCTGGTACGTCCCCGAGGGCGCTGCGGCGCACACGCCGTTCCACATCGTCGGCGCGCACACCGACTCCCCGAACCTCAGGATCAAGCCGCGGCCGGACAGCGGGGCGCACGGCTGGCGCCAGGTCGCCGTCGAGATCTACGGCGGCCCGCTGATGAACTCCTGGCTGGACCGCGACCTGGGTCTGTCCGGCCGGCTGACCCTGCGCGACGGCTCCTCGGTGCTGGTCAACGTGGACCGGCCGCTGCTGCGCGTGCCCCAGCTCGCCATCCACCTGGACCGCTCGGTCAGCAGCGAGGGGCTCAAGCTCGACAAGCAGCGCCATCTGCAGCCGGTCTGGGGCCTCGGCGACGAGGTGCGCGACGGCGACCTGATCGCCTTCCTGGAGCAGGAGGCGGGCATCGCGGCCGGCTCGGTCACCGGCTGGGACCTGATGACCCACCCGGTGGAGGCCCCGGCCTACCTCGGCCGGGACCGGGACCTGGTCGCCGGTCCGCGCATGGACAACCTGCTGTCGGTGCACGCGGCCGCCGCCGCCCTCGCCGCCGCCGCGACCTCCGGCGCCCCGCTCACCCGTATCCCCGTGCTGGCCGCCTTCGACCACGAGGAGAACGGCTCCCAGTCCGACACCGGCGCGGACGGCCCGCTGCTCGGCAGCGTGCTGGAACGCTCGGTCTTCGCGCGCGGCGGCTCCTACGAGGACCGGGCCCGCGCCTTCGCCGGCACGGTCTGCCTGTCCTCCGACACCGGTCACGCCGTCCACCCCAACTACGCCGAGCGGCACGACCCGACGCACCACCCGCGGGTCAACGGCGGTCCGATCCTCAAGGTCAACGTCAACAACCGCTACGCCACGGACGGTTCGGGCCGCGCGATCTTCGCCGCGGCCTGCGAGAAGGCGAACGTGCCCTTCCAGTCGTTCGTCTCCAACAACTCCATGCCGTGCGGCACGACCATCGGCCCCATCACCGCGGCCCGCCACGGCATCCGCACGATCGACATCGGCGTGGCGATCCTCTCCATGCACAGCGTGCGCGAACTGTGCGGCGCCGACGACCCGTTCCTGCTGGCGAACGCCCTGACGGCCTTTCTGGAGGCTTAGCGGACGGCGGGGTCAGCTCCCGGAAGATCAGTCTCCGGGAGCCTCATCGGGGAGGCGGTCGGCGATGGTCTGAACGGCGGAGAGGACAGTGGCGAAACCCCGGTCCACCTTCGCCTCAAGGTTCTCAAGCCGTTGCCCCTGCTCGATCTGCGTCTCCCTCAGTGCCTGCAGCACCTGCCTGTGTGCCCGCAGCTCGGTCTTGAACTCCGCCACATCACGATCGTTTATGGCGACCACGGCCCGCGTCGTGGTGATCTGCTCACGCAGAGCGTCCATCTCCGCCTCAAAGGCGTCCATGCGGCGCCGGAGTTCCTCGATCTCACTCATACGGCCTAGCGTACCCGAGCTTCGATTACGCAGAGTCGTTTCCTCGCTACTCCTTGTCGTCCATCCCGGCCAACACCAGCGGCAGGCGGTCCGTCGCACCCTCGGTGAGCAGGACCGGCACGCCCCAGTCCTGCTGATGGACGTGACAGGCGGGGTATGCGTTCTCGGGGTCGTCGTCACAGCTCGCCGCCATCGCGGAGACATGCAGGACGCCCTGTGTGACGGCCGGGTTCAGTTCCAGCTCGCGGCTCAGGTCCGTGTCCGCTCCCTCGCCCTTGAGCAGCAGCTCGGGCGGGGTGGAGGAGACCAGCAGACGGGTCGAGGGGCCGTATCTGGTGTCCAGTTTCTGACCCGCGGGGGCCTGGAAGATCACGTCCAGACGCAGACGGCCGGGAGCGACCTCCGTGGCCGCGCGCCGGGTGCGGTGGGCCACCGACTCCACCCGCACCGCCTCCTCCGGCAGCCGCAGCCGGGTCAGCCGGTGCCGGGCCGACTCCACGACCACGATGTCCTCGCCGACGAGCACGGCGTCGCTGGGCTCGCGCAGGTCGGTGGCCAGCGTGGTGACCTCGCCGGTCGCCGGGTCGTAGCGGCGCAGGGCGTGGTTGTAGGTGTCGGCGACCGCGACGGAGCCGTCCGGCAGGGCGGTGACCCCCAACGGATGCTGGAACAGCGCCTGTCCGGCGGCGCCGTCCCGGTGCCCGAAGTCGAACAGGCCGGTGCCGACGGCGGTGTGGACGTGCCCGTCCAGGTCCACCCAGCGCAGGGCGCTGGTCTCGGAGTCGGCGAGCCACAGCCGCTCGGCGGTCGCCGCGAGACCGGACGGCTGAGCGAACCAGGCCTCCGCACCGGGGCCGTCGACCAGGCCCTCGTTGGTGGTGCCCGCCGCCACGGCGACCGTGCCCGCCGCGGGGTCGTACGTCCACAGCTGGTGGACGCCCGCCATGGCGATCCACACCCGGCCGCCGAAGACCGCCACGTCCCAGGGGGAGGACAGATCCACCTCGCGGGCCGCACCGGAGGTCGCCGACCTCTGCCACCACTGCTTGCCGGTGCCGGCCAGGGTGGTCACCGCTCCGGAGACCAAATCCAGGCGGCGCAGGGCGTGGTTGACGGTGTCGGCGACGACCACCGAGCCGTCCTCCAGCAGGGCCAGACCCTGGGGCTCGTTGAAGGAGGCCTGCTCGGGGCCGCCGTCGGCGAACCCGCGCGTGCCGGAGCCGATGCGCCGTACGACGGACTCGGCGTCCTCGGCCAGCTCCACCAGCTGGTGCCGGGTGGTGTCGCTGACCAGGAAGTTCCCCGAGGGCAGCAGCAGCGCCTTCCCCGGGAAGCGCAGGGTCGTCGGCTCGGGCTCCGGCGGCACGTACGGACCGTCGCCGCGCCGCAGGGTGCCCTTCGCCGCGTGCTCGGCCTCCAACTCCTCGACCAGCCGCTCGATCGCGTGCGCGTGTCCCTCGCCCGCGTGCTGGGCGACGACATAGCCCTCCGGGTCGATCACGACGAGCGTCGGCCAGGCCCGCACCGCGTACTGCTTCCAGGTCGCGAGCTCGGGATCGTCCAGCACCGGATGCTCGACCCCGTACCGCTCCACGGCGTCCACGACCGCCTGGTGCTCGGCCTCGTGCACGAACTTCGGGGAGTGCACGCCGATGACCACCACCGTGTCCCGGTGCTTCTCCTCCAACTCGCGCAGTTCGTCCAGGACATGCAGACAGTTGATGCAGCAGAAGGTCCAGAAATCCAGGACGACGATGCGTCCGCGCAGGTCGGCGAGGGTGTACTGCTTCTCGCCCGTGTTCAGCCAGCCGCCCTTGCCAATCAGCTCGGGGGCGCGGACGCGGGCGCGTCGGGGTGCGGAGTCGGTCATGGGTCCAAGAGTGCCACCCGACTCCGACAGCCGTTCGGGCGCCTGTGGACAACCGGCCTGGGCCGCTCGGACGCCTGTGGAAAACGCGCTCTCGGTCCGGTCAGGTCAGCGCGTGGCCCGTCGTCACGTCCACATGGTCCGGGACCTCCTCGTGCCGGTCGCCGACCGAGAGGGTGCCGGTGGGTTCGAAGAGGAGGACTTCGGCGCGCCCGGGAGCGGACGGCTTGTGATACGTGCCGCGCGGGACGGTGAACACCGAGCCCCGGGCCAGGACGACCGCGCGCTCGCCGGCCGGCTCGCGCAGGCCGAGGTGCACCTCGCCGTCGAGGACCAGGAAGAACTCGTCGGTGTCCTCGTGCACGTGCCAGACGTGCTCGCCCTCGAACCTGGCGATCCGGACGTCGTAGTCGTTGACGGTGGTGACGATGCGCGGGCTCCAGCACTCGGTGAAGGAGGCGAGCGCCTTGTCCAGGGAGATCGGTTCGCTGCTCATGCCGTCATCCTCGGGCTGGCCTGCCCGGCGCACGAGTGCTAGGAATCGCATATGCCGCAAGAATCCTCTCAGTCACCCCACCGGGCCGTGCCACCGCACCGGGTCGTCGTGATCGTGGACGCGGGCACCAACCCGTTCGAGGTCGGCGTCGCGACCGAACTGTTCGGACTGCCCAGGCCCGAACTGGGCGACCGGGGGCCGCTGTACACGGTGACGCTGTGCACGCCCACCCCGCGGATCCGGATGAACCACGGCTTCTTCACCCTGACCGGCGTACCCGGCCTGGAGGCGGTGGCGGAGGCCGACACCCTCGTCGTACCGGGCCGCCCCGACAACGTCGTACCGCGCGGCGCCGACGTCCTGGACGCCATCCGGCGCACGCACGCGCGCGGGGCGCGCATCGTCAGCTTCTGCACCGGCAGTTTCGCCCTCGCCGAGGCCGGACTGCTCGACGGGCGCCGGGCCACCACCCACTGGATGTGGGCGGACACCTTCCGGGACCTGCATCCCAAGGTGCTGCTCGAACCGGACGTCCTCTTCGTGGACGAGGGCGACGTCCTCACCGCCGCCGGCAGCGCGGCCGCGCTCGACCTCGGGCTGCACCTGTGGCGCCGCGACCACGGCGCCGAGTTCGCCAATGCCGTCTCCCGGCGGCTGGTCTTCGCCTCCCACCGCGACGGCGGCCAACGGCAGTTCGTGGAGCGCCCGGTGCCCGACGTGCCCGACGAGTCGCTCGGTCCGCTGCTGGCCTGGGCGCAGGAGCGGCTGGGCGAGCCGCTGACCGTGGCGGACCTCGCCGCCCGCGCGGCCGTCAGCCCCGCCACCCTGCACCGCCGCTTCCGCGCCCAACTGGGTACCACGCCACTGGCCTGGCTCACCGGGGAACGGGTGGCGCTGGCCTGCCGCCTGATCGAGCGGGGCGAGGAGCGCCTGGACGTCGTCGCGGCACGCTGCGGCCTCGGTACGGCCGCCAACCTGCGGGCCCGGCTGCGCCGGGAGACGGGGCTCAGCCCGTCGGCGTACCGAAGGAGGTTCGGTCCGGCGGCTCCCGATGAGCACCACCGGCAGGCGCCTCGGGCGACTGGGCCGTGACGATCAGCGCGCGGCGGGGAACGGTACCCGCATGAGACTCCTCGTACATGACCGGCTGCTCGGCATCGGCGACGACTACTGGATCGAGGACGAGCACGGCCGCAAGGTCTTCCTCGTCGACGGCAAGGCGATGCGCCTGCGGGACACCTTCCAGCTGAAGGACGCCCACGGGCGCGTGCTGATCGACATCCACCAGAAGATGTTCGCGCTGCGCGACACCATGGTGATCGAGCGGGACGGCGAGGGCTTGGCCACGATCAGGCGCAAGCGGCTGTCCCTGCTGCGCCACCACTACCGGGTGTCCCTGGTCGACGGCACCGTGCTGGACGTCAGCGGCAGGATCCTCGACCACGAGTTCGCCATCGAGTACGACGGCGAACTGCTGGCCGTGATCTCCCGCCGCTTCCTGTCCCTCCGGGACACCTACGGTGTCGACATCGTGCGCGAGGACGCGGATCCGGCGCTGCTGATCGCGGTGGCGGTGTGCGTGATCCACCTGGCGCAGAAGGAACGGGAGGACGACTGAGCACCCACGGGTCTCAAGGGCGCCGGGGCGGCTGCAGGCCGAGCACGCGGTCCTTCAGCGCCGGGAACTGCTCGCGGGTGGCCGCCACCCTCGCCGGGTCGAAGTCGACGGTGAGGACCTCCTCGTCCGGGCCGGCCTCGGCGAGCACCTCGCCCCACGGATCCACCACGATCGAGTGACCCGCCTGCGGAACTCCCGCGTGAGTCCCGGCCGTTCCACAGGCAAGCACGAACGCCTGGTTCTCCACCGCCCGCGCCTGGGCCAGCAGCGTCCAGTGCGCGCGTCGCCGCTCGGGCCAGCCCGCCGGGAGCACCAGCACCTCGGCGCCGGCGTCGACGAGTCCGCGGAAGAGTTCGGGGAAACGGAGGTCGTAGCAGGTGGCCACGCCGAGCGTGGTCCCGGGCAGCCGGACCGTCACCAGGTCACGCCCGGCGCCCATCAGCACGGCCTCGCCCTTGTCGAAGCCGAAGCGGTGGATCTTGCGGTAGGCGGCGGTCAGCTCGCCGGAGGGGGAGAAGATGAGAGAGGTGTTGTAGAGGGGGCCGTCGGGGTCCCGCTCGGGGATGGAACCCGCGTGGAGCCACACGCCCGCGTCACTCGCCGCCTTGGCCATGACCTCGTACGTCGGCCCTTCGAGCGGCTCGGCCTCCCGGCCGAACTCCTCGTAGGCGAAGGCCCCGGTGGTCCACAGCTCGGGCAGGACCACGAGATCGGCCCCGGCCTGCTCCCGGACCAGCGCGGCCACCCGCTGCCGCCGGGTGTCGACCGATTCGTCCTCGTTCACGGCGATCTGGATCAGCGAGGCGCGCACACTACCACCGTCCTGGCATTCGAGTCGTCCAGACAGGCCTACGATCGTCACACGAAAGCACTGCCGGGGTGCCTGCAGGCAGCGTAACTTAGCCTCCCAGACACCCGCCGAAGTGCCGCCGCCGCCCGCTGGCAACGCCGCCACAACCTGCCCGTGTACCGACCGCCGAGGGGTCCCGTTCCGTGAGTCTGCATCCCACCCTCCAGCCCTACGCCGACGCCTGGACGCACTCCATCGAAGCGATATCCGAGATGGTCCAGTCGCTCGCGGAGGGCGAGTGGAACCGGCGGACCCCGTGCCCCGGCTGGTCGGTCCGGGACATCGTGTCGCATGTCATCGGCATGGACTGCGAGATGCTCGGCGACCCGCGCCCGATCCACTCCCTGCCCCGTGACCTCTTCCACGTGACCACCGAGCACCAGCGGTACATGGAGATGCAGGTCGACGTCCGCCGCCACCACACGGCACCGGAGATGACCGCCGAGCTGGAGTACACGGTCATCCGTCGCAACCGCCAGCTGCGGGGCGAGTCCCGTGACCCCGGCACCACGGTCCGCGGCCCGCTGGGCACGGAGATCACGGTGGAACAGGCCTACCGCGCCCGTGCCTTCGACGTGTGGGTGCACGAGCAGGACCTGCGTACGGCCCTCGGCCGCCCCGGCAACCTGGACTCGCCGGGGGCGTACGTGGTCCGGGACGTCCTCCTGGAGGCACTGCCCAAGGTCGTCGCGAAGGACGCGGACGCGCCGCGCAGTTCGGCCATCGTCTTCGACGTGCACGGCCCGGTGGAGTTCCTGCGCACCATCCGCGTCGACATCCAGGGCCGCGGCACCCTGGAAACCGCCCCGGCCCTCGGCCCCGCGGCCACCCTCACCCTCGACTGGGAGACCTACGTCCGCCTCGCCTGCGGCCGGGTGACGCCGGAGGCGGCCGCCGACCGGGTGAAGACGGAGGGCGACCCGGACCTGACGGCAGCGATCCTGAGAAACTTCGCGGTGACGCCGTAGGCCCTGCCGTGGCGGGAAGCCGCCGACGGCGAGCACCCGAGCAGGTTGTCCGGCCTTTCAGCCGACTGGAAGCGGGTGGTGCGCGGGTGGGAGAAGACGGCTAAGCCGCAGGCACGTGCACCGTCTCCACCCGGCTGGCAACCAACCGCTCACGCTCACGCCGGGCCGCCCGCCCCCGCAGCCGCAGGATCTGGGAGACACCGAGCGCCTGCAGGACGAACACCGCGCTGAACGCCACGGCGTAGTCGTCCCCGGTGGCATCCAGCAGCACTCCCACCGCGAACAACGTCGTCATCGAGGCGACGAACCCACCCATGTTGGTGATGCCCGACGCCGTCCCCTGGCGCTCGGGCGGGTTGGCCGGCCGCGCGAAGTCGAACCCGAGCATCGAGGCAGGCCCGCACGCCCCCAGCACCGCGCACAACACCACCAGCAGCCACATCGGCGCATGCGCACCGGGATACAGCAGCGTCGACGCCCACAGCAGCGCCGTCGCCCCGACCGTGCCCAGCGCCAGCGGCAGCCGCGCCGCGTGGTGCCGGGCGACGATCTGGCCGTAGACCAGCCCGATCACCATGTTGGACAGCACGACCAGGGTGAGCAGCTCACCGGCCGTCGCCCGGCTCAGCCCCTGCGCCTGCACCAGGAACGGCAGGCCCCACAGCAGCAGGAACACCATCGCCGGGAACTGGGTGGTGAAGTGCACCCACAGCCCGAGGCGCGTGCCCGGCTCCCGCCAGGCCGCCGCGATCTGCCGGCGGACGTAGGCCGCGCCCTGGTGCGGCGCCGGTCCGGGCTCGTGCCCCTCGGGGTGGTCCTTCAGGAACAGCAGCGTCAGCACGAGGACGACGACACCCACGAGCGCGCTGCCGGCGAACGCCGGCGTCCAGCCGACGCCGTGCAGCAGCCGGGCGAGGACCAGCGTGGAGACCAGGTTGCCCGCCATGCCGACCAGCCCCGCGAGCTGCGCGACCAGCGGCCCGCGGCGGGCCGGGAACCAGCGGGTGCCGAGCCGCAGCACGCTGATGAAGGTCATCGCGTCCCCGCAGCCCAGCAGGGCGCGGGAGGCGAGCGCGGTGCCGTAGGACGGGGAGAAGGCGAAGCCCAGCTGCCCGGCCGTGAACAGCACGGCGCCGATGCTCAGCACCTTCTTGGTGCCGAGCCGGTCGACCAGCAGGCCGACGGGTATCTGCATGCCGGCGTAGACCAGCAGCTGGAGGATGGAGAACGTCGACAGGGCGGACGCGTTCACATGGAAGCGGTCGGCCGCGTCCAGCCCCGCCACGCCCAGTGACGTACGGAAGATGACGGCGACGAAGTAGACGGCGACGCCTATGGACCACACGGCGACGGCGCGTCGGCCGCCCGGCGGATCACCCGGAAGGGTGACGTTCCGCGCCGGAGCGCTCATCGGACCTCACCCCGCGCGAGGTGCTCGAACCAGGTCACATGGCGGTGCACGAGCGCGACGGCCGCCTCCGCGTCCCCGGCGCGCAGCGCCTGGAGGATCTCCTCGTGCTCGGCGAGCGTCTTGGCGATCCGGTCCGGGTGGGAGTGCATGACGGCGACACCCATCCGCAGCTGCCGGTCGCGCAACTGGTCGTAGAGCCGGGACAGGATCTCGTTGCCGCCGCTGCGCACGATCTCGGCGTGGAAGCAGCGGTCGGTGACCGCGGCCGCGGCCAGGTCACCGGCGGCGGCCTGCGCCTTCTGCAGCTCCAGCAGTTCGCTCAGCCGCTCGAGCAGCCCGGGCGGGGCGGGTACGGCCTTGCGGGCGGCGTGCTCCTCGACCAGCTGGCGGGTCTCCACCACGTCCGCGATCTCCTGCGCGGAGACCGGCAGGACCAGCGCGCCCTTCTTCGGGTAGAGCCGGATCAGGCCCTCGACCTCCAGCCGCAGCAGCGCCTCGCGCACGGGCGTGCGGGAGACCCCCACGGCCTCGGCCAGCTCGCCCTCGGTGAGCAGGGTGCCACCCTCGTAACGACGGTCGAGGACGCCCTGCTTGACGTGGGCGTACACACGGTCGGCGGCGGGCGGTGGCTTGGGGTCCCGGCGGTCTGGCTGCTGTACGGCCGTCTTCATGCCCACAGGATAGATACAACACGTACGCATGGGCAGCGCCGTCCAGCATCCGGACGTGACGGAATTCCCTCGCGGCGGCCGCACAACCTTCTGTGCTACTTACGTGTCTCACACGTGCGGCCTTTCACTCTTGCCAGCTCAACTCGGCCGCATTCAGGGGCATTTACGACAATCGGGGTACATCACTTTGATTACCGGCATTAAGGGCACGCGCAGCCCGCGCATCCGCAGAGCCGCCGCCGTCGCCGTCACCTCCGGCGCGCTGCTCGCCACCGGTGCCCTCACCGCGGCGCCCGCTCAGGCGGTCACGACGCCCTCGATCGTGGCCAAGGGCGGTTACGTGATGAACAACGCGAGCGGTTCGACGCTCTACACCAAGGCGGCGGACACCCAGCGCTCCACCGGCTCCACCACCAAGATCATGACCGCCAAGGTCGTGCTCGCGCAGTCGAACCTCAACCTCAACAAGCAGGTGACGATCCAGAAGGCGTACAGCGACTACGTCGTCCAGAACAACGCCTCCCAGGCGCACCTGATCGTCGGCGACAAGGTCACCGTCGGCCAGCTGCTGTACGGCCTGATGCTGCCGTCCGGCTGCGACGCCGCCTACGCGCTCGCCGACACCTACGGGTCCGGCTCCACCCGCGCCGCCCGCGTCAGCAACTTCATCGGCAAGATGAACACCGCCGCCAAGAACCTGGGGCTGAAGAACACCCACTTCGACTCCTTCGACGGCATCGGCAACGGCAACAACTACTCGACGCCGCGCGACCTGACGAAAATCGCCAGCAGCGCGATGCAGAACTCCACGTTCCGCACGATCGTCAAGACGAAGTCGTACACCGCGAGGACGATCACCAAGACGGGCAGCACCCGCACGATGGCGCCGTGGACCAACACCAACGGTCTGCTCAGCAGCTACAGCGGCACCATCGGTGTGAAGACGGGCTCCGGCCCGGAGGCCGGCTACTGCCTGGTCTTCGCCGCCACCCGCAACGGCAAGACGGTCATCGGCACCGTCCTCGCCTCCACCTCCATCCCGCAGCGTGAGGCGGACGCGAAGAAGCTCCTGGACTACGGCTTCGCCAAGCTCGGCTGACGCTTCCACCGGACAGCAGAACGGGCCCGTCGCACCCAAGCGGCGGGCCCGTTCTGCTGTCCGGGCCCACAATGAAGCCGATGGTGCTAGTGTCATTGGCACCATGCTGCTCCGTCTGGACACAGCCGACACCCGCCCGCTGCACGAACAGGTCGCGGCGGCGCTCCGGCGGGCCATCGCTGAGGGCGAGTGCCGCGCCGGCGACCGGCTGCCCTCCGCCCGCGACCTCTCCACGGCCCTGGACATCAACGTCAACACCGTCCTGCGCGGCCTGCGCGCACTGCGCGACGAGGGCCTGCTGGAGTTCCGCCGCGGCCGTGGGATCACCGTCGCCGAGGGCGCGGCCCGGCGCTCCGGACTGCAGATCAGGGTGCGCGAGCTGGTCGCGGAGGCATCCCGGCTCGGCTACACCCGCACCGACCTCATCGAGATGATCCGGGGGACGACGACATGACGAACGGGGACGGCGGAACAGACAAACGGGGGCGCGCAGCGCGCTGGGGGCTCGCGGGGTGCACGGCGGCCGTAGCCGCGCTGCTCGCGGGTCTGCCCTGGGCCGCGCACGATCGGCTGCCGGACCGGCTGGCCACCCACTGGAGCGGGGGTGCCGCTCCCGACGGCTCGATGCCACTGTGGGAGGCCTCCCTGTTCCCGGCCGGTCTCTGGCTGCTGATCGCGCTGGCACTGTCCGTCCGGTGGCGTCGTTCCTGGCCGACCCCGCGCCCCTGGCGGGCCATCGCACTGGCACCCACGGCGGCGGTGCTCGTCGGCGCACAGGCGTCCATCGTCCGCGCCAACCTCGACCACGCCGACTGGCACGAGGCCCGCGATTCGCCCCTGGACGTCGTGCTGGTCCTCGTGGCGACAGCGGTTGCCGGTGTGCTGGCCTGGAGAGGGAGCACCCGCCCCAGCACCGCCCCGGTCGCCGCCACCCCCGAACTGCGCCTGCCGGAGGGCGAGCGGCTGGTGTGGTTCTCCCGCGCGGCCAACCCCTGGCTGCAACTGCTGGCCGCGTCGACCGGCCTGGCCGGCGTCGGCACCCTGGTGGCCCTGGCCGTCGGCCTGGCCGACTCCCTCGCACTGTGGCTGGTGTGCGCCTCCTGCAGTCTCACCGCCCTCCTCGGCGCCGCGTTCTCCTCGGTCCAGGCGAAGGTGTCGGAATCGGGCCTGGAGGTGTCCTTCGGCCCCCTCGGCTGGCCCACCCGCCGCTGGTCTCCGGCCGCCATCGAGTCCGCCCGCGCCGAGCACCGGCAGCCCTCCCAGGTCGGCGGCTGGGGCTACCGCCTCAGCGGCCTCGGCACGACCGTGATGCTCCGCGCCGGCGACTGCCTGGTCGTACGCCCCCGGGGCCGCCGTACGGACTTCGCGGTGAGCGTGGACGACGCCGAACGGGGCGCGGCCCTGCTGAACGCGCTGCGACGGCGGGGTTGAGCCGGCCCATGGCCCCCCAGGCAGAGGACGACGGCCGGGCGGCGCCCTGGGACACGGCCGCCGCGCTGGTCCGGGCCTCACAGGACGGGGACGCCCTGGCCATGGACGAACTGCTCACACTGGTCACCCCCTATGTGACCCGGCTGTGCCGCCCGATCGCCCCGCACGACGTGGCCGACGCCGTACAGGAGTCGCTGCTGGCCGTCTTCAAGGGCCTGCGCACACTCCGCGATCCCCAGGCCTTCTACGGCTGGCTCCGTACGACCACGGTGCGCGAGGCGGTACGGGTCGCCCGCCGCACCCGTGCCGAGGAACCGGCCGACCCCGCCGACCTGGCCCGCCTCGGCGGGCTGCGCGCGGACGCCGACGGAGAGCTGCCGGCCGATGTGCGGGACGCACTGGCCCGGCTGCCGGTCCGGCACCGCGCGGTGCTGGTCCTGCGCGAACTGGAGGGCCTGGACGAGGCCACCGTCGCCACCCTGCTCGGCGTACCGCAGGGCACCGTCAAGTCCCGGCTGAGCCGGGCCCGTTCCTCCTTTCGGAAGGCGTGGTCACGATGAATTCCTCCGATCCGGTGCTGCGACTGCGGGTGCTGGCCGCGGGACTGCACGCCGGCCTGTACACCGAGGAGCATCTGGCGCTGCCGTACGACCGGGTCTGGGCGGTGGCCGCCGACCTGGAGGCGGAACTGCCCCATCTGGTGCCCTTCCTCCGCGAGTTCCGTGTTCCACCCGGCGACGCGGAGCGCAAACGGGCCGTGGCGGTGGGCCGTTCGGGCCTGACGGAGTCGTTCGAGGTACGGCTCTCCCCCGGCTGGTGCCTGATGCAGTCCCGGCTGATCGTCGGCGGCATGGCGGCCGCCCCCGAGGCCGGCGGCACCCGTTTCGCCGTCCTCGGCGCGACCCGCCCCACCGCCCTGCGCCCCGCCCAGTGGCTCTACGGCAGGCTGCTCGGCGCACGGCGCGGACGGGCGTTCACCACCCGGGTCGCCGAGCGGGCGGCGCTGCGTCAGACCTCCTGAGCGAAGGGGGCGAACAGCTCGCGGACACCCTCGGCCACCTCCTCCGGCCGCTCCTGTGGCAGATAGTGCCCGGCGCCCGGCACCAGCCGCACACGCAGCTCGTCGGCGTACGGTTCGGCGCCGACCAGCATCGACGGCACGACCACGTTGTCCCGCTCCCCGCCGAGCAGCAGCGTCGGCACGGTCAGCCGCTGCCGCCGCGAGGTGCCCCGGAGCTGCGCGGGGATGTCGTGCAGGACGTACTGCCAGAACAGGGACTGAACGGCGGGGGCGCTCACCGAGGTTGCCTCCGCGTACTCGGCGATCTCTGCCTGCGTCCACACGGCCGCCGGATCGGCGACCTGGTGACGCAGCAGGAAGCGGGTGAAGCCGGGCCAGTGCCGCAGCACGGCCCGCCCGAGCACCGGGTACTCGACGAACGCGGTGAACCACAGCCGCCACAGGTTGGGCAGGACCGCCCGGTGCCGGGGCCACGGGTGGGTCATGTTGAGCGCGAGGTAGCCGGTGAACCGCTCCGGCGCCCTCAGGCACAGCCGGAACCCGAGATGCGCCCCCCAGTCGTGCCCGACCAGCCCGACCCGCTCCAGCCCCAGCGTGTCGAGCAGCGCGAGGGCGTCGTCCGCCAGGCCGTCCATGTCGTAACCGCGCCGTGTGATCTGCGACCAGCCGAAGCCCCGCAGGTCCGGGCAGAGCAGCCGGTATCCGTCGGGCAACTGCCCGGCGACCTTGTGCCAGGCGTACCAGTGCTGCGGGAAGCCGTGCAGCATCAGCAGCGGGGTGCCGCCGCCGGTGCTGTACTGCGCGAGATGCAGCCGGGCGGAGCCAACGTCCAGCAGGCGGTGTTCGGCGCGCTCGTCCTTCGGCAGTGGACGGTCGGTGTGCGGTGCCATGCATGACCCCTCTCGGACAGGTGCGGTCCCCGTCGGGCCCGCGTCGCCGGGTCAGGAGTCGGCGTCAGCGCGAAAGGTTCCCTCCGTTCTGTCTCTTGCCGTCGGCCCGATCAGCAAGCCGGTCGTAGGTCTTGAAGGTGTACGAGGCGTCGTACGACAGCAGGTTGCGCTCGGCCGAGGGCAGGCCCAGGGGTCGGTCGAGGGCTCCGTTGAGGGGCCCGCAGTGTTCGGCGGCCGGGGCGGTGAAGGTGTCGTCGTAGGCCGAGAACTCGATCACCGGAGGGTCCTGGGAGACCCACTTGGAGGGGCCGGAGCGCTTCAGGCGGAAGTCCAACGGTTCGTCCTCGCCGATCGTGCAGCCGCGAGGCACCAGCGGGCCGAGGAGCCGGAAGCGGAGGCTGAACTGCCCGGTGTAGAAGTCGGACCGGCCGCCGTACTCCGGCTGTATCGCCAGGCCCAGGACGGCCGCGCGATCGCCCGCGGGCGTGCCGGTCAGTCCCCCCGGAACGGCGGTGGGGGAGCTGTGCATGGCACCCCAGACCTGGCCGTTGCTGCCGTCCGGCATCGGGCCCTCGGCGTGCGTCATGGTGATCGGAGCGAGGTTCACCGTGACCTTGCCCATGGTCAACCGTGGGGCGGCCGTGTGCACTTCGCATCTCCATCGGGCCGGGTCGACACCGTCGGGCAGGGCCGGGCAGTCGCTGAAGTCGGGCGCGGAGACGGCGGCGACACGAGGTGCAGCGTAGGCGACACCGGGTGCGCACACCGCAGCCGTACCGGCGAGGACGGCGGCGCCTGCGACGGCGGCGACACGGCGGACGGAGGAGGAAGAGGAAGAGGAAGAGGAGGGGGAGGGGGACGCCGAGGCGGAGAGGGATGGGGAGGGGCAGAGGGCGGAACTGGGGCGGGCGGCAATTGATTTCGTCATGGCACCAGCGTGCCGCCGTGGCCACTCCACCACCATCGGTGACGTCCCCGACAGCACCCCGACCCTTCCCTGATACAACGTCAGGGGGCCGCCCGGAGCGACATCGAGGCGCTCGCCGAGGCCAGCGGGAACCGGGAACCCGTCGAAGTTCGCCGGTCTTCAGTGCTTTGCCCACCGCCACATGGACGAGACCGAGGGCGAGCGAGCCGGCGACGGTCGTCAGAAGCGTCCCCGCCGTACCATGCCCCGCCACCCCGGCGCAGCCCCGCGCCACGGCCCAGCCCGCCACCGCAGCGACACCTCCGGCGCACAGCAGCTTGGTGTAGGCGCTGCGCAGGGTGCCGTCGTCCAGCCGGCCCCCGGTGCGGCGGGCCAGCAGAGGGGCGGTGAGGAGGAGCCCGGCGAAGTAGGAGACGGTGTAGGCACCGGCCATGCCGGTGACCGCCCACCGTCCTTCGGCGCCATGTGAAGCCGCCTCCGATCGACGGGTCGGTGGTCGAACGCCGTCCGGCCCCGGCCGGGCGAGGCGCCAAAACCGTTTGTGCGTACGGTTTCTCGCCGTCTACCGTCGCCCCATCGGCGTGTAGCTCAGCAGCAGAGCACCGGGCTCCTAACCCGGAGGGCGCAGGGGCGGAACCTGCCACGTCGGCCAGGAACGACGACGTGTAGCTCAGCAGCAGAGCACCGGGCTGTGATCCCGGAGGGCGCGGGGGCGGAACCCGCCACGTCGGCTATGAACGACGACGCTGAGCAGCAGCACCTCGCGCAGGCGAACCCCGGGTACGCGGCCGGTCAGCTGGCCGCCGCGCTCCGTACGGCCGCCGCACACCCGGACCCGGAGACCCGCCGACGCGGCGAGGAACGCGGCCGCAGGTGGCGTGCGGTCCTGAACGGGATGGCGGACGGCCTGCTGAAGATCGGTTCCCGCACGCCCGTCTCCGGGCTGCCCGCGTGGGTCACGCCGGAGGTCGTCCGGGGCGGCTTCGCCACCGGCGAGCCGAGCGCGGGCGGCGCCTTGCTCGACTTCGAGGTCGCGACCGCGCGCCGGGCCGGTGTGCCCGAGGAGCGGCGGGCCCTGTTCGGCTATTTCCTGTCCGAGGACGGGCTCGCCCATCTCCACGGCCTGCTCGACAGCGGTCGTTACGAGGTGACCGTCCCCGAGGAGGCCGCCCTGCTCACCGTGGCCTGGCTGGTCCGGGCCGGGGAGCCGGACGCCGCCCTGGATCTGGTCGAGGAACTGGCGCCGTTCGCGGACCGGCTGCGGTTCAGCCCGCGGCCGGCCGAGCGGCCCGCGCCCCGGCCCGACGCCGTGCACCGCTCCACCGTGGGCGACGCCTGCGCGGCACTCGCGCGTCGACGTCCCAGCACGGCCGTCGAGACCCAGCGCGAGGCCCTGGCCGTCTGGCAGCCCTTCGGTGACGAACTGCTGCTGCACTGGCTCGAGGTGACGGACGAGGAGGGATACGTGCTTGTCCCCGCCGACGACCGCGACGCCTGGCACGTCCGCTCCGCCGAACTGCTGCGCCGTTACCACGGCCTGGCCCGGCGCCACACCCACTGCACCAAGCACCTCAAGCCCAAGGAGAACCTGGGCATCCTGCGCGGCGCGCTGGAGGAGACGGTCGCCGGACGGGACCTGGAACCGCGGCGGCTCGGACTGCTGCGGCACGCCGTCGCCTCCATGGTCCGGCGGCGAGGCCGGCCCGGCTCCGCGACGCACACCGCGCTGCGCCGGGACCAGGCCGCCCAGGCCGCGCTGCCCTCGCACCACGCGCTGGCCGGAGTGGTGCTGGCGCGGCTCTCCGCCCTGCCGCAGGACGGCGGGGTGCCCGAGACCACGCCGCTCGTCGCGCCGGTGAGCACCCAGGAGGCCGACGAGACCGGTGTGCCCGCGGGCACGGCGATCCCGGCCGCCGTACGCCGGCCCGTCGAGGCGGCACTCAGTGCATCCGTCGGCACGCTCGTGGAGCGTGGTGTCGTCCCTTCGGCGGAGGTCCTGGCCGAGCTGGTCCCCCAGCTCGTCGCCGCCGCCACCGCCGCGGCACACCCCGAACCGGCCCTGCGCTCACTGGCCGCCGCGAACTACCGCGCGTTCCGCAACCGCCGCTCCCTGCTGCTGCTCAACCTCCAGCGGCAGGTGCGGGTGGAGGAGCTGCCGTGGGTGCGGGCCGTCGCCGCCCACCGCGTCGACGCGGGGGCGGAGGAGGTCGCGGCCGGCGTGCTGCGGGAGCTGGGCGGGCTCGCGGTACGGGCCTTCCCCGGCACGATCCTGCCCAACCCGCTGATCCGCGAACTGTCCGTGCTGGCCCGGCAGGCCGAGCTGGGGGCGCCCTTCGTCGAGGAACTCGCGGCGGACATCTTCATGGGCACGTTCACCCCGAAGTTCCTGACCGCCGCGCGTGTCGCGGCCGAACTGCTCGGCGGTGGCTCGCTCTACGAGCGGTACTACGCCATCGACTACCGGGCGGTGCGCAACCTCGCCGTCGCCGAGGCGGGGGACGCGGCACTCCGGTCCCACGGTGCGCGTACGTCGCCCGGGTTCGCCGCGCTGTGCCGGCAGCGGGCCGCCGAACTCGCGCCGGGCGCAGGCACGGGCACGTCCGGCTCCTGGGTCGCCGGGAACGGCACGGTGATCGAGCAGGCGCAGATCCTCACGACCCACAACCTGGCCACCCTCGTCCACCGGGTCGGCATCCAGCCCGGCGCCGGCTGGGACGAGCCGGCGCTGCGCTGCTTCGACACCGTGTGCCTGCTGACCGGGCGCGTGCACCACAACCCACGACCGCTCGGCACCATCAAGGACGTCGCCTACGCCTGGCGCCAGATGGTGTTCCACCTGTCGCTGTGCACGCCGCAGGAACAGCGGCGCGTCCTGGACCGCATGGCCGAGGAGACCGCCCGTCTCCCGTGGCACATCGCCGGCCGTCTCGCTCCGGCCCTCACCGGGCTCCGCCAGGTCATGGACGGCGCCCCGGCCGACGCCGGCGCGGGCCGTCGTCTGCTGGGCTGGAGCACCGGGGGCCACTGGTTCCGTGCGGACCCCGGTCCGTCTGCAAGAGGAACTGCCGTGCTACGACGTTGAGTTCCCCTGTCCGGAGTTTTCGGCAAACTTCACCCTCAATTGTGAACATCATGCTTGCGACTGGCATATTCGAATTCCTCCGCTCTACGTTCCGCAGCGGAGGTGGTTCACATGAGCGAACCCAGCAAGCGACCCGACTCGCCCGCACGGCACGAGGCGATCGACATCAGCGACTTCGTGTACGCGGCGACCGGAGCCCGCGTGCGCAGGCTGACCATGCCGGACGGGAGCCATTGGTTTCCGGCGGTGGATGTGTGCAAGGAACTCGGGCACACGAACCCGCAAAAGGCACTCTCCGACCATGTGCCGGCCGACCATCGAGAGTCTCTCGAGACCCTAACTGGAGGTTACGGTCTCAGCGTTCCCGCAGGTAGGGAGTGGCGCCGAGACCTGAATGTCATCTCTCTGCAGGGTCTCATCCTCCTCGTCAACGCCTGCACCAAGCCGGCCTGCGCCCCCTTCAAGCAGTGGGCCGCCGAGGTGATCGAGACCATTCAGCGAGACGGTTCCTACACGCTGGAGGAAGCCGAGGTTCAGCCCGCCGAACCGGGCGCCCCGATCGCCTACGCCATGCCCGAGCAGGTCGCCGAGGCCATCGTCCGCCTGGAGGCGCACAACCTCCAGCTGGACGAGGAGCTGGCGAACGGGCAGCGCAAGTCGATCGAGCTGCAGCAGGAAACGCTGGGCGTGCAACGGGAGACCCTGGCCCTGCAGCAGGAATCACTGACCCTGCAGCAGGAGTCACTGACCCTGCAACGGGAGATGCTGGCCACGCAGAAGGCCACCCTCGCCGTGCAGCAGGCCATGGTCCGGGCGATGGAACGGATCGCGGACCGGCTCGACGCCCTCGTGCTGGACCGCCGTAGGCCTGTCGCAGAGCTCAAGGCGCTGCCCACCACGGAGACCGTGCTGGCCGACTGGCGGCAACGCCTCTCCGTGACGGAGGACGTGTGGACCGTGGCCGTGGTCATCGCCCCGGTCCTCGTCGAGCGGGGAGAGTTGCGCGAACCGCTTGAATCCCTCGCGGCACGTACGGGGCTCTCCGTGCACCGCGTCAACGAATGTCTGCGACTTCTGCGCAAGCACGCCTGCATCCGTTCGCGCGGCGGAGCCGAGGACGGTGCGCCGGTGTACGTGCTCCACCAGGTCTGATAGCCGAGCGGAACCTGAAAGAAGAGGGGGCGGCCGCAAGGCGATTTTGCGGCCGTCCCCTCAACGCTTCGAGGCTACCCACTCAGAGCCCTCACGCCCAGGTGATCAACCTCTTCGGCTGCTCCAGAATCGCCGCCACGTCCGCCAGCACCTTCGAGCCCAGCTCGCCGTCGACCAGGCGGTGGTCGAAGCTCAGCGCCAGGGTCGTCACCTGACGCGGCTTGACCTTGCCCTTGTGGACCCACGGCTGGAGCTTGATCGCACCGATCGCCAGGATCGCCGACTCGCCGGGGTTGAGGATCGGCGTGCCCGTGTCGACGCCGAAGACGCCGACATTGGTGATCGTCACCGTGCCGCCCTGCATGGCCGCGGGGGAGGTCTTGCCCTCTCTCGCCGTCGACACCAGCTCGCCGAGCGCAGCGGCCAGCTGCGGGAGCGTCTTGTCGTGCGCGTCCTTGATGTTCGGCACGATCAGCCCGCGCGGGGTGGCCGCGGCGATGCCCAGGTTGACGTAGTGCTTCTGCACGATCTCCTGGTTGGCCTCGTCCCAGGACGCGTTGATCTCCGGGTTGCGCTTGATGGCGACCAGCAGGGCCTTGGCGATGAGGAGCAGCGGGTTGACCCGCAGGCCCTGCATCTCCTTGTCCTGCTTCAGCTCCTCGACCAGCTTCATCGTGCGGGTCACGTCGACCGTGACGAACTCGGTGACATGCGGCGCCGTGAACGCCGAGCCGACCATCGCCGCCGCCGTGGCCTTGCGGACGCCCTTGACCGGGATACGGGTCTCGCGCGTGCCGTCGTAGGACGCGACCGGGGCCGGTGTCACCGGAGCCGCAGCGACCGGGGCCGGCGTCGGCTCGGTCGGCTTCGGCGTGGCCGCCGCGTGGACGTCGTCGCGGGTGATGATGCCGTCCGGGCCGGACGGGGTGATCGTGGCCAGGTCGACGCCGAGGTCCTTGGCCAGCTTGCGCACCGGCGGCTTGGCCAGCGGGCGGGGCTTCTCGGCGACCGTGCCGTGGCCGTGGCCGTTCAGCTCGGTCTGGATCGCCTGGGCCAGGGCCGGGACGGTGACCTCGGGGCCCTTGCGGGGGCGGCGCTTGGTGGAGGACGTCGACACGCCGTAGCCGACCAGGACCGGCTGGCGGCCCTGCGGCTTGGCCTCGGGCTCCAGCTCCTCGGGTGCTGCCTCGGGCTGCTCGGCCGGGGCCCCGGCGGGTGCCGCGCCGGCCACCTCCACCGCGATGATGGACGTGCCCACGTCGACCGTGGTGCCCTCGGGGAAATGGAGTTCGCGGACCACGCCGTCGTAGGGGATGGGCAGTTCGACGGCCGCCTTGGCGGTCTCGACCTCGCACACCACCTGGCCGTCGGTGACCGTGTCACCCGGCTGGACGTACCACTTGAGGATCTCGGCCTCGGTGAGTCCCTCGCCGACGTCCGGCATCTTGAACTCGCGTACGGACGCTTGCGTCATCGTCGTCACGACCCTCTCCCTCAGTACGCCAGCGAGCGGTCGACGGCGTCGAGCACGCGGTCCAGGTCCGGCAGGTACTCCTCCTCCAGGCGGGCCGGCGGGTAGGGGGCGTGGTAGCCGCCGACCCGGAGCACGGGGGCTTCGAGGTGGTAGAAGCAGCGCTCGGTGATCCTCGCGGCGATCTCCGCGCCGGAGCCGAAGAACACCGGTGCCTCGTGGACCACGACCAGACGGCGGGTCTTCTCCACCGAGGCCTGGATGGCGTCGAAGTCCAGCGGGGAGACCGACCGGAGGTCCAGGACCTCCAGGTTCTTGCCCTCCTCGGCCGCGGCCGCCGCGACCTCCTGGCACAGCTTCACCATCGGGCCGTAGGCCGCCAGGGTGAGGTCGGTGCCCTCGCGGACGACCTGGGCCTTGTGCAGCGGGGCGGGGATCGCCTCGACGTCCACCTCGGCCTTGTCCCAGTAGCGCCGCTTCGGCTCGAAGTAGATCACCGGGTCGTCGCTCTGGATGGCCTGCTGCATCATCCAGTACGCGTCGGAGGCGTTGGAGGGGCTGACGATCTTCAGGCCCGCCACGTGCGCGAACAGGGCCTCGGGGGACTCCGAGTGGTGCTCGACCGCGCCGATGCCGCCGCCGTAGGGGATGCGGATGACGACCGGCATCTTGACCTTGCCCAGGGAGCGCGCGTGCATCTTCGCGAGCTGGGTGACGATCTGGTCGTAGGCCGGGAAGACGAAGCCGTCGAACTGGATCTCCACCACCGGGCGGTAGCCGCGCAGGGCGAGACCGATCGCGGTGCCGACGATGCCGGACTCCGCCAGCGGGGTGTCGATGACGCGGCTCTCGCCGAAGTCCTTCTGGAGGCCGTCCGTCACCCGGAACACGCCGCCGAGCTTGCCGACGTCCTCGCCCATGACCAGGACCTTGGGGTCCTCCTCCAGGGCGCGGCGCAGCGACTCGTTGATGGCCTTCGCCATCGCCATCTTCTCGGCCATCTCAGCGACCCCCTTCAGCGTCCGCGAACGACGCCTGGTAGGCGGCGAACTGCGCTCGTTCCTCGTCGACGAGCGCGTGCCCGTCCGCGTACACGTTCTCGAAGATGGCGAAGTGGTCCGGGTCGGGCATGGCGCGGACCGCTTCGCGCACTCGTTTGCCCAACGCCTCGGACTCCGCCTCGAGTTCCGCGAAGAATCCCTCGTCCGCGTGGTTTGAGGCCTCCAGATACCGGCGAAGGCGCAGGATCGGGTCCTTCGCCTCCCAGGCCAGGCGCTCCTCGTCGCCCCGGTAGCGGGTGGGGTCGTCGGAGGTGGTGTGGGCGCCCATGCGGTAGGTGAACGCCTCGACCAGGGTCGGGCCCTCGCCGCTGCGGGCGCGCTCCAGGGCCCACTTGGTGACCGCGAGGCAGGCCAGCACGTCGTTGCCGTCCACGCGTACGCCCGGGAAGCCGAAGCCCTGCGCGCGCTGGTAGAGCGGCACCCGGCTCTGCTTCTCGGTCGGCTCGGAGATCGCCCACTGGTTGTTCTGGCAGAAGAACACGACGGGGGCGTTGTAAACCGCGGAGAAGGTGAACGATTCGGCGACGTCACCCTGGCTACTCGCGCCGTCACCGAAGTAGGCGATCACCGCGCTGTCCGCGCCGTCCTTGGCGATGCCCATGGCGTAGCCGGTGGCGTGCAGCGTCTGGGAGCCGATGACGATCGTGTACAGGTGGAAGTTGTTGCCGTTGGGGTCCCAGCCGCCGTTGTTCACGCCGCGGAACATGCCGAGCAGGTTGGTCGGGTCGACCCCGCGGCACCAGGCGACGCCGTGCTCGCGGTAGGTCGGGAAGACGTAGTCGTCGTCGCGCAGCGCCCGGCCGGAGCCGATCTGGGCGGCCTCCTGGCCGAGCAGGGAGGCCCACAGGCCCAGCTCGCCCTGGCGCTGCAGGGCGGTGGCCTCGGCGTCGAAGCGGCGGGTGAGCACCATGTCGCGGTACAGGCCGCGCAGGTCTTCGGGGGTGATGCCGGCGACGTAGGCGTCGTACTCGGCGTTCTTGACCCGCTTGCCCTCGGGCGTCAGCAGCTGTACGAGCTCCGGTTCGGTGTTCTTCTTCGCGCGCCCGGCGGTGCTGCGGGTGCCGGTCTTGGTGCCGGTGGTGCCGGCCTTGCCTGCGGCGCTGCGTCGCGGCTGGCGCGCGGCACTGCTGTCCACGGTCACGTGTGCTCCTCCGTCGTTCCGGCCCCCGGGGTTGCCGGTAGGCCAGTGCGGCTCACCTGTTTCGACCACCGGGCACGGGGTGGGTGCCACTCGGCCGGGAACAGGCGTGACAGGTGCCCCGGCGAGCGCCCTGCAACCATCACGTTACCCAGTGCTCCACATTTCTGTGAAACCCCACCTGACCTGCGTTTTTGCTTGGATTTCCAAGTAAATCGAGGAGGTGGTCAAGCGTGCTGGTCACAGCCTTGCGGAAGGCCGGAGCACCCGCACGTTATCCCGCTGACCCAGGTGACGGGAAGAGTTTGTTTGTGAGACCGGCCTCGTGCGCGCGGCCGTAAATTTCGCCTAAAGAGATCACGAGTTCCCGAAGATTTCGCGACAGGTCCTTCTCAGCGCGGGCGCAGCGGTCCGGCGATCCGTTCCGCCTCGGAGCGCGGCGTGGGCGCCGCCTTCCACTGGCCGCAGTGGATCGACCGCAGCGGAGTCGCCACGTCGGCGAGCCACACCAGATGGCCGCCCGTGCCGAGCATCAGCAGCACGTCGGTGAAACCCTGCTCGACGGGTTCGGGCAGGCCGTCCCCGGTGAACAGGCCGACGACGAAGGCGAGGACGCCGAGGCAGAGAAGGGTCCGGGGCAGCAGGAGCCGTTGGATGAGCGGGTCGGCGGCCGCTCGGCCAGGGCGGACACCACCGGCCGCCCATACGGCCCGAGGCCGCCCGCGCCCGGACCGACGAGGCCGAGGGCGTCGCCCGCGCTGAGCCGGAACATCCGGAAGGGCCCGTAGATCCGCCGGGCCGGCCGCCACGGCAGCAGCACGTCCAGGCCCACGCCCGGGCACCGCTCAGCCGCGCGGACACGGCCGGGACACAGTACGGCGGCCGGTCGTAGGCGTCGGTCGCGCTCATGGCCGCTCTCGCTCCCCCGGAGGACGGCATCATGATCGGAACGCGATCATCCTGGCAGGAACGCCGTCAACGGCCAACGGCACGACCTGACTTGATGCGGCGGCGAAGGTCCGGCGGATCGAGGGGAACGTGCGTCCCGGGCCATCGCGTGACCGAAAGCGACCGACGACGACTGCCTGTGACACCGCCCAGCTCACGGCCGCTTTTCGTGCCCTAACATCTGCGGCGTGCCGCGCTCATGTGTACCACCCCCTGTGCCCCAAGTGCCCCCTCTGGGCGCCTTGCTGCGCCTGTACGCCGCCGGTACCGCCCTCACCTGCGAGCCCGTCGACCAGGGCCTGCTGAACCGCGGTTACCGGCTGTGCACCACCCGCGGCCGCTACTTCCTCAAGCACCACTTCGACCCCGACACCGCCGACCCGGCCGCCATCGAACGCCGGCACCGCGCCACCCAGCGCCTGGCCGACCTCGGCGTCCCCGTCGCCGTACCGCTCGCGCACCGCGAAGGCCGTACCGTCGCCGTCGTCGGCGGTCACGCCTACGCCCTGCACCCCTGGATCGACGGCAGGCACCGGCACGGCGGACAGCTCACGCCCGGGGAGAGCGCGCGCCTCGGGGCGCTGCTGGGCGCCGTGCACGCCTGTCTGGAGCGCGTGATGCCACCCAAGGGGCGCACACGTCCGGCCACGAGCCCCCACCCCGTGGAGAGCGCCGACCCCGCCGACACCTTCGCGCTCATCGACGACCTGCTCGCCCATGTGCGCCGGCACCGGCCCGCCGACGCCTTCGACGAGCTGGCCCGGCACCGGCTGCTGGAACGCCGGGCGCTCCTGGAGCAGCACGCGGACCGGCGCCCGCCGCGCGGCGGCTCGGTGGGCTGGGTGCACGGCGACTTCCACCCGTTCAACGTGCTCTACAAGGACGACGCCCCGGCGGCCATCGTCGACTGGGACCGGCTCGGCGTGCAGCCCCGCGCCGAGGAGGCCGTACGCGCCGCGGCGATCTTCTTCCTGCGCCCCGCGGGCGCCCTGGACCTGCCGAAGGTACGCGCGTACGCGCGCGCGTACCGGCGCGCCGCCGACGCCACGCCCTCCGAGCTGGCGGCGGCCGTGCGCCGGGTGTGGTGGGAGCGGCTGAACGACTTCTGGATGCTGCGCTGGCACTACGAACGCGGTGACACGCGCGCGGACTGCCAGTTCCCGGCCGCGTCCGCGCTCGTGGTGTGGTGGACCCGCGCGTACGACGCGGTGTGCGCCGCGTTCACCGAGTGACGGCGCCCGCCCTGCCGGTACCGGCTCAGCGGGACGCCGCCGAGGGCGATGCCGGAGTCGTTCAACCGGTGGTGTTGCCCACGCCGCCGTCCGCCGCGTTCCCGACGGTGGTACCGCCGTTGGCGGGCCCGGAGGGGCCAGTGGAGCCGGTGGTACCAGTGCCGCCGGTGTCCGTGCCGCCATTGGTCGTGCCGCCGTTGGTCGTGCCGCCGCCGGTGGGGCTCTGGGACTGCGACGGCGGGGTCGACGGGTCCGTCGGCTGGTCCGTCGGGCTCGTGCTCTGCGACTGCGAGGTCTGCGGGTCCGACGGGGTGTAGTCGGACCCCCCAGAGCTCGTGTTCGAGCCGTTGTCCGTGGTCGTGTCCGTGGGCTGGTCCGTGGTGCTGTCCGACGGGCTCGGCGAGTTCGAGTCGCCGTTGGTGGTCTGGGAGTGTGTCGAGGGCGGCTTGGTGTCGGTGCCCGTACCGGTGCCGCCGGTGTTGTGGTTCAGCGCGAACGCGACGCCCGCCGCGATGGCGATGACCGCGAGGACGGCGAGGATCCACAGCTTGCCGCGGCCGCCGCCCCTGTTGCCGTGCCCCTCGAAGCCGCCGTCGTCGCCTCCGTAGCGCTGCGGCAGGATCGGCTGGGGGATCTGCGCGGTCCCGGAACCGAAGTCGCCCGGGTGCTGCATCGCGGTCGTCCCCGTGAAGCCGCCCGGCGGGGTGTGCCGGCCGTCGTGCGCCGTCACCGGGCCGGTGTTCCACGTGCCGGTGTGCCCGCCCTGCTCGTAGAGCATCTGCAGGCCGTACTGGACCAGGCCGCGCATCTCCTCGGCCGTCTGGAACCGGTCGTCCGGCTCCTTGGCGAGCGAACGCATGACCAGGCCGTCCAGCTCCGGCGGGCAGCCGTCGGCGACCTCCGAGGGCGGGGTCGGGATGTCCTGGACGTGCTGGTAGACCACCGACAGCGGGGTCTCGCCGGTGAACGGCGGCCGCAGGGCGAGCAGTTCGTACAGCAGGCAGCCGGTCGCGTACAGGTCGGAGCGGTGGTCCACGGCCTTGCCGAGCGCCTGCTCCGGGGACAGGTACTGCGGCGTGCCCATGACCATGCCGGTCTGTGTCATCGTTGTCGACGCGCCGTGCAGGGCGCGCGCGATGCCGAAGTCCATCACCTTGACGGCGCCGCTGTTCGTGATGATCACGTTGGCGGGCTTGATGTCGCGGTGCACGATGCCGTGCTGATGCGAGTAGGCGAGCGCGTCCAGCACCCCGGAGACGATGATCAGGGCCTGCTCGGGGCCCGGCGCCTCGGCGTTCAGCAGCAGGTCGCGGATGGTGCGGCCCTCGACCAGCTCCATCACGATGTACGGCACGGACTGGCCGCCGACGAAGTCCTCGCCGGAGTCGTACACGGCGACGATCGCGTGGTGGTTCAGACCGGCCACGGACTGCGCCTCACGCGTGAAGCGAGCCTTGGAGACCGGGTCCTCCGCCAGGTCCGCGCGGAGCAGCTTCACCGCGACGGTACGGCCCAGCCGGACGTCCTCGGCCGCGAACACCTCGGCCATGCCGCCCCGGCCCAGCCGGTGCGTCAGCCGGTACCGGCCGTCGCCGACGAGCCCGCCGTTGCCCCACATTTCCGGCGCGTCCGACATACCGCCGCCACTCGCCTCGGGGTCGGACGGGCCCTGGGCGCGCTGCGTCTGGTCCATCAGTCCTCGCCGTCGTTTCTGCCCGCGGTGCGCGCGGTGTTGTCACGGTCTCCGTCGGCCACGCTACAGCCTCGGCGTGAGCCACCGGTCCGGAACCGGAACCCGTACCGGCCGAAGCCTGACCGGCCATGAAACCTGTAGCACGCGCTGTCGTGCAAATTCTGTGGACCGCTCGTACGCCCCCTGTAACGCTTGCGCGACGCTTCTTGCGCGTACGGTCACGGAACGGGCACCGAGCTTGACGTGTCAGTGCCCTGGGGCAGACTTGGCCGGGAATGACACATTCGATCAAGGCCCGTGCGATGAGCGAAGGCACCGGACGGCCAGTGGGGGACACGGAGAGATGAGCCAGGACGGCGCACACGGCCGGTACGCGGGGCAGTCGCTGGCCGGCGGGCGCTACCAGCTGCGCGACTTGCTCGGCGAGGGCGGCATGGCCTCGGTGCACCTGGCGTACGACGCCGTACTCGACCGCCAGGTCGCGATCAAGACGCTCCACACGGAACTCGGCCGGGAACAGGCGTTCCGCGAGCGCTTTCGCCGCGAGGCCCAGGCCGTGGCCAAGCTCACGCACACCAACATCGTGTCGGTCTTCGACACCGGCGAGGACGATCTGGGCGGTCTGACGACGCCGTACATCGTCATGGAGTACGTCGAGGGCCGCCCGCTGGGCTCGGCCCTCGAGGAGGACATCCGGCAGTACGGCGCGATGCCCGCCGACAAGGCGCTGAAGGTCACCGCGGACGTGCTGGCCGCCCTGGAGATCAGCCACGAGATGGGGCTGGTCCACCGCGACATCAAGCCGGGCAACGTGATGGTGACCAAGCGTGGCGTGGTCAAGGTCATGGACTTCGGCATCGCCCGCGCCATGCAGTCCGGTGTGACGTCGATGACGCAGACCGGCATGGTCGTCGGCACCCCGCAGTACCTCTCACCCGAGCAGGCCCTCGGCCGTGGCGTGGACGCCCGTTCCGACCTGTACTCGGTCGGCATCATGCTGTTCCAGCTGGTCACCGGGCGGCTGCCGTTCGACGCGGACTCCCCGCTGGCGATCGCCTACGCGCATGTGCAGGAGGAGCCGGTCGCACCCTCCTCGATCAACCGCTCGCTGCCGCCCGCGGTGGACGCGCTGGTCGCCCGCGCGCTGAAGAAGAACCCGAACGAGCGTTTCCCGAGCGCCGAGGCCATGCGCGACGAGTGCCTGCGCGTCGCCGCCTCCTTCCAGGCGGCCGCGCCGAGCATCGTGCCGGGCACCGGGCCGACGCAGAGCGGCGCGGGCGTCGGCTCCGCGGTGTTCCCGCCGGTCGACCGGACCGCCCAGCCGGCCCCCGGGCCGGTCCAGACGCCGTACCAGCCGGGCCCGTACGGCGCCCCGCAGACGCCCGCCCCGGCCTACGGCTACCCGCAGCAAGGACAGCAGGGCGGCTATCAGACCCCGCCTCCCACGAGCGGCTACGGCCCGCAGGCTCCGCAGGTCGCGTCGACCCCGCCGCCGTACACGATCTCGCCGCAGACGGCCCCGCAGTCGTCCGCTGCGGGCTCCGGCCGGGGCAAGAGCAACAAGCCGGTGATCATCGGCTCGGTCGCGGTGTCGGTCGTCGCGGTCATCAGCCTGGTGGTCGCGCTGACGCTGAACAGCGGCGGCAGTGACAACAAGGGCGGGGGCGGCGGCGCGAGCGCCTCGACGTCCGCGTCCGCCTCCCACTCGGCGGGCTACCGCGGGCCGGACCGGACCCGTGTGATCGACAAGTCCAAGTGCACGGATCCGACGGAGTCCTGGAACGACTCGAGCAAGATCGAGCTGCCCGACTTCCGGTACAAGGACATCAACTCGGTGAAGGCGTGCTTCCAGGCCGCGCACTGGCAGTACTCGATCAAGTCGGTGAACGACAACACCTGGGGCGACGGCACCGTACTGGACCAGTTCCCCTCCGCGGACACGGAGGTCGACCCGAAGAACCCGGGCACGATCGAGCTGAGCGTCTCGAACGGCAACCCCGCCTGAGACCCCGCCTGAAACCCCGTGCGGGCCGAAGGAGTTGACGCTTCCTCACCGCTCGGCAGGTGAGCCCCGACCGGGACGCCGGTCCTGACAGGCTTCCTGGACAAGGCTGGGCCCGGCACTTCCCGTGCCGGGCCGGTCGTTTCGGGTACGGCGCTACAGGTACGACGCTCGCTACAGGTACGGCCCGCCGGAGCGGCCCGCGGCACGGTGGTCGTCGCCGCCCTCATGGCCGGTCACGCCCGGCGGGAGCGCCCGGCGCATCTGCTCCAGCTGGGCCCGCGCGGCCATCTGCTGGGCGAACAGCGTCGTCTGGATCCCGTGGAAGAGGCCTTCCAGCCAGCCCACCAACTGTGCCTGGGCGATGCGCAGTTCCGCGTCGCTCGGGGTGACGTCGTCGGTGAACGGCAGGGAGAGCCGCTCGAGTTCCTCCACCAGCTCCGGCGCGAGGCCGTCCTCCAGCTCCTTCACCGAGCTGGCGTGGATCTCCTTCAGCCGCACCCGGCTCGCCTCGTCCAGAGGAGCCGCGCGCACCTCCTCCAGGAGCTGCTTGATCATGCTGCCGATCCGCATGACCTTCGCCGGCTGCTCGACCTGCTCCGTCACCGGAATCTCGCGGGAGTCGTCGTCCCCGTTGCCGCCACCGAGCGCCATCCCGTCCTGGCCCACGACGAGGATCTGCGGATTCTCCGGCGACCGTTCGTTCCTCGGCATCTCCATGCCGCCATTCTCTCGCACCCGTACACCTCATCACCGTGGTGCCCCCTCACGAGGCTGATCCACCGTTTAGACCCGACGGCCCCCTATGAAATGCCCTATTTGTCCTTGAATGTGAGGCTTATTTCTGTCGGTCATCCATCGATCACGCCATCGGGCTCCGGGAGGTCACCGACGTGACTCCATGGCTGCGCATCACGCCCCGCCACATACGGCTGCTGCTCGTCCTCGCGGTGACCCTGCCCGCGTACGGCACCGTCACCGCGCCCGCCACACCCGCGTACGCCGCCGAGCCCGCCCCGAGCACTTCCCCCCACCCCGACGCCGGCCCCTCGAACCAGCCGGCCCCCGACGCGGCGGACCACCCCGCACCGGCCCACACGGGCCGCCTCGCACCGGAAGAGGCGGGCCACCTCGCGCCCGGAGAGGCGGGCCGCACCAGGCACCCCGGCCGTCAGGAACACGCCGACGGTCACAGTCATGGCCACGGACACGGACACGGGCACGACGACTTCCCTGCGACCGACCCCTCGCCCATACCGCTGCCCATACCGCCAAGGCCTGCTGTACCCCCTATACCCCCGCTCCCTCCCATGCCCTCCGATTCCGCTTCTGCCTCGTACCGTCCGGCGGCCGTCGAGCCGACCCGGGCGGGCAGCCGGGCCGGCGAGGGTCGGATGCGGCCGGGCCGACCGGACGGCCCCGCGGCCGAGGTGGAGGGCGACGACGACCCCGTGCCGACCCAGGCTCCCGGCACCGGCCACGCGGAGGAGCCGGAGATCGCGGACCTCCCGACCGCGACACCGCCGACCTCGACCGTCCCCGACCACCCCCCGGCCCCGGCCCGGAACCCCGCCCGCCAGGGCTCGAACGCCTCCGAACCGGTCCTGCAGATCCTCCCCCTCGGCAGCGGCCTGATCCTCATAGGCCTGGGCCTGGCCCTGGCCCTCCTGGGCCTCAGACTCCGCAGAGCCTGACTCGACCGACACCGGCCGACCGCCTCCGCGTGACCACACCGCCACGCCCCCGAACGACGCCCCTGCGCAGCAACGGGCTGTCGCGCCACCGGACGACGTCCTCGCGGAACTGCGGGCAACCACACCACCGGATGACGCCCCTGCGGAGCTGCGGGCCGTCGCGCCACCTCACGATTTCCCCGCGTAGCCACGGACATCCATGCCACCGGACGGCGTCCCGGCGTAGCTGCGGGCAGTCGTGCCGCTGGGGTGGCACGGGTGGGCGCAGCGGCACCTGCCGGCGCCGACACGCGACCCCACCCCCGGTCAGCACCGGCACCGGGCACCGCTCCAGCCCCCTCGGTGCTACGACGTCACCAGCAGCACCTTCCCCACGTGCCCGCTGGCCTCCACCACCCGATGCCCCTCGGCCGCCTCCGCCATCGACACCTCCCGATCCACCACCGGCCGCACATGCCCCCCGGCCAGCAACGGCCACACATGCTCTCGCACAGCCGCCACGATCGCCGCCTTCTCACTCAGCGGCCGCGCCCGCAGCGAGGTGGCGCTGATCGCGGCCCGCTTGCTCAGCAACGTGCCGATGTTCAGCTCCCCCTTCACCCCGCCCTGCATGCCGATGATCGCGAGCCGCCCGCTCACGGCGAGTGCCTGGACATTGCGGTCGAGATACTTCGCACCCATGTTGTCGAGGATGACGTCGGCCCCCGCACCGCCGGTGGCCTGCTTGATCTCGGCGACGAAGTCCTGCTCGCGGTAGTTGATGAGGATGTCCGCGCCCAGCTCGGCACACCGCTCCAGCTTCTCCTTCGTGCCGGCCGTCACCGCGACCTTCGCCCCGACGGCCTTGGCGAGCTGAATCGCCATGGTGCCGATGCCGCTGGACCCGCCGTGCACAAGCAGCGTCTCACCGGGCCGCAGATGGGCAACCATGAACACGTTGGACCAGACCGTGCAGACGACCTCGGGCAGCGCGGCCGCCTCCTTGAGGCCGACCCCCTCGGGTACCGGCAGCAACTGCCCGGCCGGTACGACGACCTTCTCCGCGTAACCGCCGCCTGCCAGCAGCGCGCACACTTCGTCGCCGACGGCCCAGCCGGACACTCCGGGTCCGAGCGCGGCGATCCTGCCGGAGCACTCCAGGCCGGGGTAGGGGGAGGCGCCGGGCGGCGGGGCGTAGAAACCCTGCCGCTGCAGGATGTCGGCACGGTTGACGGCGCTGGCCACCACCTCGACCAGCACCTCGCCCTCGCCGGGCGCCGGATCGGGGACCTCCGCCCACACCAGCGCCTCGGGACCACCAGGTTCGGGAATCGTGATCGCATGCATGCCCGAGACGCTACTCCCCGCGCATGGCGTCTCCGGGTCAGACCCGCTCGCTCGGGGAGGTCCGGAACGCCGCGTCGGTCGCGGGGCGGAGCCGGGCATCCGGGGTGACCTGGACGCCTTGGCCCGGACGTTTCACGTGAAACACACCTCGATCCCGGCGGTCGCCCACGGCAGGTCCAACAACTCGGCCTCCTCCCCCTGCCGGGCTCCGCCGGGCGGTACGACCGCCAGCGCATCGGCAGCGGCGATGCCGCGGAGCATGGCCGGACCGTTGTAGTGCAGCGGTACCGCACGGTCGCCGCGCAGCACCACGGGGATCAGCCGGGTGTCGTAGGGATGCCCCTGGACCGCCTCGCTGAGCGGCAGCGTGTACGGCTCGGGGGCCGGGTGGGCGGCCAGGGTACGCAATAGCGGCTCGGCGAGTGTGAGCAGGCCGGAAATGGCCGCGAGGGGGTTGCCGGGCAGGCCGACGAGGTGCTGGGCGTCGTTGGTGCGGGCCAGCAGCATGGGGTGGCCGGGCCGTACCTTGACGCCGTCGACGAGGAGCTCGGCGTCGATGCGTTGCAGGACGGGGTGCACGTGGTCGACGGGACCGCCGGCGGTGCCGCCCGTGGTGACGATGAGGTCGGCCTCGGAGCCGGTGACGGCCCGGTGCAGGGCCTTGGCGTCGTCACCGATCCGGCGCACCTTGATGACCTCGGCGCCGAGCGCGCGCAGCCACGGCGGCAGCATCGGGCCGAGCGCGTCCCGGATCAGCCCGTCCCGCGGCAGTCCCTCGGCCAGCAGTTCGTCACCGAGCACGAGGACCTCGGCACGGGGCCGCGGTACGGCGGTGACGGCGTCGTATCCGGCCGCCGCGGCGAGCCCCAGGACGCCGGGAGTGACCCGGGTGCCGACGGGCAGCAACTGGTCGCCGCTGCGGCACTCCTGGCCGCGCGGGCGGATGTCCTGGCCATGGACGATCTCCCGCGTGGCGTGCAGCCGCCCCTGTGCGTCGGTGCGGCCGTGTTCACTGCGCAGTACGGCGGTGGTGTCGGCCGGGATGCGGGCGCCGGTGGCGATCCGGACCGCCTCGCCGTCGGTGAGCGGCTCGGGCTGGGCGTGCCCGGCGAGCACACCCTCATCGCGCACCTCCCAGGGTCCGGGGCCGGCGACCGCCCAGCCGTCCATCGCGGAGGTGTCGAAGGAGGGCAGGTCGGTCAGCGCGTCGAGCGGGGCGGCCAGGACCAGGCCGAGGGCGTCGCCGAGCGGCACGGAGACGGGGGCGCGGCGGATCCGGGCGCGCGCGGCGCGAGCGGCGATCTCGCGGGCCTCGGCCCACGGGGTGGCCCGGTGCCGCTCGCCCTGTGCTTCCGCCGCCGGAGCGGGAACCTGGCCCGCACGGTCGTCCTTGGCTTCCCTCACGAGGGCCAGGGCCTCCTCGACGTCGAGGTCGTCGCTGTCCTCCGCGGGTGCTCCCGCCCGGGTTCCGGGGGCGGTCATCCGGCGTCCGGGGCGCTCGGGCCCCCGCTGTGCTCGTTACCGCCCCCGCCGTTGTCCTTCCCGCCCCCGTTGTTCTCCTCCTCCCAGCGCAGCGCGAGCGCGGCCGCCTTGCGGGCGGCGTCGGCGACCGCGTCGGGGCCGCCCTTGCCCTGGGCCGCGGCATAGCCGACAAGGAAGGTGGTCAGCGGGGCGGCGGGCCGGGCCACGCCGTGCGCGGCGTCACGGGCCAGGTCGAGCAGGACGGCGGTGTCGACGTCCAGGTCGATGCCCAGCTCGTCCTTGACTGCGGAGATCCATTCATCCAACACGTGACCATGCTCCCTGATGCGTGCCCTGGCGTTGACGAGGTCGTCCCAGGTGTCGCAGTCGAAGGACGCGAGCGGGTCCGGGACGCGGGTGAGGCTGAGGGCGCCGGTCAGCCGGCGCAGGGGCAGTCCGGTCAGGCCGTCGGGTCCGGTCGTGAGGGCGGCCAGCTCGCGGCGGAGCGCGGCGGTGCGATAGGCGGCCACGAGCGGCTGGTCACGGCCGTCGGCGTCGGTGAGCAGCGCCCCGTCGGCGCCGGTGTCGCCGAGGGCGGTCAGCAGGTGGCGCAGCGTGGCCGGTGTGAGGAAGGGCAGGTCGGCGGAGAGGACGACCGCGTGTTCGGCGGTGGTGAGCCGCAGGCCGGCTTCCAGCGCGGCGACCGGTCCGGCGCCGGGCGGCTCCTCGCGCGCCCAGCGCACCGGCCGCGCGGTGGGCCGTCGGCCGGCCACCACGACGGTCGTCCGGGCGTCCGCGCAGGCCGCGAGCACCCGGTCGAGCAGCGACCGGCCCCCGACCCGCAGACCGGGCTTGTCGGCCCCGCCGAGCCGCCGGGCGGCGCCGCCGGCCAGCACGACGGCGTCGTACGGCACGGGCGTCCCGGGAGCGGCGGGAGCGTTGTCGGTCACCCCCCGAGTATGTCCCGAGGGGCGCCGCTTGTGTCTTCCGCGGGGCCCTCCTTCCGAGCCCCGCTTGCGTCACAGGGTGCGCAGGAGCACCGCCGGCTGTTCCACGCAGTCCGCGACGTACCGCAGGAAGCCGCCCGCCGTGCCGCCGTCGCACACCCGGTGGTCGAAGGTGAGCGAGAGCTGCACGACCTGACGCACGGCCAGCTCGCCTTCGTGCACCCAGGGCTTGAGGACGATCCGGCCGACGCCGAGCATGGCCGCCTCGGGGTGGTTGATGATCGGCGTGGAGCCGTCGACGCCGAAGACGCCGTAGTTGTTCAACGTGAAGGTTCCGCCCGTGAGTTCCGCGGGCGTGAGGGTCCCGCTGCGGGCGGCCTCGGTGAGGCGGGCGAACTCGGCGGTCAGCGCCTCGGCGTCGCGCGCGTGGGCGTCCCGGACGACCGGCACGACGAGCCCGCGTTCGGTCTGCGCGGCGAACCCGAGGTGGACCTGGTCGAGCTGGACGACCTCGCGGGCCTCGGTGTCGACGTAGGAGTTCAGCTCCGGGAACCGGGCGAGCGCGGCCGTGCAGATGCGGGCGAGCAGCGCGAGCAGGGAGATCTTCGGCCCGCCGGCCGCGTTCATCGCGGCTCGCGCGCGCATGAGCTCGGTCGCGTCGGCGTCGACCCAGCAGGTGGCGTCCGGGATCTCCCGGCGGCTGCGGGAGAGCTTGTCGGCGACCGCGCCGCGCACACCCTTCAGGGGGATGCGGGTGCCCGCGGCGCGCGTGGCCGAAACGGCGGCGGGTGCCGACGGGGCGGCGGCGGGGGCCGCCGCGGCGGGCGCCTCGGCCGTACGGCTGCCGACGGCCGCCCTGGCCCGCAGCGCGTCCTCGACGTCCGCCCGCAGGATCAGCCCGTCCGGGCCCGAGCCGGCCAGCTGCCGCAGGTTCACACCGCCCTCGCGGGCCAGCCGGCGGACCAGGGGGGAGATCACGGGCACCGGCCCCTCGGCGTGGAGCGCATCCACACGCGCGTGGGCCGTCCCCGTGGGCGCCGTGCCGTTGCGGGCGGCCGTTCCGTCCGCTCGTGCCGCCCCGGAAGCCGCGGCCGGACTCCGGCGCGCGTCCGGGCCCGTGCCAGAGGCCGCGCCGCTGGTCCGTGCACCGTCCGCGCCGGTCCTGCCGTTCGCGGCACCCGTCGCCAACGGCGTGGGCCGCACCCTCCGGCGCCGGACCGGAGCTTCCGAGGTGCCGTATCCGACCAGGACGTTGCCCGACCCCTCGCTGTCCCCCGCCGGGGCCTGCGGTCCCACCGCCACCGTCAGCAGCGGTGCGCCGACCGGCAGTTCGGTGCCCTCTTCGCCGAAACGGGCGGTCACCACACCGCCGTACGGGCAGGGCACCTCGACCATCGCCTTGGCCGTCTCGACCTCGACGACCGGCTGGTCGACGGCGACGACGTCACCGACCTGGACCAGCCAGCGGACGATCTCCGCCTCGGTGAGTCCCTCGCCGAGGTCGGGGAGCTTGAACTCCAGCACCTGTGCCATCAGCCCTCGGCCTCCCACTGCAGCCGGGCCACAGCGTCCAGGATGCGGTCGACGCCGGGCAGGTGGTGCCGCTCCAGCATGGGCGGCGGGTAGGGGATGTCGAAGCCGGCCACGCGCAGCACCGGCGCCTCCAGGTGGTGGAAGCAGCGCTCGGTGATCCGGGCCGCGATCTCGCCGCCCGGCCCGCCGAAGCCGGTGGACTCGTGCACGACGACCGCGCGTCCGGTGCGCCGTACGGCCGCGCAGACCGTCTCGTCGTCGAACGGCACCAGCGAGCGCAGGTCGATCACTTCCAGGTCCCAGCCCTCGGCCTGCGCGGCCTCCGCGGCCTCCAGGCAGACCGGCAGGGAGGGGCCGTAGGTGATCAGCGTGGCGCTGCGGCCCGGCCGGCGCACCACCGCGCGGCCGATGGGCTCCACGTCTGTGGGGTGCTCGGGGTTCCAGGAGTCCTTCGACCAGTACAGCCGCTTGGGTTCCAGGAAGACGACCGGGTCGTCGGAGGCGATGGCCTGGCGCAGCAGGCCGTAGGCGTCGGCCACGGTCGCCGGCGTGACCACGTGCAGTCCCGGCGTGGCCATGTAGTAGGCCTCGGAGGAGTCGCTGTGGTGCTCGACGCCGCCGATGCCGCCGCCGTAGGGGACGCGGACGGTGATGGGCAGAGGCATCCGGCCGCGCGTGCGGTTGCGCATCCGCGAGACATGGCTGATGAGCTGCTCGAACGCCGGGTAGGCGAAGGCGTCGAACTGCATCTCCACCACCGGGCGCAGGCCGTACATGGCCATGCCGACGGCGGTGCCGAGGATGCCGGCCTCGGCGAGCGGGGTGTCGGTGCAGCGGTCCTCGCCGAACTCCTTGGCGAGGCCGTCGGTGACCCGGAAGACTCCGCCGAGGGTGCCGACGTCCTCGCCCATGACGTGCACGGCCGGGTCGGCGGCCATGGCGTCGCGCATCGCGCGCGTGAGGGCCTGCGCCATGGTGGCGGGCTTGACGGCGACGGTGGTCATCGGACGCCGCCTTCCTGCTCGCCGTGCTGCTCCTGCTCGGCTTCCAGCTCGGCCCTGAGGAGAGCGCGCTGTTCGCGCAGCTGGGCGGTGGTCTCGGCGTAGACGTGGTCGAAGAGGGCCATGGGGTCCAGTTCGGGGTCGCGGTTCATGCGTTCGCGCAGGGAGGCGGCCATCGCTTCGGCGTCCTTCCTGGCCGCCTCCATGCCGGCTTCGTCGAGCAGGCCGCGGGCGGTCAGCTCCTGCTCCAGCAGCTCGATCGGGTCGTGGGCGCGCCAGGCCTCGACCTCGGCGTCACCGCGGTAGCGGGTGGCGTCGTCGGCGTTGGTGTGAGCGTCGATCCGGTAGGTCACCGCTTCCACGAGAGTCGGTCCGCCGCCCGCGCGCGCGTGCCGTACGGCGTCGCTGAGGACTTCGTGGACGGCCGCCGCGTCATTGCCGTCGACCAGCCGGCCCGGCATGCCGTACCCGACGGCCTTGTGGGCCAGGGAGGGCGCGGCGGTCTGCTTGGCGAGCGGGACGGAGATGGCGAAGCCGTTGTTCTGCACGAGGAAGACGACCGGCGCCTGCCAGACGGCGGCGAAGTTCAGCGCCTCGTGGAAGTCGCCCTCGCTGGTGCCGCCGTCGCCGACCAGGGCGAGCGCGACCACGTCGTCGCCCTTGAGGCGGGCGGCGTGGGCGAGGCCGACGGCGTGCGGCAGCTGGGTGGCCAGCGGGGTGCTGAGGGGGGCGACCCGGTGGGAGTAGGGGTCGTAGCCGCTGTGCCAGTCGCCGCGCAGCAGGGTGAGGGCCTCGACGGGGTCCACGCCCCGGGCGACGACGGCGAGGGTGTCGCGGTAGCTGGGGAAGAGCCAGTCCCGCTCTTCGAGGGCCAGGGCGGCGGCGACCTCGCAGGCCTCCTGGCCGGTGCTGGAGGGGTAGACGGCGAGGCGGCCCTGCTTGGTGAGCGCGGTGGCCTGCGTGTTGTAGCGGCGGCCGCGCACCAGCTGGACGTAGAGCCGGCGCAGCAGGTCCGGGTCGGCCTTGGCGGCCGCCTCGGTGCCGAGGACGCGGTAGGGCTCGGCGTCGGGCAGCAGCGGCGCGGGGTCCATACGGGGCTGCCAGGCGGGCGGCGGCGATGGCCGGTACGCGCCCCGCTGCTCCATGACCGTCATGACGGCACCTCCTCGTGGGAGCGGCTACGGGAGGCGCGTCGGCTGTGAGGCGCCTCACCAACCGATTGTTCGGTCGTCGGCACATTTTGGCTACAGGCACCTCCAGGCTGTGGACAAACGGTTCTCCACAGCCTGGAATGAACGCAGGACGTCCACGGCGAGGGAGCGGGGGGCAATGGCATCTGAACAAATGGCCGACGGACCGCAGGACGGCCCCGCGCTCGCGCCCCCACGCCCGCAGGACGGCGCCCCGCTGCCGCCGCCACGCCCGCTCGACGCCATCGATCAGGACATCCTGAAGATTCTCCAGGCGGACGGCCGCGCCTCGATACGGTCCGTCGCCGAACGCGTTCACGTCTCGCGCGCCAACGCCTACGCGCGCATCAACCGGCTCGTCGAGGACGGGGTGATCCGGGGCTTCAGCGCGCGCGTGGACCACGAGCGGGCGGGGCACGGCACGTCGGCGTACGTCACGCTGAAGATCGTGCAGAACACCTGGCGCACGGTCCGCGAGCAGCTCAGGCAGCTGCCCGGCGCTTCCCACATCGCGCTGGTGGGCGGCGACTTCGACGTGTTGCTGCTGGTGCACACGCCCGACAACCGGGCGCTGCGCGAGCTGGTCCTCACCCGGCTCCAGGCGATCCCCGAGGTGCTCAGCACCCGCACGCTGCTGGTGTTCGAGGAGGAGGACCTGGAGCCGGAGGCGTAAGGCGGGGGGTGTGCCGGAGGCGTAAGGCGGGGGGTGTGCCGGAGGCGTAAGGAAGGGAGTGCGCCGGAGGCGTGAGCAGGGGAGACCGGCTCAGCTCTGCTTGAGGCCCGCAAAGACCAGCTGGCTCACGGCGTCGGCGACCTCGCGTTCACCGACACCGCGCGGGTCCGGCCGGTACCACTCCACGATCGAGTTGATCATTCCGAAGACCAGCCGGGTGGCCAGCCTGACCTCGATGTCACCGCGTACGTCCCCGTCGGCCGCCGCGGCCTTCAGCAGTTCCGCGACCCGGTGGTCGAAGTCGCGCCGCCGCTCCAGCGCCCACCGCTCGGTGGCGGTGTTGCCGCGCACCCGCAGCAGCAGCGTCACGTACGGCAGCTCGCCTATGAGCACCTCGACCATGCGCCGTACGACGTGCTCCAGCCGGTCGACGGGCCGCCCCACGCGCGCGTGCTCCTCGTCCAGGATGGCGAACAGGCCGTCCAGGGCGCGGCTGACGGCCCGGCGCAGCAGTTCCTCCTTGCCGCTGACGTGGTGGTAGATCGACGACTTGGAGATCCCGGCCGCCTTGGACAGGTGCTCCATGGAAGTGCCGTCGTATCCGCGCTCGTTGAACACCCGGACGGCCACGGAGAGCAGCGTCTCGGGGGTGTAGGTGTCGCGCTTGGCCGTGGTCATGACCGGCCCTCCCGCTTGTCGTCGATGGCGTACGCGTGGCGGTAGAGGGCGAGGGAGGGCGCGTAGCGTCCGGAGGGGTCGCGCTCGTGCATCTCGTCCAGGACGTCGAAGGCGAACTCGCGGCCGAGCCTGCGGTCCCACTCGAACGGGCCGAGGGGATAGTTCACCCCGAGGCGCATCGCCGTGTCGATGTCCTCCTGGGTGGCGACGCCCTTGGCGACGGCGTCGTGCGCGAGGTCGATGATCCGGGCGACCGTGCGCGCGACGATCATGCCGGGGACGTCGCCGATGACGCTGACGTCCTTGCCGAGGGCCTGGAAGAGGCCGGTGGCCTCGGCGAGGGTCTGCGGCGAGGTGTCCTGGGAGGCGGACAGGGCCACGCGGGTGGCGGTGCGGTAGTCGAGGGCGAGGTCGAAGTAGACGACGTCGCGGAACTCCACTGAGGTCTGGCCGTCGGCGAGCACCAGTTGGCCGCCGCTGGGCAGCACCAGGCGGGTGCCGTTGTCCTCGTCCTCCTCGCGGACCTGGATGCCCGCCTCGCGGATCAGCGCGAGCAGCTCGGCCGCGGGGCCGAGACCGCCCTCGGCGACGACGTAGGCGGGCGGCTGCTCCTTGTCGGCGGTGTGCGGCTCGGGCCGCTCGGCGTCCTCGGTGTGGTCGTACCAGCCGTGTCCCGTCTTGCGGCCGAGCCGGCCGGACTCCACCAGGCGGCGCTGGGCCAGGGACGGGGTGAAGCGCACGTCCTGGAAGAAGGACTGCCACACCGAGTGGGTGACGGACTCGTTGACGTCCTGCCCGATCAGGTCGGTCAGCTCGAAGGCACCCATCCTGAACCCGCCGGACTCGCGCAGGATCGCGTCGATGGTGGCCGGGTCGGCGGCCTGAGCCTCGTAGACGGCGAAGGCCTCGGCGTAGAACGGCCGGGCGATCCGGTTGACGATGAAACCCGGGGTGTCGGCGCAGGCCACCGGGGTCTTGCCCCAGGCGCGGGCGGTCTCGTACGCGCGCGTGGCCGACGTGACGTCGGTCGCGAACCCGGAGACGACCTCGACCAGGGGCATCAGCGGGGCCGGATTGAAGAAGTGCAGGCCCACGAAGCGGCCGGGCTGGCGCAGGGCACCGCCGATGGCCGTCACCGACAGCGAGGACGTGTTGGTGGCGAGCAGGCAGTCCTCGGCGACGATGTCCTCCAGCTCGCCGAAGAGCTGCTGTTTGACGTCCAGCCGCTCCAGGACGGCCTCGACGACCAGCGTGCAGTCCGCCAGCTCCGCGAGGCTCTGGGCGGGGTTGAGGCGGGCACGGGCCGCGTCCCGGTCGGCGGCGGCGAGCCGGCCCTTCTCCACGAGCCGGTCGAGGCGGGCGCCGATCGCCGCGGCCGCGTCCCGGGCACGCCCGGCTGCGGCGTCGTACAGCCGCACGGGGTGGCCGGCGACCAGAGCGACCTGGGCGATGCCCTGGCCCATGGTGCCGGTGCCGACGACGGCCACAGGGCTGCTGAGGTCGAGTGCTGTCATGTGCGCGATCCTCCCGCACGGCGTTTTCCACAGATGCGGCAGGCCCCCTTGTCCCGACCGATCGTTCGGTTACTCTAGCTCTGACCGTCCGATCCCGCTGCTCTTTCCGCCAGGTCGACGAACTCGACGAAGAGTTCCACAGACGAGGAGTTGGTCCCGCATGGCCACCGCCGAACTGACCACCGACGAGCTGATCGCCAAGCACCGGCCCACCCTTGACCAGGCGCTGGAAGCGATCCGCACGCGCGCGTACTGGTCCCCGCACCCCGAGCATCCGAAGGCCTACGGCGAGAACGGCAGCCTGGACGCGGCGACGGGCAAGGCCGCCTTCGACGCCCTGCTGGGCAACCGCCTCGACTTCGCCGACCAGCCGGGCACCGACGACTGGGTGGGCGGCGAGGTCTCCCCGTACGGCATCGAGCTGGGCGTGACCTACCCGCACGCGGACATCGACGTGCTGCTGCCTGCGATGAAGGCCGGGCAGCGCGCCTGGCGGGAGGCGGGTCCGGAGATCCGGGCCATGGTCTGCCTGGAGATCCTCAAGCGCATCAGCGACCGCACGCACCAGTTCGCGCACGCCGTCATGCACACCAGCGGCCAGGCCTTCATGATGGCGTTCCAGGCCGGCGGCCCGCACGCCCAGGACCGCGGCCTGGAAGCGGTGGCGTACGCGTACGCGGAGCAGATCCGCACGCCCGAGACGGCCGAGTGGACCAAGCCGCAGGGCAAGCGTGACCCGCTGGCCCTCACCAAGCGGTTCACGCCGGTCCCGCGGGGCATCGCCCTGCTCATCGGCTGCAACACCTTCCCGACGTGGAACGGCTACCCGGGCCTGTTCGCCTCCCTCGCCACCGGCAACGCGGTCCTGGTCAAGCCCCACCCGCGCGCGGTGCTGCCGCTCGCGCTCACCGTGCAGATCGCGCGCCAGGTGCTCGCCGAGACGGGCTTCGACCCGAACCTGGTGGCACTGGCCGCCGAGCGCCCCGGCGAAGGCATCGCCAAGACCCTCGCCACCCGCCCCGAGGTCCGGATCATCGACTACACCGGGTCGACGTCCTTCGGTGACTGGCTGGAGGCCCATGCCCGCCAGGCGCAGGTCTACACCGAGAAGGCCGGCGTCAACACGGTGATCGTGCACTCCACCGGCGACTACAAGGGCATGCTGTCCAACCTGGCGTTCTCCCTGTCCCTGTACAGCGGCCAGATGTGCACCACCCCGCAGAACCTGCTCATCCCCCGGGACGGCATCCACACCGACGAGGGCCCGAAGACCTTCGACGAGGTCACCGCCGACCTCGCCCGCGCGGTCGACGGCCTCCTCGGCGACGACGCCCGCGCCAACGCCCTGCTGGGCGCGATCGTCAACCCGGACGTCAAGGCGCGTCTGGAAGCCGCCGCCGGCCTCGGCGAAGTGGCCCTCGCCTCCCAGGAGATCAGCAACCCGGACTTCCCGGGCGCGGTCGTGCGCACCCCGGTCATCGTCAAGCTGGACGGCGCCAAGCCGGACGACGAGGCCGCCTACATGAGCGAGTGCTTCGGCCCCGTCTCCTTCGCCGTCGCCGTCGACTCGGTGAACGACGCGGTGGAGCTGCTGCGCCGCACGGTCCGCGAGAAGGGCGCGATGACGGTCGGCGCCTACACCACCGACAGCGAGGTGGAGCGGTCGATCGAGGAGGTGTGCCTGGAGGAGGCGGCCCAGCTGTCGCTCAACCTGACCGGCGGGGTGTACGTGAACCAGACCGCCGCGTTCTCCGACTTCCACGGCTCCGGCGGCAACCCGGCGGCCAACGCCGCGCTGTGCGACGGGGCGTTCGTCGCCAACCGGTTCCGGGTGGTCGAGGTGCGCCGGGAGGCCTAGGAAGCCGGAAGCGCGCCCCCGGTCGCGCTCCAGTGGTACAGCGTCATCGCCACGCTGGTGGCAAGGTTGTAGCTGGAGACCTGGGGGCGCATCGGCAGCCGCAGCAGCTGGTCGGCACGCGCGCGCAGCTCGGCCGACAGCCCGCTGCGCTCGGAGCCGAAGGCGAGAACGGCGTCGTCCGGGAGCTGCACGCCCCGGATGTCGTCGCCCTCGGGGTCCAGCGCGAACACCGGCCCCGGCGGCAGCTCGTCGACGTCCAGCCGCTCCACGGCCGTCGCGAAGTGCAGGCCGGCGCCGCCGCGCACCACCGTGGGATGCCAGGGGTCCAGAGTGCCCGTGGTGATCACGCCGGTCGCCCCGAAACCGGCGGCCAGCCGGATCACGGCACCGGCGTTGCCCAGGTTGCGCGGGTTGTCCAGGACGACGACGGGCGCGGTGCGGGGCATCTCGGCGAGCCTGCGCAGGTTGGCCTGACGGGACGGCCGTACGGCGAGCGCGGCCACGCCGGTCGGGTGGGGCCGCGGCACGAGCGAGGCGTACGTCGGCGCGGGCACCTGCGACAGCAACGCATCGAGCGCGTCGCGCACGTCCCCGGCCAGTTCCCCGGCGAGAGCCAGCGCCGCCTGCCGGTCGGTGGTGACCGCCACCGGGATCTCGGCCCCGAAGCGCAGCGCGTGCTTGAGCGCGTGGAAGCCGTCGAGCAGCACGGCGCCATCGGCGCACTCGCGCCAGCGGGTCAGCGGGTCGGTCATGCGGTGGACCCTCCCCCACGCTCGGCCACGCTCGCGTGGGGGGAGCCCCACCGGCCCTGGGTGCTCTCCGCGGGGCTCTCTTCAGGGGCGCGGGGCGCGGGCACCGTAGGGGCGTCATGCCGGACGAGCCGCCCCCGCGCGCGTGCCACCAGCGCACCCACCCGGCGCAGGAACGGCGTCGGCAGGAAGACCGCGTCCGCGGTGATCATCGCCATCGAGAAGAACGGCAGGCCGAGCACGACCGCGATCACCGCGTGCTCGGTCATCATCAGCACCAGCAGGACGTTCTTCACCCGCCGGTTGAACAGGGTGAACGGGAAGGCGACCTGCACCATGACCGTGCCGTAGGCGACGAGCATCATGATCGTGCCGCTGGAGGACATCAGGTCGGCGAGGCCCGGCCAGGGCGAGAAGTAGTCCAGGTGGAGCGGGTAGTAGACGGCGGTGCCGTCCTGCCAGCGCGAGCCCTGGATCTTGTACCAGCCGGCCGTCGCGTAGATCAGGCAGGCCTCCGCCATGATCACGAACAGGGCGCCGTTGTGCAGGACGTTGGCGACGACGTCCAGCAGGATCCGCGGCTGCTGCGACTTCGCCCAGCGGCCGACGGCCCACCACAGGCCGAGCACCATCCAGGCCGTCCACAGCAGCGCGGGGATCAGCCAGCCGTTGTCGAACCGACCGGTGAACGTCGCCATGAGCAGCGCCAGGCCGAACACCGCCCACAGGACCGCCCCGACCCGGTCGACGGGCATCCGTTCCCCACGCGCGCGTGCCGCGCGCCGCGCGTCCAGGGACCACACCTGTCCGCAGCGCGTGAACACGAGGTAGAAGGACATCAGGTGCAGGACGTTGTCGCCGCCGTCACCGACGAAGACGCTGCGGTTCTGCAGCGACAGCACGCCCACCATGAACAGCACGGACGCCGTGCGGGTGCGCCAGCCGAGCATCAGCGCCGCGCTGGCGAGTATCGCCAGCAGGTAGAAGCACTCGAACCACAGCTGTCCGTCGGACCACAGCAGGGCCGTGAACGCGTGGTTGTCGGCGGCCAGCTCCTTGGCGAGGTTCCAGCCCCAGGGCCCGGTCGGGCCGTACAGCTCCTGGCGGTGCGGGAACTCGCGCAGCAGGAACAGCAGCCAGGTCCCGGCGAACCCTATGCGGATCACCGCGCTCTGGTACGGCCCGAGAGCCGACTCGGTGACCCTGGCGATACCGCACGAGACAGTCAGGGAGAGCCTGTTCACCGCACACCTCCCGCTGCCTCGTCGGCCGTCACGTTCCACCAGGGCAGCACGCGGTAGACAGGCTTGTCGGACACGCGCTCACGACTCCACTCGGGCGGCTGCACATTGGTGGTGCTGGACCGGATCTGCACGCGCTGGATCACGCCGTCGCGGTCGGCCGGATAGGTCCGGTACAGGCGCATCACCACGATTCGGCGCAGGTACTGCTCGGAGAGCGAGCCGCGCATGCCCACGGCCCGGTTGTCGGCGCTGTGCGTGGCGGTGAAGAAGTCCCAGGCGCGGCGGAGCTCGTTCTGCTGGGTGTGGCTCGGCACCAGGTTGCCGTCGATGGCGGCGCCGTCCTGGGCGGACAGGTCGGTCCACCCGGTGGTGCGCAGCCCGCCGTCCCTCACGCGCTCCACGGCACGCACCTGGACGGCGATGTTCTGCTGCAGCGGGTTGGGCGCGAACAGCTTCCAGTTCTGCTCGAACTCCGGGTACACCCATTCCTCGACGGCCTTGCCGTGCTGCTTGGACACGGTGTTCGCGGGGGCAAGGCTGAGGAACACCATCAGCAGATGGACACAGGCGGCGACACCGACCACCGCGAGCGCCAGCGCCGCGGCGACCTGGTAGCGGGGGGAGAGGGCGGCCACGCCGGTACGGGGCGCGGTGGGCGGCGCCGTGGCGGCGGCCCCGTCGGTCACGGAACCCGCGCCGCTGGCCGCAGCCGCTGCCGCCCGGGAACCAGCGCCCGCCCGGGAGTCCGCGTCGACCCGCAGATCCCTGCCCGCCTCGGAACCGGCGTCGGCCCGGCCATCCGCATCGGCCGAGCGGCCGACACCGGCTCGGGGCTCCGCGTCGGTCGAGGATTCCATGTCGCTCGAGGAGCCCACGCCGGTCCGGGAGCCCTCGGGCAGACGCGCCCGGGCCGACCCGCCGGGGTCGGGTCGGGCCCCCGGGTCCTCGTCGTACGCGTCCATTCCGCCCCGTCCCCCGTTTCGGTCAAGTCGTTCGGTCCAGTGGTCCAGCTCAGTGATGCGGCGCCCGCCACGAGTGCCCCACCGTCCACGTACGCCACTCCTCGGCGTCAGCACGGAACGGTACTCAGCCCTGACCGCCGGGCGCAGCCCCGGGTGGGGGCCGCGGCCGTGGTCCTCGCCACGCGGCACGGCCCGACACTCCGCCCTACCCCGACCTCCCGCCCGTTGTCCACAGGCTGCCCGCCGGAGTTTTCCACAGCGGTTGACACCCCACGGCGGCCCGGCACACCATTGACTACGCACGGACCGAACGATCGGTCGGGACAGTTCACCGCAGAGCCCGAAGTCAGGGGGAGCGCATGGCCACAGCAGCCGCGCAGCGCACGGCCCGCACAGAGGCGGACGGCGCACCGGACACCGTCGGCACGGCGGCCTACCAGCACGCCTTCGACGCGGCCGTCGCCGCCGACGAACGCATCGAACCGCGCGACTGGATGCCCGACGCCTACCGCGCCACCCTGGTCCGGCAGATCGCCCAGCACGCGCACTCCGAGATCATCGGCATGCAGCCGGAGGCCAACTGGATCACTCGCGCGCCCTCCCTGCGCCGCAAGGCCATCCTCATGGCCAAGGTCCAGGACGAGGCCGGCCACGGCCTGTATCTGTACAGCGCGGCCGAGACCCTCGGCACCAGCCGTGACGAACTGCTCGACAAGCTCCACAGCGGCCGCCAGAAGTACTCCTCGATCTTCAACTACCCGACCCTGACCTGGGCCGACGTCGGCGCGATCGGCTGGCTCGTGGACGGCGCCGCGATCACCAACCAGGTACCGCTGTGCCGCTGCTCCTACGGCCCCTACGCCCGCGCCATGGTGCGGATCTGCAAGGAGGAGTCCTTCCACCAGCGTCAGGGCTACGAACTGCTGCTGGCCCTCAGCAAGGGCACACCCGAGCAGCACGCGATGGCGCAGGACGCGGTCAACCGCTGGTGGTGGCCCTCGCTGATGATGTTCGGCCCGCCCGACGACGAGTCCCAGCACTCCGCGCAGTCGATGGAGTGGAAGATCAAGCGTCACTCCAACGACGAGCTGCGTCAGCGCTTCGTCGACATCTGCGTCCCCCAGGCCGAGTCCCTGGGCCTCACCCTCCCCGACGCCGACCTGCGGTGGAACGAGGAACGCGGGCACTACGACTTCGGCCCGATCGACTGGACCGAGTTCTGGGACGTCCTCAAGGGCAACGGCCCGTGCAACGAACAGCGGATCACCCAGCGCAGGCGCGCCCACGACGAGGGCACATGGGTACGGGAAGCGGCCGCCGCCTTCGCGGCCAAGCGCACCAGCGGCACCACCAGCACTAGCGACACCAGCGGCACCAACGCGACGGCACACGAGACAGGCCACGAAACAGAAGCGGAGCGAGCATGAGCACCACCGACTGGCCCCTGTGGGAGGTCTTCGTGCGCTCCCGGCGCGGCCTCTCCCACACCCACGCCGGCAGCCTGCACGCCCCCGACGCGGAACTCGCCCTGCGCAACGCCCGCGATCTGTACACCCGCCGCGGCGAGGGCGTGTCGATCTGGGTCGTCCCGGCCACCGCCATCACCGCGTCCTCGCCCGACGAGAAGGACCCGTTCTTCGAGCCGGCCGCCGACAAGCCCTACCGGCACCCGACCTTCTACGAGATCCCGGAAGGAGTGAAGCACCTGTGACCGCCACCGTCCCGGTGACCGCCGCCCTCGCCCTCGGCGACGACGCCCTGGTGCTCTCCCACCGCCTGGGGGAGTGGGCCGGGCACGCCCCTGTCCTGGAGGAGGAGGTCGCCCTCGCCAACATCGCCCTCGACCTGCTCGGCCAGGCCCGGATACTGCTGTCCATGGCCGGCGACGAGGACGAACTGGCCTACCTGCGCGAGGAGCGGGCCTTCCGCAACCTCCAGCTGGTCGAGCAGCCGAACGGCGACTTCGCCCACACCATCGCCCGCCAGCTCTACTTCTCCACCTACCAGCACCTGCTCCACGGCGAACTGGCGGCCGGAGACGGCCCGTTCGCCCCGCTCGCCGCGAAGGCGGTCAAGGAGGTCGCCTACCACCGCGACCACGCCGAGCAGTGGACCCTGCGGCTCGGCGACGGCACGCAGACCAGCCACGAGCGGATGCAGCGCGCCTGCGACGCACTGTGGCGGTACACCGGCGAACTCTTCCAGCCGGTGGAAGGGCTCGACGCCGACTGGCCGACCCTGGAGACACGCTGGCTGGAGTCCGTCCAGGACGTCCTCGGCCGGGCCACGCTCACCCTCCCCGAGGGACCGCGCACCGGCGCCTGGTCGGCCGGCGCCGGCCGGCAGGGCCTGCACACCGAACCCTTCGGCCGGATGCTCGCCGAGATGCAGCATCTGCACCGCAGCCACCCGGGGGCGACATGGTGACCGCCACCGCCCTGGAGACAGAACTGCTGGAGCTGGCCGGCTCGGTGCCCGATCCCGAACTGCCGGTGCTCACACTCCAGGAGCTGGGCGTGGTGCGCGCGGTGCATCTCCACGGCCCCGGCACGGTCGAGGTCGACCTGACCCCCACCTACACCGGCTGCCCCGCCATCGAGGCGATGAGCGTGGACATCGAGAGAGTCCTGCGCGCCCACGGCATGCACGACGTCACGGTCCGCACGGTGCTCAGCCCCGCCTGGACGACCGACGACATCAGTCCCGAAGGGCGCCGCAAACTCCAGGAGTTCGGCATCGCTCCCCCGCGCGTGCGCTCCGCCTCCGGCCCCGTGCCGCTGACTCTCGGGCCGACCCGGACCACCTCCGAGGCCACGAGCCGCACCGACGACGCACTCACCGAGCCCGTCCGCTGCCCGCACTGCGGCTCCGCCGACACCGAACTGCTCAGCAGGTTCTCCTCCACCGCGTGCAAGGCACTGCGCCGCTGTCTCGTCTGCCGTGAACCGTTCGACCACTTCAAGGAGTTGTGATGGCACGCTTCCACCCGCTCCCGGTGGCCGAGGTCGAACGGATCACCGACGACTCCGTCGCCCTCACCTTCACCGTCCCGCCCGAACTGCGCGAGGAGTACCGGCACGCACCCGGCCAGCACCTGGCGCTGCGCCGGCAGGTCGACGGCACCGAGATACGGCGCACCTACTCGATCTGCTCCCCCGCGCCCGACCCGGCCGGCGCGGGCCCCGACACCCTCCGGGTGGGCGTGCGGCTGGTCGAGGGCGGGGCCTTCTCCGCCTACGCGCTGAAGGAGATCAACGTCGGTGATGTGCTGGAGGTGATGACCCCGGCCGGTCGCTTCACCCTGGAACCGGCACCGGGGCTGTACGCGGCGGTCGTCGGCGGCAGCGGCATCACCCCGGTGCTGTCCATCGTCTCCACACTGCTGGCCCGCGAGCCGGCGGCCCGGTTCTGCCTGATACGCAGCGACCGCACGGCCGCCTCGACGATGTTCCTGGAGGAGGTCGCCGATCTGAAGGACCGCTATCCCGAGCGGCTTCAGCTGGTGACCGTGCTCTCCCGCGAGGAGCAGCAGGCGGGTCTGCCCTCCGGCCGGCTCGACCGCGAGCGGCTCACCGGGCTGCTGCCCGCGCTGCTGCCGGTCGGCGAGGTCGCGGGCTGGTTCCTGTGCGGGCCGTACGGGCTGGTGCGGGGCGCCGAGCAGGCGCTGCGCGAGCTGGGCGTGGACCGGTCGCGCATCCACCAGGAGATCTTCCATGTGGACGCGGGCCCGTCCCCGGCCACCACCGCTCAGGCTCCCGCGCACAGCACGGTCACCGCCCGGCTCGACGGACGAGGCGGCACCTGGCCGGTGCGCGACGGCGAGACGTTGCTGGAGACGGTCCTGCGCAACCGCCCCGACGCGCCCTACGCCTGCAAGGGCGGCGTGTGCGGGACGTGCCGTGCCTTCCTGGTCTCCGGCGAGGTCCGCATGGACCGCAACTTCGCCCTGGAGACGGAGGAGACGGAAGCCGGCTATGTACTGGCCTGCCAGTCGCATCCGCTGACGGAGCAGGTGGAACTGGACTTCGACCGCTGAGGGCAGCGTCTGCCGTCTAGGCGGGAGCCGACTCGGCGGGAGCCAATTCGGCGGAGGGGCGGGGTGGGAGGGGGAGGGGGAGGGGCCCCAGGAACACCGGAAACACCGGGATCCCATGCCATTCCCTTCTCCTAGAACCTGTTCTATCTTGACGCTCCGTCAGATCACCGACCCCGTCGAAGGGACAGGCCGTGGACTTCACCTTCACCGAGGAGCAGCGGGCGGCGGCCGAAGCGGCGCGCGGGGTGTTCGCCGGGGTGGTACCGGACGCGGTGCCCAGCCCGGCGCTCACCACCGGTGCCGTGGCCGAGGGCTTCGACCGGGAGCTGTGGTCCCGGCTGGCCGACGCGGACCTGCTGAGCCTGCTGCTCCACGAGGCCCACGGCGGTTCGGGTCTGGACGTGATCGCGCTGTGCCTGGTGCTGCGGGAGTCCGCCAAGGTGCTCGCCCGGGTGCCCCTGCTGGAGCACAGCGCGGCGGCAGCGGCCGTACAGGCCTTCGGCGGCGCAGAGTTGGCGAACCGTGTGCTGGCGCGGGCCGGACGGGGTGAGCTGGTTCTGACCGTCGCAGCGAACGGCCGTACCGGCCATGACCCTGCCGAACTGTCCGTCGGCGCACGGCGGGACGGTGCGGTCTGGGTGCTGGACGGAGTGCAGACCGCGGTGCCGTGGGCGTACGACGCGGACCTCGTCGTCGTACCGGCGCACCTCGAGGGCACGGCCGCCGAGCGGACCGTGCTCGCGCTGGTACCGCGCGAGCGGGACGGGGTGGTGCTCGCCGAGCAGGTGTCCACCAGCGGGGAGCGGCTGGCCGAGCTGCGGCTCACGTCCGTGCGGATCGCCGCGGAGGATGTCATCGAGGCCGAGGGCGCCTGGGAGTGGCTGCACTTGCTCCTCACCACCGGCAGTTGCGCGCTGGCGCTCGGGCTGGGCGAGCGGGTGCTGGCGATGACCGCCGAGTACACCGGCAAGCGGGAGCAGTTCGGGTATCCGATCGCGACCTTCCAGGCGGTGGCCGTGCAGGCCGCGGACCGGTACATCGATCTGCGGGCCATGGCTGCCACCCTCTGGCAGGCGGCCTGGCGGATCGCCTCCGGGGCGCAGGGAGCGCTGCCCGCCGCCGGGGATGTCGCGGTGGCGAAGATCTGGGCGTCGGAGGGGGTGCGCCGGGTGGTACAGACGGCACAGCATCTGCACGGCGGGTTCGGTGCCGACACCGACTACCCACTGCACCGGTATCACGCCTGGGCCAAGCACCTGGAGCTGGCGCTCGGCCCGGCGGCGGCGCACGAGGAGCGGCTCGGGGATCTGCTGGCCGCCCATCCGCTGGGCTGACCGTGCGGCCCCGCCACCGGGGCAGCGGGGATCGGGCTACAGCGGGGATCGGACTACAGGACGAAGCCGGGCCGGCCGTCGTCGGTGATCACCGGGCGGCCCGCGGTCTGCCAGACCTGCATGCCGCCGTCGACGTTCACGGCGTCGATGCCCTGCTGGACCAGGTACATGGTGACCTGCGCCGAACGGCCGCCGGAGCGGCAGATGACGTGCACACGGCCGTCCTGCGGTGCGGCCTCGGTCAGCTCGCCGTAGCGGGCCACGAACTCGCTGATGGGGATGTGCAAGGCTCCCTCGGCGTGGCCCGCCTGCCACTCGTCGTCCTCGCGGACGTCGAGCAGGAAGTCGCCGTCCTTGAGGTCCGTGACCTCCACCGTGGGCACACCAGCTCCAAAACTCATGTCCCCGACGCTACCCGAAGAACCGCCGGGGCCGGACGGACGAGCCGCGGCTCAGGCCTTCCCCAGCAAGGCCGACAGCTCCGCCTCCCGCTGCGCGATGTCGGCGCGCAACCGGGCGGCGATCTCCTCGAGCAGCCCGTCGGGGTCGTCCGGGGCGAGCCGGAGCATGCCGGCGATGGCGCCCTCCTCCAGTTCACGGGCGACGAGGGTGAGCAGTTCCTTGCGCTGGGCGAGCCATTCGAGGCGGGCGTACAGCTCCTCGGCCGGGCTCGGGCGCCGCTCCGGCGGCACCGGGCCGGCCGCCCATTCCTCGGCCAGTTCCTTCAGCAGTGTCTCGTCGCCACGGGCGTAGGCCGCGTTGACGCGGGTGAGGAACTCCTCACGCCGCTGCCGCTCCTCTTCGTCCTGTACGAGGTCGGGGTGCGCCTTGCGGGCCAGCTCGCGGTAGAGCTTGCGGGCCTCCTCGCTGGGCCGTACCCGCTCGGGGGGCCGTACGGCCTGGTCGGTCAGCATGGCGGCGGCCTCCGGGAACAGGCCGTGGCCGTCCATCCAGCCGTGCAGCAGCTCTTCCACACCGGGGATCGGCAGGATGCGCGCGCGGGCCTCCTCGGCGCGGCGGATGTCCTCCGGGTCGCCGGTGCGGGCGGCCCTGGCCTCGGCGATCTCGGCGTCCAGCACCTCGATGCGTGCGTAGAGCGGGCCGAGCCGCTGTTCATGCAGCCGGGAGAAGTTCTCGACCTCGACGCGGAACGTCTCCACGGCGATCTCGTACTCGATCAACGCCTGCTCGGCGGCCCGTACGGCCTGCTCGAGCCGTTCCTCGGGCCGCGGCGCCTGGGACTGTTCGGCTTCCGGGGTCGTCACCCGCCCAGCGTAGCCGCTGCGCTCGGCCCGGGCCGGGATGCGGTGCCCCGCCGTGGGGCTAACGGCCGTCGCCGGGCGCGGATCCGTCGTGGGGCTGTCTGCTGCCGTGGGGCTAGCGGCCGTCGCCGGGCGCGAGTCCCTCGTGGAAGGTCAAGGGTGGTTGCCCGCGCCCACGCACCGGAGCCGCATATCGATTCGGCCTCGCCCCTGACGGGCGCTGCAGTTCCGCCCCTGGACAGCGCCGCCCTGCCTCACACGCCCAGCTCCGCCGCGATCCGCCCTGCCCGGATGCCCGTGACCAGTGCGGCGTGGTCGGCCTCGGTGCGGTCGGCGTAGGTGACGGCGAAGGTGGCCATCGCCTCGTCCAGTTCCTCGTTCTTGCCGCAGTAGCCGGCGATCAGGCGCGGGTCTGCGCCGTGGGAGTGGGCGCGGGCCAGCAGGGCGCCGGTCATGCGGCCGTAGTCGTCGATCTGGTCGGCGGCGAGGGCGGCGGGGTCGACGCTGCCCTTGCGGTTGCGGAACTGGCGGACCTGGAAGGGACGGCCACGGACCGTGGTCCAGCCGAGGAGGATGTCGCTGACCACCTGCATCCGCTTCTGGCCGAGGACGACCCGGCGGCCCTCGTGTTCCACCTGCGGCGTCTCGAAGCCGGCCGTGGCCAGATGCGGGACGAGCGCGGAGGGGCGGGCCTCCTTCACCTGAAGGACCAGCGGCTGCTCACGGTGGTCGAGGAGCAGCACGACGTAGGACCGGGTTCCGACACTGCCGGTGCCGACGACCCGGAAGGCCACGTCGTGCACGGCGTGCCGGGCGAGCAGGGGGTGCCGGTCCTCGCTGAGCGTGTCGACGTACGCCTCCAGGGACGCGGCGACCGCCGCCGCCTCGGCGTCCGGGATGCGGCGCAGGACCGGTGAGGCGTCCACGAAGCGACGTCCGCCGTCCGCCACCGCCTCGGTCGCCTTCGCCGCGAAGCGGCCGCTGGTGTTGGCGCGTGCCTTCTCCGAGACCCGCTGCAGGGTGCCGAGAAGGTCGTGGGCGTCGGTGTGGGAGACCAGTTCCTCGTCGGCGATGGCGTTCCACGCGTCCAGCACCGGCAGTCTGGCGAGCAGGCGCATGGTGCGGCGGTAGGCGCCGACCGCGTCCTGCGCGGCCGCGCGGCAGGTGTCCTCGTCGGCGCCGGCCTCCCGACCGGCGAGCACCAAAGAGGCGGCGAGCCTCTTCAGATCCCACTCCCAGGGGCCGTGCACGGTCTCGTCGAAGTCGTTGAGATCGATGACGAGGCCGCCGCGGTGGTCGCCGTACAGGCCGAAGTTGGCCGCGTGCGCGTCTCCGCATATCTGGGTGCCGATCCTGGTCATGGGGGTGCGGGCCAGGTCGTACGCCATGAGTCCGGCCGAGCCGCGCAGGAAGGCGAAGGGGGTCGCGGCCATCCGTCCGACGCGGATGGGGGTCAGCTGCTCTATACGGCCGGCGTTGGACTCGATGACCGCGCTCACCGCGTCGGGGCGGGAGGCGTCCAGGTCGAGCGTGCGGTGCGCGCTGCGTGGCACGCCTGTCCGCAGCGCCTTGCCCTCCTCCTTGGGCGAACCCTGCCGCGGCCACTGGGCGAACCCGCCCACCCGCGGCAGCCGGCGCGTCCCCCGGTCCATCGCGTCCGCCAGCACTTCCCGACCGGTTCCGGTCACCGCGACCGCCTCCCCCGAACGCCCTTCGGCACGAACACCGACACCAACATCAACTCGTTCAGACCGTACAGCCGGTGCCCGGAACGCGTCAGGCCCTGTGGATGACGCCCTGTGGACAACCTGCTCCGCGCAGAGAGCCGTCGACCGGCATGTGAGGAAGAGCGAGCGGGCGGAGCGGGGAGAGTGAAGGGTACGAAACGGTACGAACGGCGGCGCGCAGGGCACTCGGAAGGGCGGAAGGCCGGAAGGGCGATCCAGCCAGTGTCGGCATCGGCACCTTCACAGGCCCGGCATCAACCCGGCGCAGCAAGGAGGCCGCCGTGGACCTGAGGCGGAAACCGGCGTCCGCGACCGCATCCGCTCCCGCCCTCACGCGGGCTCAGGCGGCTCTGTCCCGCAATCCGCCGAGCGTCGTCCGCCGGTACGGAGGCGTCCGAGGCGTCCGCCGTGCCTGAGCTGCCGGATGTCGAGGGTTTCCGCAGGGTGCTCGTGTCCTGCGCGAAGGGCAGGGTGATCCGCCGCGTCGACGTGCGCGACGCGGGCGTCCTGCACGGCATGAGCGCACGGCGGCTGCGGGACGCGCTGGAGGGCCGGCGGTTCACCGAGCCGGAGCGGCACGGCAAGTGGCTGCTCGCCCACACCGGCGGCCCCACCCTCCTGCTGCACTTCGGCATGACCGGCCGGCTGCTCTGTGCCGGTCCCGACGACGCCGTCGAGGCTCACGACCGCGTCCTGTTCGACCTGAGCGGCGACCACCAGCTCCGCTACCGCGACCAGCGCAAGCTCCAGGGCCTCTGGCTGGCCGACGACGACTCCGACGTGGCCCGGCTGCTGGATGGTCAGGGGCCCGACGCGCTGGCCGTGGGCCGTGGGGACTTCGAGGCCGCGCTCGGCGCACGCCGCGGTCACATCAAAACCGCGCTCACCGACCAGTCCGTCCTGGCCGGTCTCGGCAATCTGCTCGCCGACGAGATCCTGTGGCGTGCCGGGCTGCACCCCGCGGCCCGGGCCGGCGACCTGACGGAGAGCGATCGCCGGCAGCTGTACACCCACATGCGGCGCACTCTGCGTTCCGCGGTCACCGCCGGCTGCGTCCCACCGCGCGGTGCGTGGCTCACCGGCCACCGCGACGATCCCGACCCGATCTGCCCCCGCTGCCACACCCACCTGCGCCGATCCCGGCTGGCAGGCCGCGGCACGGTGTGGTGCCCGAAGTGCCAGCCGGGCGCGGCATGAGCCCGAAAGACAGAAACCCAGCCGACCCCAGAGCCCATGGGGGCTGCCCACCAATTCCGTGAGATAGCTCACCGCCGCCCCGGGCATCCGCCCGTCCACAGACTGTGCGATGCCTCACGCTCGCCGTCACGGCTCACGGGCTCACGGCTCACGGGCTCACGGGCTCACGGGCTCACGGGCTCACGGGCTCACGGGCTCACGGGCTCACGGGCTCACGGGCTCACGGGCTCACGGGCTCACGGGCTCACTAC